>JAAUSF010000068.1 GCA_012033255.1 Cyanobacteria bacterium RU_5_0
TAAAGATTGCAGTTACACTGGGCAGTTGAGGGCTTTGATGATTCTCTCACAACCGGATACCGCTGAGGGGACTAACCTAAACTCACCACACTTACGCATTCCTGTCAATGCGTAAGTCCTATTTGATATTAAGCCAATGGTTCATGCGCCTGGAGAAAGCAGCGCAAATTGTTTAGGTGGATGGGGGCTGGGCATCTCCAAAACGAGTCCTCATCCAGAGGCAGCCTTGAAAGTGGTGCAGTTCTTCGCCAGTGCTGAAGGTCAAAAACTGTTGGCTCTAGAGAATGGCTACCTTCCAACCCGCCGATCGCTCTACACCGATCCAGACATTGTTGCCCAATACGGCTATTACCCCAGTTTGCTAGAAATCGTCGAGAAAGGCGTTCTGCGTCCTCCCGTCGCTCAATATGCTCAAGCCTCCGACATTTTGCAACGTTATCTCAGCGCCGCATTGACTAATCGCACTAGCACCGAACGAGCGATGCAATCCGCTGCTAAAGAGACTCGCAGACTCCTAGATCGAAATTCTGCTGCATAAGGAGGAACTTATTCACGCATGACTGACACCATTCGATCGCGAGAACGGCGAACGGGTTGGATATTGTTAGCTCCAGCCCTGCTGACTCTGGTACTCGTTTATGCTTATCCGATCGCTCGATCGGTCTGGTTCAGCCTGTTCACACAAAACCTGGGCACTCGATTAGAACCTGTATTTTCCGGGCTGGATAACTACGGACGGATGATGCAGGATGGTCGGTTTTGGCAGACAATGAGCAACACAATGGTGTTTACCATTTCATCTCTGATCCTGGAACTGATTTTAGGGATGGGCATTGCTTTGGTGTTAAATCAGGCGTTTCGAGGACGTGGATCGGTGCGAACCATTGCGATCATTCCTTGGGCATTGCCAACTGCTCTCATCGCGGCTACTTGGGCATGGATTTTTAATGATCAGTTTGGGCTTTGGAATGATATTTTGTTACGTCTCGGCATTGTTGAATCGGGTGTGAATTGGTTAGGTCAGCCTAATTTAGCAATGATGGCAGTGATTGCCGCCGACGTTTGGAAAACCACTTCTTTTATTGCAATCTTGCTGCTCGCCGGACTGCAATCAATCCCAAACGACCTGTATGAAGCACACTCGATCGACGGAGCCTCTTCCTGGCAAAGCTTCCGCCAAATCACACTGCCACTCTTAATGCCCCAGATTTTGATCGCGACGCTGTTCCGATTTGCTCAAGCATTCGGCATCTTCGACTTAATCCAGGTGATGACAGGTGGTGGTCCGGGTGGCGCAACTGAAACCGTCTCGCTCTATATCTATGCCACCGTCATGCGCTATCTCGACTTTGGCTATGGGGCAGCGTTGGTTGTGATCACATTTCTGGTGCTGATTCTAGTGGTGGCGATCGCGGCTCTTGCACTCTCGAAACTTCGCACCGTTACTGGAGGAATGAATCAATGACGACAATACAAATGCCTGTCAACCCAAAGGCGAAACCTGCCGATCGCCATTTTTCCATGCAAAAAATCGTGTTGTGGACGGCAGTTGTCTTGATTATCCTCTTTAGCTTTGCGCCTGTTCTCTGGCAACTGCTCACTTCAATCAAAACGAATGCCGATATCTCAGCCGTTCCCAACGTTTATTTTCCCCAACAATTTACGCTCCAGCACTATATCGAAATTTTCAGCCGTCGCCCTTTTTTCAACTATATGCTCAACAGTATGTTTGTAGCGGTGACTTCGACGCTGTTGTGTTTGGCGATCGGAACTCCAGCCGCTTATGCCTTAGCACGATCGCGATTACCGGGGGAACGAGTCATTTTGGCGATCGTCCTGATTGTCACTCTTTTCCCTTACATTCTGCTATTTTTGGGGCTACTAGAACTGGTTCGCACATTTGGACTCGCCAACAATTACTTAGCTCTAATCATCCCCTATACCGCCATGAATGTCCCCCTGACCATCTTGGTGATGCGAACTTTTTTCCAACAGCTACCGCGTGACCTAGAAGATTCTGCCAAAGTAGACGGCTACAGCACTTGGCAAATGCTACTACAAATCCTACTGCCGATGACCATTCCAGCCCTTGCCACCACTGGCATCCTGACTTTTATTGCCGCCTGGAACGAATTTCTTTTTGCCCTCACCTTTATTACTCGCGAATCCATGAAGACGATTCCTGTTGCCGTCGCCCAACTGAGCGGCAGCAGCATCTTCGAGATTCCCTACGGTGCTCAAGCCGCCGCTACCGTAATTGGTACAATCCCCCTTGTGATTCTAGTCCTCCTCTTCCAACGCCGGATTGTCCAAGGACTGACTTCTGGAGCAGTGAAGGGTTAGAGAGGTTTAAGTTTTGAATTGGGTGCTGCTGAATATTAAGTATGAATTACCTTCACCCCAACTCTTCTCTTTAGGTAGAAGGGGGCCAGAATTCTTGTTCCCTCGCCCCTTGAGCTACCAGTCTTTCTGGACAAACCGCTTCTCGCCCCCTAAATCCTCCAATTCGGGGGGACTTTGAGAGTCAAAACTGTTGCGATCGAGTTGCGTTATGCGGCTCCCGGTTGATAGGAATACCCCATGAAGTGAGGGAGAAGTGGCTCGGAAGTTCCCCAAGATAGGGGGATCAAGAGGGCGAGACAGACTCAAGGGGAAGCTAGAAAACTTAATTTATACGCGGCAGCCTCTTGGAAGAGGGCTAGGGTGAGGACAAAGTTTGCATTTCATACCAGCGTTCAGCAACATTTTAAGTTGAATGCTTTAACTTAAAACTTAAAACTCAAAACTCAATCTCTATTACTCCTACCCCCTGAAAAACTATGGCAAAACTTGAATTAATTCATTTAAATAAAACCTATACACCTAAAGTGATCCCGGTAAAGGACTTGAGCCTGAGTGTGAATGATGGTGAATTTCTGACGCTGTTGGGTCCGTCTGGATGTGGTAAGTCTACGACACTGCGGTTGATTGCTGGTCTAGAGCAACCGACTCGTGGCGCGATTCGGATTGGGGAGCAAGATGTAACTCACAAGTCTCCGGGCGATCGCAACATTGCGATGGTGTTTCAGAGCTATGCCCTTTATCCGCATATGAGCGTCTATGACAACATGGCATCCGGGCTTAAACTTCGCAAAATGTCATCAGAAGATATTCGACAGCGAATTGAGGAAGTGAGCCATTTTTTGGGGTTAGATCCGTTGATGCAGCGTAAGCCCGGACAACTTTCGGGTGGGCAACGGCAGCGTGTGGCATTGGGTCGGGCATTGGTGCGGCAACCGGATGTATTTTTGCTGGATGAACCGTTGAGTAACTTGGATGCGCTGCTGAGAGAGCAAGTTCGGGCAGAACTGAAGGAGATTTTTGAGGCGCAGAATACGCCTGTAGTCTATGTGACACATGACCAGACGGAGGCAATGACGCTTTCTAGTAAAGTTGCTGTCCTCAATAATGGCGATCTCCAGCAGCTAGATCCACCCCGACGCATTTATACTCATCCGGCAAATCGCTTTGTAGCCGGATTTATTGGCAGTCCGCAGATGAATTTACTAGAACTTACCTGTGAAGAGAAGTTTACAATTCTGGGCGATTCCAGAATCCCGTTGCCCAAGGGGTTTGTCCCGCCACCTGAAATTACATTAGGAATTCGTCCAGAGCATGTCCGACTGGCTAACCCTGAAGACACATACTCTATACAGGGTAGAGTGGTATTGATGGAAAATTTGGGCATGAGTGATCTGCTCAGCGTTCGAGTGAAGGGAGCAAACAATATTACAGTTCGGACACTGTTGCCTGCGGATCAGCCTTGGAGAGAGGAAGAAATTGCCCTAGCATTCCCACCTGAATCTATTCATTGGTTTCACAGGCAGACTGGCGATCGCCTTCCTGCCGATACCCTACAGGTCGTCCGTTAATCCGATGATGAGCCATTCACCTCGTCGTCTGACTGAGCCACTGCGGGTAGCTCCAGACAGTATCCCGCGCCATACACTGTTTTGATGTAGCGAGGGTGACGGGGATCAGGCTCCAGTTTAGTCCTCAAGTGGCGGACATGGACTCGAATCGTTTCGATATCATCGTTTGGATCATAGCCCCAAACCTCTTTAAGGATCTCGCTCGGAGAAACCGTTTGACCGTGACGCTGGAGCAAACAGTGAAGTAATTCAAACTCTAGATGCGTTAGTTTGACAGTCTGGTCAAACCAGATGGCTTCGAGTCGTTCAGGAACGAGCGTTAATGGACCATAGTTAAGAATCTCCGTGTGCTTGGCAGCTTGGGGAATGCGATCGGTGCGGCGAAGCAATGCCCGAACCCGTGCCAGCATTTCTTCAATTTCAAACGGTTTAGTCAAATAATCATCTGCCCCAGCATTGAAACCTTCCACCTTATCTTGAGTTTGACCAAGGGCTGTCACCATCAAAACGGGGATATCAGCCGTGCGATCGTCTCGTCTAAGCCGTTGACAGACTGTGAACCCATCCACCTTGGGCAGCATTAAATCCAACATAATCAGGTCGGGTATCAATTGCAGGGCAAGTGCCTGACCCTTCACGCCGTCTGGCGCTTGGCTTACATCATATCCAGCCATTTCAAGGTTGACAGCCACCAACTCCGAAATAGCAGGATCATCATCGATAACAAGTATACGCGGCATCACTAAAATGAATCATTGATAACTTCTATTGACCGAAAGTTTAGGAATAAAAAGATTCCTGTACAGATTATAAGCAAGGATTCTAAATTCTTTCTAAGCAAATCGAATCTGTTGATTTGGATTAAGATCCCAATTTTTTAATAGGAGATTGAATTAATCCAAATGAGATAGTTCAGTATTACTTAGGTTAAACTCGATACATTAATGGCAGCCGCACAAGGAGTTGATGAGTTAGTCTGCGTAGTGCATATGGGCAAGCAAACCGACATTTTTGACTTGTTTGGCAAGCCCCGCAGCGCAAGCAGTGAGTTGCTGATTCGAGTCGAAGATCTGAGGTGCCACGTCATTACAAACAGCCTAAACAGGATCAAACTATGACCTTTAAGAGAGCAATTCATAATTATATTCATCAACACCAAAATTCCTTCACAGACTCTTCACCATCTCGCAGTATCCAAGATCACAGAAGATCCACCATAACAGTAGTAGCCCCCTCAGCCTTCATTAGCCTTCATCATTCTCTGCAAAAGCTTTTTTAGCTATGAATACTTCTATTTCAAGCATCCCATTTGTTGATTTCAGGTTTCAGCATCAGCCTATCCAATCCCAGTTAGATCAGGCAATTCAGGCTGTCATTCGTCGGGGGGACTTTATTTTAGGGCAGGCGCTAGCAGAGTTCGAGATTGCCTTTGCTCAAGCTTGCGAAGTAGACTACGGTATTGGTGTTGCCAGTGGTACTGATGCACTAGCTCTAGGACTGCAAGCCTGTGGTGTTGGGGCAGACGATGAAGTGATTCTACCGACAAACACCTTTATTGCAACGTTGATTGGTGTGATTCGATCGGGTGCTACCCCGATTTTAGTTGATTGCGACTCCCAAACCGCATTAATTGACTTAGCGGCTGCCGAACGAGCCATCACTCCTCGTACCCGTGCCATTCTCCCAGTTCACCTCTATGGGCAAATGGTTTCACCGAGTCAACTGTTCGATCTTGCCAGCACCTACAATTTGCTGATCTTCGAGGATGCGGCTCAAGCACACTTAGCTGAACGAGAAGGCTATCGAGCCGGTTCCGTGGGGACAGCCGCCGCCTTTAGTTTCTATCCCAGCAAAAATTTGGGAGCCTTTGGGGATGGCGGCATCGTGGTAACGCGAGAAGAAATTGTGGCGCAAACGGTGCGATCGATTCGCAACTATGGTTCGCCTCAGAAATACTTCCACACGGACTCTGGCACTAACAGTCGTTTGGATACATTACAGGCGGCAATTCTCAATACCAAACTCCCCCATCTGGCAAGCTGGAACGCCGATCGCAACCGAGCCGCCCAGCACTATGAGGCTCTGCTGGAACCTTTAGCAGACTATGGTGTTTTCCCGCTCGAAAATCACTGCGGCAGGGGTCATGTCTATCACCTATACGTGATTCGGATCACAGATATCTGCCCGATCGATCGCCAAACTCTGCAAACTCAATTGACGGATCTAGGGATTCAAACGGGAATTCACTATCCGGTTCCCTGTCACCTTCAGCCTGCATTCCAACATCTCGGCTATCGAGTAGGCGATTTTCCTCATGCAGAAGCACTCTGTCAGGAAATTCTGTCACTGCCGATGTTTCCAGGTCTTAGCGATGAGCAAATTCACCACGTTGTGATGGCGATTAAGCAACAAGTGACCTCAGCATTTGGTTCAAATCGATCGACATACCAACCGCAGGTTGCTTCAGCTTAGCGGATGAATCCTGTTGCATCGATCGCATTTCCGGGAATCCTACAATTAGCACCCCAAATGGGACTTCAGTAGGGTTCGCAAAATAAGACGATGCCAATCCATAAGCTATCTTTTTCTAAGCGTGACTTACCAAAGATTACCGGGTTTGGTTTACTGCTAATCCTTTACACTCCATTGTTCGTGCATTGGGTCAATGGCTGGTTGAACAAAAGCATCAGCATCGAACACGAGTATTTTAGTCATGGGTTAATCGGTCTGCCGTTTGCGGCGTATTTGGGCTGGAGTAATCGTCACTGTTGGCAACAATTATCAAATACTGTGCAGGGAGGGGAAGCGATCGCCGGACTCTTCCTGCTGTTTTTAGGCACGTTCTTCTACCTTGGCAACCTGACCGATCTAATCAATCTTTCTCTACCAATCATTTTGGCGAGTATATGTCTATGGCTTAAAGGATTACCAGGGTTGAGACTCCAAGGATTTCCGCTTCTATTAGTGCTGCTTTCAATCCCAAATGAAATCCCCTATTTGCTGGCTCCCTACACCTTACCTCTGCAACAATTCATAGCTGGAACTGCTGGATTTATTTTGTTGCAACTGGGAATGGATGTGCGAGTCGAGCAAATTTATCTGTTCGTGAACGATCGGATCGTTGAAGTTGCCCCCTATTGCGCCGGACTGAAGATGCTATTCACTAGCCTTTATGTCGGATTGATGCTGCTCTACTGGACAGGAGCCTGGAGATCTAGAACAAAGACGATGTTCTTCTATACCAGCATCATCGCAATCAGCATTGTGGCAAATATTGTTCGCAATACCATCTTGACCTACTTTCACGGCACAGGGCAAGAATCCGCATTTCATTGGCTGCATGATGGCTGGGGCGGCGATCTCTACTCGGCTTGTATGTTGGGTCTGCTAGTGGTTGTATTGCGAGGAATTGAGCATTGGGTGGATGCTTTGGCAGAGGAAGAAGCTTCAGGTCAAGAGTATGAGGCTTAGGATCGCGAATTAATTAGATAACCCCATGTGTAACTTGTTTACACCTCCTGTGGGATGGGCGTCTCGCCCGTCCAGATCGCGGCAGGCAAGAGGCCTACCTCACCAGAAATCAAGGCTTGTAGTCCTAAAGTTGCACATCGCGTTTAGATAAGCTCCAGAAAATGTTAGTGATGGTTCTTGAGTGCAGCACAGTAAGTTTTCACCTGAGCATCAATTCCTGTAATCGCCGTACCAACTACGATCGCGTAAGCCCCTTTTTCTAGTGCCTGTTGTGCCATTTGGGGAGAAGCAATTCCACCTTCGCAAATCACTGGAACTTTGAGAGTTTCCACGAGTTGTGCCAGTAGCTCGAAACCAGGCGGGGTGCAGTGGTGAGTTTGGGCAGTGTAGCCGTAAAGGGTGGTTCCGATGAGATCTACACCTGCTTCAGCAGACGCGATCGCGCTTCCAGCGTATCCACATCTGCCATCACGGGTTTTCCCAGTTCGGTGTGAATTCTTTCAATCAAAAGGGGCATCGTTTCCCCCCCGGACGATCGCGCAGTGTAGCATCGATCGCAATGATGTCTGCACCTGCCTCTGCGATGGCTTTGGCGTGTTCAAACTGGGGTGTGATATAAACTTCAAAGCCAGGAGTTTGCTGTTTCCAAAGTCCGATAATGGGCACATTGATTCGCTGACGCACGGCTTGGATGTGGGCGGGTGTATCAATCCGCACACCCACTGCACCCTGATTGACAGAGGCTTGAGCGATCGCGGCAATCACGATCGGATCATGTAATGGCGAATCAACGGGTGCTTGGCAAGAAACAACCAGACTATGCTGAATGGTTTGAACTGAGCGCGTAAAGATTAATGACATTGAATTGTTCAACTTTCTTAAAGAATAGTCAAATAATTGCTAAAAATATTTGCAATCTGAACACGAACTGGGCGTGTCAGGATACTTGCATCAGACTAGGTAACAGATAGTCCATCGTTGATTGTGTGCTTGGAGATATGACGCAAATATTGGCAGGAGATACGGGCGGAACCAAAACTATCTTACTTTTGGCGGAGCCACAGGAAACTGAAACCGGAATAAAACTGAAGCTATTGCATGAGCAACGCTACATCAGCGCAGAGTTTCCTGACCTTGTGCCGATGGTGCGGATGTTTTTGGCAGAAGCGAAAATGGCGATCGGCACTACACCTGCCCCTGAAAAGGCGTGTTTCTCCATCGCTGGTCCGATCGTGAACAACACTTCAAATTTGACAAACCTCTCTTGGTTGCTAGATGGAGAACGGCTCCAGCAAGACTTGACTATCTCCCATATTCAACTGATTAATGATTTTGCAGCCGTTGGTTATGGGATTGCTGGACTAGAGCGATCCGATATTGACACCTTACAGGAAGGCGAATATCAACCAAATGCGCCGATCGCCGTAATTGGGGCGGGTACCGGTTTAGGGCAAGGTTTCCTGATCCGATATAGTGATGGCTATCACATTTATCCCTCTGAGGGGGGGCACACTGATTTTGCCCCTCGCAATGAGCTAGAGTTTCAGTTGCTCAAATACCTGCGAGATAAACTCAATCTGTCTCGGATTTCTGTCGAACGAGTCGTATCGGGCATGGGTATTGTCGCGATTTACCAATTTTTGCGCGATCGCCAATGCAGCACCGAATCACCAGATATCGCTGAAGCCATCCGTACTTGGGAACGTGAAGCAGGCATGAGTGAAAAAACCGTTGATCCTGCCGCCGTGATTGGGAGAGCCGCCGCCGAGGGACGCGATCGATTGTGCGAAGAAACCATGCGCCTTTTCGTTGATCTGTATGGCGCGGAAGCCGGAAATCTTGCCCTCAAACTTCTACCCTACGGCGGATTGTATATTGCAGGTGGCATTGCGGCTAAAAACCTCCCGCTCATGAAATCGGGGATTTTTATTAAATCAATGACAGATAAAGGGCGAATGAGCCGTCTCATGGAACGGGTTCCAGTTCATGTCATCCTCAATCAAGAAGTCGGATTGCTGGGAGCCGCATTATATGCTGCCAAATCATGACAGTAAACCCACTTTACAACTGTACCCGTTCATCCTCATCCTTCATCCTTCCCAATTGACATCGGCTTAACACCTGATACAAGCTATCGGGGCGGATAGGTTTGCTGAGGTAATCATCCACACCTGCACGAAGACAATCTTCTCGATCGCCCTCCATTGCACTTGCAGTCACGGCAATAATCCGGGGACGAGAGGTTGGATAGATTTGATGGATGTACTGAGTAGCAGTCAGTCCATCCATTTCGGGCATTTGTACATCCATCAACACCACATCGTAGGGCTGACAAGCGAGGGCATTTAAGGCTTCTAACCCGTTTGTCACCACGTCAGCAGCATATCCCATTCGTTCTAGCAGACGAAGGATCACTTTTTGGTTAACTCGGTTATCTTCAGCCACCAAAATTCGCAGAGGTAGTTGTTCAGCTAGCTTCACGTCTGGAGTGGCCTGAGCCGGAGAAAGTGTGGTAATTGGCTGTTTGGCAAATAGATTGACTAAAGCATTGTAGAACTGCGATTGCTTGACTGGCTTATTCAAGAATTGAATCTCACCAGACTGCATGGCTTGGTTTTCCACTGTCACCTGATTAGTTTGATTGATCGTAGTCAGGAGAATCAACGGTAGAGTCTGGTTTTCCGGATGTTGGCGAATGGCACTTGCTAACATCAGACCTTGCATATCGGGTAGATAGCTATCGAGAATAGCGAGATCAAACGACTCTTGGTGTAGGCGATCGAAGGCTTCTGCACCAGAAGTAACTGCCTGCACCCTCATCCCCCATGCTTGCGCCTGTAACGTTAAATTCTGTTGACTGATAGTGTTATCTTCCACGAGCAACAGCCGCTTACCCATGAAGGATTGTCCCTGCCAAGGCAAACTAGGCACTTCTTCGACGGCTTTGGCAACCATCGAAAAATAAAACGTCGAACCTCGCCCGACTTCGCTATCAACCCAGATTCTTCCGCCCATCATTTCACTCAATCGTTGGCTGATGACCAGTCCTAAACCCGTGCCACCATACTGCCGATTGATCGATGAGTCTACCTGACTAAATGGTTGGAACAGACGATTGAGGCGATCGGACGGAATCCCGATCCCCGTATCTTTGACGGCGAAGCGGATGGCATAGGAGCAGGGAGTGAGGGAGGAAGGAGTGATTTCCTCTCGAAGCTCACGAGCGATCACGGAAACAGTGACTTCTCCAGTTTCGGTGAATTTGACCGCATTTCCGACTAAATTCACGAGAATTTGGCGTAAGCGAGTGACATCTCCCAGGATTTGGTGAGGAACTTGTGAATCGAGCAAGTAGGCTAGTTCCAGTCTTTTTTCAGCCGCTTTGGAAGCCAATAGATCGAGGACACCTTCAATACACGATCGCACATTCAATGGCTTCATCTCCAAATCCATCTTGCCAGACTCGATCTTGGAGAAGTCGAGAATATCATTGATGATCGTCAAGAGCGATTCGCCACTTGTGCGGATGGTTTCCACAAAATCCTGCTGTTGACAATTGAGGGGCGTGTCAAGTAGAAGCTCAGTCATCCCAATCACTGCATTCATCGGAGTGCGGATCTCGTGACTCATCGTGGCGAGGAAGTCACTTTTAGCTTGATTTGAGGCTTCCGCTTGCCAACGAGCTTGTTCCAATGCGGCATTTTTAAGCGTCAATTCTTGCCGTTGCTGTTCCAAAACAGTCTCAGCTTGTTTACGCTTAGTAATATTGATAATTAGCCCATCCCAAAGAATGTCTCCGTTGGCTTGGCAGTCAGGACAAGACGTTCCTTGAATCCATTTGATTTCACTAGAAGGCATTACAATTCGCCCTTCCCAAGTCCAAGGTTTTAGGGTTCGAGCCGATAGGATCAGTAATTTTTTGAGAGAACGCCGATCGTCTGGATGCACAATTTCCAAAAGCATCCGGGGCTGCTGAATTGCCTCTGGCTCTAATCCAAAAATGTCTCGACAACTCGAACTAACGAAGGGAAAGGTAATCGATCCATTTGGTTTCCACCGCAATTGATAAATTATTCCTGGCACATTTGCTGCCAGTTTTTGTAGTTTTGCCTCACTTTCCTGCAAAGCGGCTTCGATCGTTTGCGTCAACCGTTGTTGGTTTTGTAATGCTCTTGTAAGATACGCGATCTCAGCGATCGGATCTTGAACCCCCTCCAATGTTTGAACACTTTTCGCCGCTTGAACAGCAACCTGAATTGAGATCAGTCCATAAAATCCATTATCGTCAGAGGGAACACTCGTCACTGTCATCTGCTGAACTGGTTCAAGAGAGAGCAACGGCTGTAACCATTCATCTGCAACTTGTTCAGGCTGTTCTCCAGTAAAAATTGGCTGCAACCAGGCTTGATAGTTTGGTTTATTAAAGTCAGGGAAATGCTCGGCGATCGACGTTCCTAGAATTTGCTTTCTGGGAATATTTGTCCAGTGTTCCAACCAACGATTCCAAAACAGCACCCTAAAATCAGATCGCAAGACACATACCCCGATTGGGATATGGTCAAGGAAGCGAAACATCTGTTCAGCTTTTTGGATTTCACTCATTGTGTTGCTGGTCTATTTCCGAAACAGTTCTCAATGCTTCTAAATGGGCAGAATGCACATGAACAACGTCGGAGTGTACTCCCTATTTCTTCAGAGTTCCATAAATCCAGCCAGAAATACCCGTTCCCTAGCGACAAATTTTGAGGTCTAATAACTCTTGTCTTTGTTTGAAGTTGTTTCCTAGAACCACCAAGACACTAAGACACCAAGGTGAGAAATTTCGTTTTCATCTGTCTTTATGCCTTTATGCCTTTGTGTCTTCATGGTTAGAGTAATCCTGTCCTCATTCTTAAAATTCAAGATTCAACTCGTCACAAAGTTTAGTAGCGACTCATCGTGTGCCGAGTGACGCTTCTCCAAAGAGACATAAGGCGCGTTTCGGGCACCTGTGTAGATTTGAGTGGGACGGAAAATGCGGTTTTCGCCCAATTGCTCTTTCCAGTGAGCCAGCCAGCCTGCGGTACGGGCGATCGCAAACACTGGAGTAAACAAATCAGTCGGAATGCCCAGCTTTCGGTAAACCAACCCAGAAAAGAAATCTACATTAGGGTAAATTCCTTTATGTCCGAGGCGATCGGAAACTGCCTTTTCTAGCGCCAACGCAATGTCATAATACTCATCTCGCCCAAATTTCTCAAACAGTTGTTCTGCTAAATTCTGCAAGATGATCGCCCGTGGATCTTTCACCTTGTAGACACGATGCCCAAAACCCATAATTTTTGACTTCCGTTGCAAACAACTTTCTAGATACGGTTCCACATTGTCTACGGAGCCGATCTCTTCCAGCATCATGATCACTTCTTCATTCGCCCCACCATGTAAGGGACCTGCCAACGTCCCCACAGCAGACGCAATGACGCCGTAGGGATCGGTTAGCGTAGAAGCTGTCACCATTGCGGAGAAGGTAGAAGCATTGATGGTATGTTCAGCATGGAGCAGCAAACAGATGTCAAAGATACGAGCCGCAAGGGGATCAGGTTCTCGCTCAGTCAGCATATAAAGGAAGTTAGCCGCGTAATCTAAATCGTCACGGGGCTGAATTGGGTCGTTTCCCTTCCGCATCAGTTGGAATGCAGCAACGATCGTTGGAATTTTTGCCAGCAACCGCACTACTGCATCTCGGATGTAGATAGGATTATCTAAGGCTCGACGAGAATAAAATAGCCCCAAGGCAGCCGCACAGGCTTGGAGCGCATCCATTGGATGTCCACTCTCCGGAAAGCATTTCATCATATCGCGGATGCGATATTTCAGCCGTCGATGGTAGCGGATCTCATGTTCAAATTCGGCTAGCTCTTCTTCTGTGGGCAATCCGCCCCAAATCAACAGGTAAGAAGTTTCCAAAAATGTGCTGTGTTGTGCCAGGTCTTCAATGGTAATGCCCCGGTATTCCAGAATGCCATTCTGACCATCCACGAAGCTAATACTGGATTGTGTGGCAGGAATCCCTTCCAGACCCGGTCTATACTCACAAAACGTCATAATTCACCGTGCGCCTGAAATAACTTACATAGCGAATAGCTTACCTAGATTGACATTTCTTCGCTTGAGGTTTTGTCAGTTATGAAGCAGTCTTATTGTTCCTTAAGATAATGTGAGTCTCCAACGAGTACTCTGTCGTGTCAGTTTTGCAAGGTAGATGAGTCGATGAGTCGGTGAGGGAATGAATGGGACGCTATGGGCTGACCCATCCATCGACTCATTCACCCCATAACTTTAATAGTGTCAGGAAATTCTGACAAAATTCATTGATAATGTTTGCGTAATTTCTTTAAGGGGTGCTGATAGCTGATCAACTCCCCCAAAGGTAGCCCTAGAGGTAAACGATCGACTCGGCTAGAGTTTCATAAAGCTCCTCTGGAACCTCCTAGGGCTGCCCCTTTATTGACCCAAGGAGAAAAAGCGATGTGTACAATTTGCCCTGTGCTTTTAGTTCCTGCTTGTAGTTCTGATCCAGATTCCGCAACAGAGGAAAGTGTGAGGGCATTTATGAATTGGTGCCGCACACAAAAATCTGAAGCTTATTCATCTGAACAGGTTCGGCAACTTCTTGAGCTTGCTCAGTCGGTTCAAAACCCCTTTCGTAGAAAATAACTTCCGTCTCTTCGGGTCGATTTTACCTAGTGAAACCAACAACCATGTGCATAGTTTGTACAGTTAGCAATGCCAAACAGCCTTTTCCGTCGGGTCATTATTCCAATGTAGATGATATGCCTCCCCCCCTTTGTTCAATTCCGCCGCCGTGTCTGGCACGACTGGTTCAACCCCGGTGATCGGACGATCGCCAATTAGACAAAAGTTGTAGATTTGCAAATTATCCCTGTTGATATTGGTTTAGCAGTTGAGGCAAATGATCGTACCCATCAACCCCAATCGCCGTCACGATCGCGCTCCTCTGCTGCACGAGAAGTTCCTGAAATTCGTTGTTTCCCAGTTGCCCCCGTAGAACGATCAGTAAACCCGCAGGCTGTCGCCAACTGGCTGAACCGATTTGCTCTAGCAGATACATTCCTAAACATCCGGCATAGATAGCTTTGGCTGGCTCCTGCAACCGATGATGCGCCTCAGATAAATACGCCAAATTCAATCCCTGTAAATAGACATCTCCAGAAAACTGTGCCGCTTGGACTCCGCCTTCTAAGTAGGCGATCGCTGTCTGCGGTTGCTCTAGCACAACGTGGGCAATCCCTAAACTGCTGAGACAGAGCGCCTGACTTTGCCGATCGCCCAATTTTTCCGAGAGTTGTAGCCCTTGTTGGAGTCGATCGATCGCCATTTCATACACATCTGGATCGGCTTGCTCTAATTGTTGCGCCTGAAACACTTCGCTGTAGCCCAGATTAGCAATCGCATTCGCTTCACCCAGCCGATCGCCTGTCTGCCGACTCAAGATCAGTGCCCGTTGACTGTAATTAATCGCTTCAGCATATTTAGCTTGGATGACACAGGTACGGCTAAGATGATTCAGGTTTGCCGCTTCACATCGGGTATCGCCTGCGACACGAGCGATCTCCAGGGCTTTTTGGTGAAAGGTATCTGAGCGATCGGCTTGTCCCATTGCCCGTACTGAATAGCCTAGCAGCGTGAGAATTCTAGCTTTTTCCTGCGTTCCTTCTGCCTGCCGTAGTGGTTCATCCAGATAGCTCAAGGCATCGCGGAGGTAGCCGCCAGAGAACGAGGCAAAAATTCCTCCGTAGAGTGGAAAGTATTCTCGTTGTGCAAAAGTCCGCAGAATTTGCAGCGTCATCTGGAAGCCAGCATTCATAAAACTGTCTCGTATCGACGGTGTGACGATCTGGCTGAATCCATTGGCTAACTGTGACCAGATCACCGAAAACACAATGAACGTAGAAATAGACAGTTTTGCTCCCACTTTAGAGTCGTAAACCAGTTTGTCAAACCAATTGACTAAGCCTTGCTGGAGGCAACGCAGAATTCCGATCAGTTCTACCAAATCAGCCAAACTGAGGGCACTCTGCTGTCTTGCCCACTCCACCACCGACTGATTCAGCGATAGTGTTTGAAATAGCGATCGAGGTACAGCACTATTGACTTGCGCCGCCCACAGTGCCCAAGGTCCATGTTGTCCGGGTATGCCTTCAAATCCCAATTGGCTGCGATTTTGGTCATAAATCCAACTGACCAGATGAGTTTCCAAACGATTCCAGGATTCTAACCCTTGAAGAATGCCCTGAGCTAGCTGCTGAATCTCCGTTTGGGATGGATCGACCATGCTAGCTTGCTGGAGCTTTTTCGCTAATTGCTGCCACTGTGCCAAGCTGAGGGCTTTATCGCGGTTGGGGTCAGTGATTCGCAGGAACGTACTTAAGCGATCGCCTTCCCCTCTAATAATTTGCTGCGCGACACTATCCAATGCTTCCGTAGCTTGATTTTGCGTCTGCCATCGCTCCCACTCGCCCTGGATCGTCTGAAGGGCACGTAAACCGCGAGTGGCTTTTGCGTGCTTTAGTTCATCCATTTGGGTTTCTGTTTGACGCTGGGTAGCAACTAGGCGATCGCCCAAACACCGCTCAAAAATCTCTCCTGTCCCTGGACTGACAGCTTCCATCAGCATTTGATAGACCTGCTCTTTAGAGCGAATTTGCCCCTTGAGAGTCATTTGGACAATTTGATCAATGAGGACAAGGTAGCGATCGCGCAATGTAACAGGCTCAGACATCAAGGCAACTCCAACAGGGTTCGGGTTAGGTATAGCACGGAATCCTATCGATATAAAGTTTTCTAAATAGGTTCCTTAGAATTCTTTTCAAAGCAACATGGGGTAGACATGAGAAGGCTACCCCGATCAGAAAGTCATACTGCGATCGTAATCTACGGATCGATTTTGGGTGGTAAACTGTGGGGCAAGCATTTTGCCTACACGATCAAAATTAGCTTACAGCCCCAGTCATCAGTTTTTTCAACAGTTTCAACCCGCGCTTGACTCGACGAGACACAGTGACAGCACTAATCCCTAATCGCTCAGCCGTTTCTTTCTGAGTCAAGTCATACAGGAAGACAAACTCTAGGACTTCGCGAGTCCGTTTTTCCAACTGTATGAGCGCCTGCTGTAAGCGAATTTGATCTTCCTGCGCCAACTGGAAACTGTGATACTGAGTATCTGGAACCAGATCGCCCAAGGAGGTTGACCCTTCCTCTTCATCTCGCATAGGGGCATCTAAACTGAGAGGGGCACGATTCCGATAAGCCAACCTAATTTCTTGCCATTCGGCAATAGAGATATCTAAAGCATTCGCGACTTCTGCATCCGTAGGCTGTCGATTCAGTTGCGCTTGTAGGTCACGGGTCACATTTGCAGCTTGGTGTTGTAGAGCTTGCCAACGACGGGGAATTCGCACCGCAGAGCCTTTGTCTCTTAAGTAATGCTGAATTTCACCACGAATGTAGGGAATGGCAAATGAACTAAAGGCGTGTCCTTTGGAAACATCAAATCGTTCGATCGCTCGAATTAACCCCATGCTGCCAACTTGCAGCAGATCTTCATAGCTTTCGGTACATTGATTAACCCAGTGATGGGCTTCTTTTCTGACCAAGCCATAATTAAGCTCAACGAGTCGATTACGGAGCGCAGCAGAAGGAGATTTGTGATACTCGCGCAGCAGTTGCAAGCTTTCACTTTTAAGTTCGTTGGCAACAGAAATAAACATGACGAATCCAGGTTTAGGGATATGTAACGGAACAATTCACCAAGTTTGCTGCGTCAGGGCATCCCCAGAACTTGCGGTGGTATCTGGCACATCCTGAACGAGGATAGAATTGGAAATCATCCTTGCAAGATAAACGTATTCGTTTGCGCCAATCTGCAACAACTGCATTTTCACGGAACCTCCAACCAAGCGGCTTTTGCCCCCCGGAAGCGAGGCTTAATTCTACGTTGAGTTAAGTAGCTAAACGGAGAGTACATGAGGGTTTTAAAGATTGTGACTACCTATTTTTCAGTCATGGATTCCACGGGCACCTAAATTTGTTTTTCCCGGAATGCGATCGTGTTCAAATGATTATATAAAGCTTTGGTTTTATACAGAGCAAAAAAGGAGGGGCAAAACCCCTCCCTTGACAAAAACTTTATAGAAACACTTCAGACTTTGTTATGGCGGTTATGGCGATTGGAGCGATCGATTAGACCTGAGCAGGCTCAACCCGACCGTAGAATAATCCTTGAATTTTCACATCAACAGGCTCTTTCCCGCCCATATCTGTATCCGAAGGTTGAATGCTCTCAAACGTACCTGCGATTTCACCTGTTGCAGCGTTGATTCGGGCAACCTGGAGCGAAATTTCACCATGACCCGTATCAAAGCTCTTGACGTTTTCCCGAACCAATTCTTCATCGTCAGCACGGGAGGGAAGCGCAACCGCATTGTCATAACCTGCCGTTAACCCGCGACCTTTGGGATCAAGGAAGTTGGAGGTACGGTAGGAGGGAACTTTGAACTCCCCAACAAAATCCGTGGAGGTGTTAATCCCCTCAAATCCGGGTTGAGTTCTAGCAACAAGGTCTTTGACGGTGAAGAGGAAGGGATACCTTTCACCCCCAGGCAATTGGACAGTGATGGCTTGGAAGTCAAATCCATCTTGTTCAACGAATGTCAGGCTACCATCGGATTCAAGCTTGAGTTGACCACTCACTTGATCGATCGAAGAGGTCAATCGAGTCAGTAGTTTACCTGCAACGAACGTTGCTTCTTGGCGCTTACTCGTTGGTTCTCCCTTCACAAAAAAATTCGTTGGCTCTAAACAGAGTCCAGTAATGACATAAGGCTGATTCTTATCAAGCGGAATGGAACCACGACGGATTTCGTCAATTTTGGGACAGGTGTTAGCGATGCCCGTTCCACGAATCTGCTCATAGGTGAGTGCAGCCGTTGTGGTTGGTGTTGAGTCACTACAAGCGGTGAGCAGACCTAGACAAATAGCTAGGAATGCGGCAATTAAAGCGCGATACCTCATGGTCGTCCTCTAATATCTAATGTGAAAACCCTACCAGTGTGTTCTTATAAAGCCAAACCCTGGCTTGGATAAACAACAAAATGTATTGGGTAAGTTGACCTTACCTAAAAGCTAAAGCCAGGAATGACTTGACTATGATTCCATACTGAATTTTACAAGACCTTGTTGCCTTTCTCCTACGAAATATTGGGATGAGGTGTAGGGTGGGGAAGGTGAGGAGAATTTAACTTTGTAGAAGATTCTGAAGAGTTAAGTTGCAGAACTCTGTGAATTTGCGTTAAAACCAGTTTCGACGGTGATCTGTTCAAACAGGGTTCGCAATCGCAGCTTTGGCATTTGTAGAGTTATTGAGCAAGTTTCATTCGCTAATTTTTGGGCGATCGCTGGAGGAATGCAGGGGTGAGAATACGATTGGGGGCAGGCATGGGTGAAAACGATGGTAGAGGTGTAGTTCAATCGGTTGAGTTGAAGGTGAGTTTGGATACGATCGCCGCTCTGGTTCGGACGACTGCTCATCAATATAAAGGACAGAGCCTAGAAATCTTGGCAGTGCTGCGTTTGCTAGAAGCGATCCATCAAGAGATCCGGGATGGACTGTTTCAAGACTCTCTGCCTGATAACCGTCAGGCTCTCTACAGTTTGCTCCGGGATATCGAACTGGGTGGAGGGTGGCCCTATATTCATCGCATGAGGCTACAGGCGTTTCTAGCGAACTTACGTCTTGAATCCTCTGAAGTGGATCAGTCCGGTAATCCGTAAACAGGCGGCTAGAGTTACAACACCAGCGACTCGCTAAAATAGTGGAAAAATAGGTGAAGAAGTCGGCATGATTCCTACCGTTATTGAACAGTCTGGTCGTGGCGAACGCGCCTTTGACATTTACTCTCGGTTACTGCGAGAGCGAATTGTTTTTCTGGGACAGCAAGTTGATGCTGACATCGCCAATACGATCGTGGCTCAGATGCTATTTTTAGAAGCTGAAGACCCGGAAAAAGATATCTACCTCTACATCAATTCACCGGGCGGCTCTGTGATGGCAGGATTGGGCATTTTTGACACGATGAATCACATTCGTCCTGATGTTTGCACAATTTGCTTTGGGTTAGCCGCAAGTATGGGTGCGTTTCTGCTCAGTGCTGGAGCGAAAGGAAAGCGTATGAGCCTTCCCCACTCTCGAATCATGATTCACCAACCGTTAGGTGGCGCTCAGGGACAGGCAACAGATATTGAAATTCAGGCGAAGGAAATTCTTTATCTGAAAAAGCAACTTAATACTGCGATTGCCGATCACACGGGTCAACCGCTCGATCGCATTGAGCAAGATACTGAACGCGATTTCTATATGTCTGCTCATGAAGCGATGGAATATGGCTTGATTGATCAGGTGATCGATCGTCGAGCAGTTGGGAGTCGTCCGGTTGCAGCAGCCGTGAGTTAATCCCTTGTCATAGGGGCGAACATCTGTTCGCCCTTCCATGAGTTATGGGTCTATCAGAATAGAGATTGTGACGGTGAAGGTTGAGATTCCAGATAGCGAAGAAAATCTATAAGTTCATCGTCGCTAAGTTCTTGGCGCGATCGCTTCCCATAGGTTCGCTTCAAGTAGTTTCGTCCTTGCTCAGTTGTCCAGCTAAGGCGCTTCATTTCGACAGTGATTCTGGCGATTTCACCGGAGCGATCGTCTCCTGCTGAAGAGGCACCTGATTTTTCTGAAGCGTCGGTTTTGCGCTTGGTAGATTTTTCCTTACTAGGTGTATTAGTTTTTGTTGGAGGAGTTGTGGGAGGGCTGGAATAGTCATTCAAAGGCGGTAAATCTGGCTCAGGTTCCGCCGTATCTAAGGATAACGAAGGTGTAATAGTCGTCAAGTCTATGTCGGGCGGATGCATTTCCGTTTCCATAGGCTGTAAGTCACTTGTTTCGCTTGTTTCACTCTGAATAGAGTTTGAGTAGTGGCTAAAGTCAGTGAAAGTAGACGATTGGTTGAACGGTGGACTAGGATCTGGCTGCTCCGCAAGGATTTCGGGCGATTCTGGAATGTTCAAAAGTGATGAAGCGACAGTGGGATCGGTGAGGAGAGCCGATCGCGAGGGGGGGGAGGAGGAGGCAATCTCGGTAGAGTTTGCGTAGTCTCCTACTAATAGGTCTGGCAATGGATAACTTAACGATTGGGATGAAAGATGAGAGGTAAGCGTTGTGGGGGTTCCAAGTCCCAACGTTTCTAGCGCCCGCACTTTAGCCCGATCTTCAGCCTGCTCGATATCGGAAGCCGTTGCCATGCCAGTAGCGAGGGTCGTTCCTCCTAGCTGAACTAGCGCACGAATAACATAATTTCCCTGATGAATGGTCAGGAGTTCGGTGACTAGGCTAGCCGTTGGGAAACGAGCCTGAAATTGAGTCAGTAGTGATTGAATTGGAGACGAATTCGCTGGCAAGGTAAATAACTCTGCTGATGGACTTCGGGACGCTTTTATTGTAGAAGCGGATGGTTGATCTGGGAGGTTTATGAATTCTTACGCAGTTAGACGTTAAGCTGAGGAGAGGGAGCGCCCTCTGTAAAGTAGTGCTTGATTAAGAAATATTGCTGATTGATGCTAGACCAACTGCTTGAAAATTCCCCCAACTTTGGTACAGATACGCTGATCCTGTTGCCCGTGCTAATAGCACTGGAGGCAGTTTTATCAGCAGACAATGCGATCGCCCTTGCCGCCATTGCTCAAGGCTTGGAAGGACACCAACAACAGCGTCGCGCCCTCAATTTTGGTCTAGTGATTGCCTTTTGTCTACGGGTAATCCTAATTTTGACGGCAACTTGGGTGCTGCGATTTTGGCAGTTTGAGTTGGCGGGTGCTATTTACCTTTTGTGGTTGGTATATCAGCACTTTTCCAATGGTGAAGATGAGCAGGATGAGCAATCAGGAGAACCTCATCATCACCACAAGCCTCGGTTTGCGTCTTTGTGGCATGCTATTCCGATGATTGCATTGACGGATCTGGCATTTTCCTTGGATAGTGTGACAACAGCGATCGCCATTTCCAGAGAAACCTTACTAATCATCACGGGTGGGCTGATTGGCGTTATCACCTTGAGATTCATGGCAGGTCTATTCATTCGGTGGTTGGATGAATTTGTTTACCTGGAAGATGCAGGCTTTATTACAGTCGCTTTCGTTGGGTTGCGATTGCTGCTTCGGGTGATCAATGAGGATTTCGTACCGCCTGAATGGTTGATGGTGATTCTGATTGCAATCCTGTTTGTTTGGGGCTTCTCAAAGCGATCGGAACCTATCGATGAACAACCTGAAAAAGCCTTACTTAATCAGGTTGAAGTAACCATGACGGAGATGAAGGTAGAACCGACTGAAGCAGAAAGAGAACCTCAAGAAATTTCAGCAGACTAGCAATCATGAATTAAAAAAGTTGTGGAGTGGGTCTCCTCACCCGTCCGGACAGACAAGATGCCCATTCCACAAGAGTTGAGCTTATTTAATTCCCAAATAGTGTGAAGGGCAACCCTCGTGGATTGCCCTTTTTCAATGAAATGAGCTATGGCGTTCTACGGATGAACTACTCGTATAGCCAAGGTGTAATAGTGGGTTGCCAGCTAACGAGTTCATTCTCTGTAAACCAAAGGCCAATCTCTCGCTGAGCCGTTTCTGCCGCATCGGAACCGTGGATGAGATTGCGACCGATACTAACCCCGAAGTCACCTCGAATGGTTCCTGGCTCAGCCGTCAGAGGATTGGTTGCTCCAATCAGTTTCCGAGCAGATGCAATCACACCCTCTCCTTCCCAAACCATTGCCACAACTGGACCAGAAGTGATGAACTCCACCAAACCAGCGAAAAAGGGTCTTTCTTTGTGGACATCGTAATGCTGTTCCGCCAGTTCTCGACTGACTTTAACCAGCTTCAAGCCGACCAAAGTGAACCCTTTTGTTTCAAAGCGACGGATAATTTCGCTGACAATTCCCCGTTGTACGCCGTCGGGTTTGACTGCAATGAATGTCCGTTCCAAGAGTGACTCCTAGTTTGACTAACGCCTCCAGATTCCAGATTACCCCAGAAGGTAGAAGCGCAATTAATTTTTAGAACCGGGTATCACTTCCTCAAAATCGCACTTTATCGCTTGCGAATGTCACGCGCCATGTTGCGGAACATATCTAGATTAGTGTCTGTTCGACGACGCTCCGCTACTTCCTGATTCGTTTGCGCTGAAGATTGATTTCCCTGTGCCAAAGAGGTGTAGGACTCTCCGGTTGCCTTTTCTAGTGCGGAAACACTTTGCACAAATGCGTTGTTCTTGCCCATTTTTTCCTTGGGGAAGGTGCGCCTTACCGACTTTGCCATCCGCATATAGTCGATGTCACCAAACGTTTTTGCATCATCTGGAGTCAGATAGTAGGCATCTGATTTTTGCTTAGGTGCCTGAGCGCCATTTTGCTGAACCTCTATGTTTTCACTCTTGGGCTTTGAACGAAACAACTCTCTGATAAATCCTGTCACTAGTCTCTCCTGAGATGAGTTTGTACTTATATTACAGTATGCTAAGTATCATAAACCTTTATCAAGGAGTAGAACCGAAATTTGAAAAATAGCGTCACTGAGTTTAACGTGTTGCTGGCAAAGCTATTTCTCTTATTCATCACAGCATAAATTCAAAGCGATATTAATTATTGATTCTTTAAAGACTGCGAAGACTGAATTGGAATGGGAGCCGATCGCAAGCTAAAACTGATCACAGTGCCGAATTGCAGTTTCCCCTGATGTAGTTAGCACATGAGTCGTAAAGTGAGGTTATCCAAAGTGCCAAAGGTAGAATACAACTCCAACCCCGTTTCTGAATCGCTGCAAAGACACTGGATGCGATCGCGGCGAAGATGGACGATCGGAAAGGCGAAGTGGTCACGATGCTGAACAACGAGCAACCCACCAAAAGCAGACTCGTAGAGATGTCATACAGCCAATGTGTATGGTGGGAAGGTTGCTACTACTGCCAAGACAACTCAAAGCGTTGGCATCAAGTGAAGTGTTTTATTTAGTGAAAGAATAGAGAAGTGAAGGAATAGGGGACAGAGATTAGGGAAACAAGTCATTTGTCATCCCATCCCCTCATCTCATTCACCCATCCCCTCCATCACTCCATCGCTCCATCACGAAGCAGGTGGCTCAGGATCGGGAGCCGAAGTACTCGATCGCGGTTGACAGGACTTGAGGCGAGTGTAAGCGAAATAGCCAATGCTACCCAGAACTAGCCAATAGGGGCTGTAAACTAATAGCCAGATGCCAAGTTGTAGCAAATCTACGGTGAATTTGCCGAACGATCGAGTAGCACCGTTCCAGGTTTCCTGAAGTTGATTCTCAGGAGCTTTTTGAGATGGAGGGGTTGCGGTTGTTTGTTCTAGGCTGAGATTGATCGTGGAGTAGGCAACTCGGTTTTGGAGGTCGTTGAATTGAGCAGAGGTTTGTTCGATTAAATTCCTTACGTTACTAAGCTCTTGCGCCACTTTCAGCACATCCGTGATCTCACCTGATCGCTCCATAATCTGAAGCAATGTTTCTTCAGTCTTTCGCAGGTTCCGCAATCGTGCTTGATAATCTACAAGTTGATTAGAAACATCTTCAGCCGTAATCGACTGTTGTTGAACAGTTCCAAGTCCTTTCAAGACTTGTAGGGCAGATTCTAGTCGAGCTTGCGGGACTCGGATTTGCAGAGAAGCAATGTGATGGGTGCGATCGTCTGTTGGCGTAGAGTCTTGAAGCCCTAGCAAATCGCCTTGCTGCTGCTGAATAATGCCTCTGGTTGCCTCAATGCTGTCATTGACAGACTCAACCCGAAGCACTAGTTCAGCCGTTTTCACGAGTTGAGGAAGCGATCGAGGAACATCTGTTGAAACGACTTCTGTAGTTGGCGAGTCAGCCGAGGCATCCAGTGAAGATATCTCAGGGGCAGCCGCAGGAGCTTGCGAGACTGAATCAGAGGAGAAAGATTGCGGAGATGAAGCACAACTGACTACCATGCCGCCAAGCAAAAGAGTGAGCCATAGAGCACGACTGAACCAGAAATGATTAGCGCCGTTCATAGGGGAGTTCGGTGTAATAGCGAATATCCGCTAGTATGGCAAGTGTCCTAAAGCCGATCGAACTCGGTTGCAGTTTGCGAAACATTTAGCGCAGATAATCATCAAATGGCTGTTAGGTGTTTTGCGTTTTTACGTTGATCCATCGCATTAATGCCTGCCATTCTGCTGAATTGACTAAAGCATCCGCATTAAATTCGCTGCCCCAACTTTGAGAGAAAGCTGTAAAGCTCTCTGCCCAATGCACGATCGTCTCCATAGGTAAATAAGGAGAGTATTGCCACGATCGCTTCAAGTATTCCACCATCTCAGTTAAATGGTGAGTGTAATGCAAATACCAGGCAATCCAGACAAGCGTGTTGTAGCGGATGGGGTTCTCTTGCAAACGAATTGATTCGGGTAGGTGAGGTTGAGCAAAAAAGTGGTCGATGACAGCAGAGAGCGATCGGGCTTGTGGCAATCCCTTGTGCATGGCACTGTTTTCATGCTGCCGATAGTTCACCGTCACCTGCCTTAACCAGTCGGCATCACAGCCCATTGCAGCCAGTCGCAACACCAAATCAGTATCTTCTGCCGGAGGGAAGCGAGGATCAAATCCACCTGATTTATTGAGCCAATCCCGTCGGAATAGCATGGCACTCGGTAAAACAGGTTTCCAACGGAGCCAGCTTTCCAGGCTCAAATGAGGGACTTGATGCCACGGTTCCACGATCGTCAGTAATTCGCCCTTGACATTCACACGCTGCCAACCGCTATGGATGATTCCCAAGTGAGGGTGAGTGCCTGCAATGGCTATTTGTGCCTCTAATTTATCTGGCAAAAACACATCGTCAGCATCTAGAAAGGCAATCCATTCACCTTGAGCCAGCAACATTCCGTGATTTCGAGCAACTGCAACCCCTTGATTATATTGACGAACCGATCGAATTCGATTGCCGTATTCTTGCAAAATAATTTGGGTACGATCGGTTGAACCATCATCTACCACAATCACTTCATACGCTGGATAGGTTTGGCAAAGGACACTATCGATCGCTTCTGCAAGATAACGATCGCAGTTGTACGTTGGAATGACAACACTAATTCGTGGTTTTGCGATCGGCATGGTTCACACTCCGAATGCTTTCTCCACTTTTGATCTTGCCTGCCAATCTTCAAAGTGAAAAAAATTAGAAAAGCTACATTCAGCTTCAATGAGTTTAAGAGAGCTAAACAGAGATACTATTCATGGTTGTTATGAGAGAGGCTGCACCTGTGCCAGCCAAGATTCCGAAGATCAACGTCCATCTGCAACCACAGGTTAAAAGCGACCTTGAGTTTAAGCAGCAGCCCCCGCGCAAAAAGCGCTTCGGTGAGCGTCGGGAAGAATGCGAGCGAGATGACGACACTCCCCTGACCAATGCGAAAAATGCGAGGGAAGGGGAGATGGAGGCGCACGAGTAAACTCCTGTGATATAATAATGACAAGGGTTCGAGCTAATCGCCGCCCTAATCTGAACCACGATCGGTGTCTCAAAAGGCGGCACTCATTATTGAGGCAGCGATTGCCAAAGCAAAGCAAGATGAACAACTTCAATAAGACCTAATTAGGCTAGTCGTCTATTCTTCATCCCTCATCCTTATCTCATGTCCCACCCTCTGGTTGGCATCATTATGGGCAGCGATTCTGATCTGCCAACGATGCAAAGCGCGATCGCCGTCTGCGAAGAATTTGGTGTCTCGTGTGAAGTGGCGATCGTTTCGGCTCACCGGACTCCAGAGCGAATGGTTGAATATGCCAAGCAAGCGCATCTTCGCGGGTTGAAAGTGATCATTGCTGGAGCAGGAGGAGCGGCTCACTTACCGGGAATGGTGGCATCGCTGACACCGCTTCCTGTGATCGGGGTTCCGGTTCCCAGTCGCCATCTGCAAGGCGTTGATTCGCTATATTCGATCGTCCAGATGCCTGCGGGAATTCCAGTGGCAACGGTGGCGATCGGGAATGCCAAAAATGCCGGACTTCTCGCCGTTCAGATCCTCGCTAGCCACACACCTGATCTGCTGGAAAAAGTTCAACGCTATCGCCAGAGTCTCAATGAGATGGTGATGGAAAAGCAGGCAAAATTGGATGAATTGGGCTATCGGCAGTATTTGCAAGAGATGCCGTGAGGGGGATGGGGTAGTAAGCTGAGCTATATTCAATATCAACGATAAAGGCAGCAATTCTCAGTATGGAAATTTAGCTGGTGTTGGGCGGGATGTCTAGCTCTAGCCCTTGCAGCATGAAGGTAAGCAGATGATCCCAACTGTCGAAATACATGTACCGGGTTAACGCCCGCAAATC
>JAAUSF010000069.1 GCA_012033255.1 Cyanobacteria bacterium RU_5_0
ATTTAATCCTGTGTGATTGCCCTGATTTAATCCTGTGTGATTGCCCTGATTTAATCCTGTGTGATTGCCCTGATTTAATCCTGTGTGATTGCCCTGGTTTAGAGGGCAGACACGTGGGTCTGCCCCTACTGGCACGTTGGTCTGCCCCTACGGATTGCAAAATCAACCAAAAATTTACAGGGGTAAAAATCTCCTTGGAGACCGACCAAGCCAAATGAAGTCTAACCACCGCTCACCTTGGCTTTATAGCCCATCTGTATCAAAATTTGCACTAGCTTTTGAGCGTGATCGCCCTGAATTTCAATCTCATTCTCTTTAACCGTTCCTCCGGCTCCACACTGCGTTTTCAGTTTTTTTAGCAAATCTACTAATGTTTCTGGTTTTGCCTGAAATCCAGTGATCACCGTTACAGTTTTTCCTTTGCGCCCTTTCCGAGAGGCTTGCACTCGCAAATTTTGTTGATTAGGCGGTAGTTCGGCAATTGGACGTTTCACTGCCTCTGAATTCCCGTAGTTGCCGAACTCAGAATAGACAACGCGATCGCCCGAACCCATCTTGCTCACATCTGTCCGCTTACTCATAAACCTCCCAAATTCCCTCTCCCCTATTCCCTGTTTCCTATTCTCTATAATAATGACTGTCCCACTATCCTATCCGGTCTGTGACCCATACTCCCATTCCCCCCAACCAAGCTGCTTCTACGACTGTTCTACCCTCTACGCAGCGCCCTGATTCGCAGGGTCGTTTCGGTAAATTTGGTGGCAAGTATGTTCCTGAAACGCTCATGCCAGCATTGAGTGAGCTTGAAGCCGCGTTTTATCAGTATCGAAATGATCCAGAGTTTCAGCAAGAGTTTCAAGGACTACTGCAAGATTATGTCGGCAGACCTAGCCCACTATATTTTGCTGAACGATTGACGCAGCATTATGCCAAACCCGATGGAAGTGGTGCACAGATTTATCTCAAACGCGAGGATTTAAATCATACTGGGGCACACAAGATCAATAATGCACTGGGGCAAGTGTTGTTGGCAAAGCGGATGGGCAAGCCGCGAATTATTGCTGAGACAGGAGCCGGACAGCATGGCGTCGCCACTGCGACCGTTTGCGCTCGATTTGGATTGAACTGCATTATTTACATGGGCGTTCATGACATGGAGCGACAGGCGCTTAACGTTTTCCGGATGCGGTTGATGGGTGCGGAAGTGCGTCCGGTGCAGGCAGGAACAGGAACATTGAAAGATGCTACGTCTGAAGCCATTCGCGACTGGGTAACAAACGTAGAGACCACTCATTACATCCTGGGTTCTGTGGCTGGCCCTCATCCTTATCCAATGATTGTGCGAGAGTTTCAGACGATCATTGGTCAGGAAACGCGGCAGCAGTGTCACGCGAAATGGGGTGGACTACCAGATATTCTGCTGGCTTGTGTTGGAGGCGGATCGAATGCGATCGGCTTGTTCCATGAATTCGTGGATGAACCGACTGTGCGAATGATCGGGATTGAAGCAGGCGGAGAAGGATTGAACTCAGAGAAACATGCGGCAACGTTGACACGAGGACGAGTCGGTGTGTTGCATGGAGCGATGAGTTACTTGCTGCAAGATGAGGATGGACAGGTGATCGAGCCGCACTCGGTGAGTGCAGGTTTAGATTATCCGGGCGTAGGTCCAGAACATAGCTATCTGAAGGATTTGGGTCGAGCAGAATACTATAGCATTACGGATCAGCAAGCTATGGATGCTTTCCAACAGTTGTCTCAACTAGAGGGAATCATTCCAGCCCTCGAAACGGCTCATGCGATCGCCTACCTTGAACCCCTTTGCTCTCAACTATCTGGCAATCCTCGCATTGTGATCAACTGCTCTGGACGAGGCGACAAAGATGTACAAACCGTCGCTAAATTCCTTAATCCGTCATAGGGACGTTTTGAGGTTTGAGTGTCAAGTTGAAGCCGTCAACTTAAAGAGATGGTGCGTTAACAACGTACCCAACTTAACGCTTTTCGGGTTAACTATGGTTACGAATCGTTTAGTAGTGGCAACTGCACTATGGGCTTTAGCGTCATGTTCGTCGCTTCAGTCTCCGATGCCACCTTTAGATACGCCCCAAGACCAGCCCAATTTACTCAGTCAATCTGAAAGTTCTGCTGAGTTTGAAGCCATAGAGCAAGCTGTTTTTGAGCAAATTAATCAACATCGAGCAGAGATAGGACTTTCACCCCTGACCCTTGATCCGGTGATCATGCAACAAGCCCGATCGCACAGTCAGACCATGGCAAACAATCGAGATCTCAGCCACGATGGATTTCAAGATCGCGCCGATACGATTGCCCAATCTATCACCTATCGCAGTGTGGCTGAAAATGTAGCGTATAACCAGGGCTACTCTAATCCTGATGAACGGGCTGTTACCAGTTGGCTTAATAGTTCTGGACATCGCCAAAACATCGAAGGTGAATTTAATTTGACTGGAATTGGGATTGCTCGTAATGATCAAGGGGAATACTATTTCACTCAAATTTTTATCTTGTCTAACTGAATCTATTCGTATGAAACTCGTATGAAATTTGCTTGAATACTGAATTCCAGGTACGGGCAAACGGCAGTTCACCTCTATGCATGATTCGATAACGAAACCGGATTTGATTATCATGGAACTGGAAGACTTTCAAGTTTACGATCGCGACCTCTCTGAAGTAGCTCTGGCTGACTATTTGCAAGAAGAGGCGATCGCTGTCGATACAGAAACAATGGGGCTTCTGCCACAACGCGATCGCCTATGTTTGGTGCAGCTTTGCGATGCTCAAGGACGAGTCACGGTGATTCGCATCGCCCAAGGACAATCTGAAGCTCCTAATCTGAAGCAGCTATTGGAAACTCCGACTGTCCTCAAAATTTTTCACTTTGCTCGGTTTGATTTAGCAACCCTTTACTATCACCTCAGCCTCCAGGTGGCTCCCATTTTTTGTACCAAGATTGCTAGCAAACTCGCCCGGACTTACAGCCCTAAGCATGGACTGAAGGAGGTGGTGCAAGAACTAGAACAAATTGAACTCGATAAAACGGCTCAAAGTTCTGATTGGGGAAACGCTGTAAACCTGTCGCCAGAACAACTCCGGTATGCTGCAAATGATGTGCGGTATTTGTTAAGTGTGCGATCGAAACTCACCGAAATGCTGAAACGCGAACAGCGATGGGAACTCGCACAACAGTGCTTTGCTTGTTTACCAACGATCGTGATGCTTGATCTGATGCAGTATCAAAACATTTTTGAGCATTGATAAAAGTAGGAGTGGAGGAATGTGAAAATTATCAAAGAGCAAGATTATTCACTATCACTCCCCTACTCCATCACCTCATCACTCCATCACCTCATCACTCCATCTAGTTCTGAACAGCCAGCCTATTAGGATTCACCGGAATCACCGTCAACGATTGACCGTGAGAACGTTGCTTAAACCAATTCAATCCAACAACAGTATAGGTTTGGGCGTTGTTGTTCTGGAATGTGTCACCTACGGCAAGTGCCTTATCGCTCTTGATGGTGCCGAGCGGTCTTTGATGAGTATCAATTAGCAAGTACTGCATAAAACACCTCTAGTGCTAATGGTTACAGATTGAAACTAAAACGAGACAATAGCGCAGCAATATCGCTTTGAAAACCAAAGTTCAGCGATAGTAAATGCACAAACATAGGCTGAACAAATCTTCAAACCTACATCGCAGATCAACTACGGGTAGCAAAGCAACTTCTCTGCTTCCAGGGCACTGTTTGAATGTGTAAAACCCAAGAACTTTAAACTGGGTTCACGCAAATTATTGAGTTAAATTTAGCTGATGCCTCTCTGCCATTTCTCAGCAGTAAGCATTGTGAACTAACCCTAAGAGTTGTAGGTATCAACTCAGCTAGGGGTGTCACCAATTCAGCCAGATGGACAGCAATGGAGGTACAACAGTAAATAACTAGTATCTAAGAACTAGTATTGCGAGTTCCTCAGTTTCACTTGCTTCAAATCAATAACTTAGCGATCGAGATAAGCGATCGAAATGATTGAGCAAGCCAACAATTGAACTCAGATGTTAGTAGAGAAACCTCACAAGCAATACCAAACTGACTGCTTAGCTGTTTCCCCATTCTTATAACACGTCTTTTTTGAAATTGATAGAAGTTAAGAAAAATGAATTGGTTTTTTAGCTTCTTAACAGAAAACAGTAGAAATATCAACAATTGATAGACAAACGATAGACAGAAATGAGGATGGACAGCAGGAATTGCAGAGCAGGGATGAGAATCGATTTATGGCTTGACTCCCTGAGCATAGCGATGTAACTTGAGTGGACAACTCACCCAACAGGCTAATCAATGCTCAGTTGTATGTCCGCCTCGGCTCCCTGCTCTACTCCTTTGTCGCTTTGCTTAAAACAAGGAAGAGGGATAGCGTTTGGGACGATCGGGTGCCAAAGGAGCCGCCATGACCAACATCTTCTCCGTCAGCCACGGCAAGATGCGATTACACCACACCGCCAAATGACTCTGCCAACCAACCAAAACCTCTGGAGATTCTCGCCGCAACCCTTCCACAAGAGTTTGGGCAACGTGTTCGGGTGTCATAGGCATCACCCAACGGAACCACTGAAAATCTCGCACCATGTCGGTTTCAGTGAGGGAAGGCAACAGCGTCATAACTTGGACATTGTGTGCAGCGAGTTCACCGCGCAAGGCTTGCGTGAAACCGAGAATAGCAAATTTGGTAGCCGAGTACGTTGCCATTGTTGGGGCAGCCAGTTTTCCCATAAGACTAGAGACATTGACAATTTTGCCTTCGCGCCGAGCCACCATCCGTCGAGCAATCAAACGAGTGATCGTGTACATCCCAATCAGGTTCACGGCGATCTCTTCTTGAACTTGCGGTAGTCTAGCTTGCAAGAATGGAGTCTGATGGGCCACACCTGCACAATTAATTAATAGATGAATCGGTCCACACGATCGCCATGCTCGTGCAATCGCCACATTTACCTCTACTACCTGAGTCAAATCCAGCGACAGAATGACAACTTCTGCACCGATCGCCTCGGCTTCCTCTGCCACCTCTGCTAAGCGTTGTTCGTTTCGGGCAACTAACAGCAGGCGCTTTACTCCCTGCCTTGCGAGTTCTAGAGCGATCGCCCGTCCAATTCCACGCGATGCTCCAGTGACCAGAGCAGTCTTACCCTGAATATTCATAGAAACCTCCTCACGGTTAACTCTCACTGCGCGACCCAATCCAGTTGGAGTTCAAGACGCAGTAAGCCGCCATATGTCTCATTCACTGGCGATGGATACTTAAAGCAATACTGCTCAGTTAACAAAGATGCTTGAAACGTATAGCGACAGCCATTTGGGTGAGGACGGGGCGGCAGGGATTTCACCCCTGGCTTGGGGCTTCGCCCCCACACTCCCTTTAATCCCAATGTCCTAACCTTTATGGCGACGGCTATATCAAGCGTTCTGCATTTGCTCCCTAGATCTCCTAACTCTGGGAAACTTTGAATTCTCGCAAAAATTCTGAAAAGGACTGAGTTCTAAAGCAGTGACAGGAGATTTGTTCCAAATTCGGGGTAGCTCACCCATAGCAGCCTCCAGCTAATGCAATGACGTTGTACGGTGTAACGAATGCGAATGACGATGGAATGTCGATCGCCTCTCCAAACTGTGGCACTAGCCGATCCGGGAACGAGTAAGCAAGCTTTAGGGTATCAGCGATGCTAAATCAACGAACCACATCACTGATGAATAAAGCATTTGGGAACATAACATGGAACATTCAGCGCATCTCCTGTATTACAAGCGGTGTTGAGGCGCATTCACTTGCACACTTTAACAACGGGATCAATTATCTGCAACATTTCATAAACTTTTTCAATATGTATTTACAAGCAAATTGTTGATCTATGTTGAGGCAAAGTTATTTCTAAAACTTATGTATTGACAGAATGGCAGAAGTATGATGGGTTTAAGCTAACCCTCTAGCGATCGGTATCACGTTGTGAGAGAACTGTCTAAACCCTCGACTGCTCGGCATACCTGCAATCTCTACACCTTGTTTCTGCTGGCAGCACCGAAGCCTCTCAGTCATGTTCGCCTACCCACGATTCTGGGAACGTTCAGCCCGATGGCGTGAATCGATGGCAGATCACTCTTACCATGTAAAAGCAAGTTTGTGGGGTCTTTTTGTCAGGTAAACGACCAGTGCATCGGCGAGGATATCCATTTAATTATCTTATATTAGGCTGAATCGCTGTGAACTCTCGATTGAGTCTTGGAAATCTCGATCGGAGCCTGATCATTTCGATCGCGTCCTGACAAACCAAAGGCAGTATGAACCGCTTGGAGCGCCCTCACACCGTCTTCTTCTGAAACCACGCAACTAATTTTGATTTCGGAGGTAGCAATCATTTGAATGTTGATCTGCTGTTTTGCCAAGGCTTCAAACATCCGAGCGGCAATACCAGGGCGTCTGACCATACCCGTACCCACAATGCTGACTTTGGCGATCGCCCGATCCACGGTCACTTCTCCGTAGCCCAATTCCATCGCTGCTCGTTGCAGAATTGCTTGTGCTTCATCTGCGTCGATCTGTGCCACGGTGCAGGCAATATCGCGGCTGGCAACCCCATGAAGCAGACGACAGCGTTGAGACTGGATAATCATGTCTACGCTGATCGTGTGATCGGCTAGCAACCGGAAAATTTTTGCGGCCATGCCAGGGCGATCGGGAACATAACGAATGGCTAACTGCGCTTGCTTTATATCTAAAGCTGCACCCCGGACTGGCGGCGTATTGGCTGGAAGGGTCTGATTTGCATTTAACCCTTGAGCGATCCCAGAGTTGCAAATTTTGACCGGGGAGCAAATAACATCAAAAGCGTCACAGAGAGTACGGATCGCCTGATCACAGTCTTCCGCATCGATCGCACAACTGACCTTTACTTCCGAGGTCGAGATCATCTGGATATTGATTCCGGCATCCGCTAACGTGGCGAACATCTGAGCGGCTACTCCGGGTCGTCCGATCATCCCGGCTCCGGCAATGCTGACTTTTGCCATTTGACGCTCGACCATTACCTCAGCTTCACCAGATGCCGGATCAGCCGTGGTACGCAGGGCAGGAGCGATCGCCGCCGCCACCGCCTCAGCCCGATTCAAGGAATTTTGGGTCACGGTGAAGGCAATATCGTTCGTGTTTCCTTCATGAATCGATTGAATGATCAGGTCTACGTCCAGGTTTTGCAAAGCGATTTCACCAAACAGACGAGCTGCAATCCCCGGACGATCGGGCACTCGCAGCATTGCCACTTTTGCCTGATCGGTATCAAACTCAACCGCATCCACCGTATGACTAATTTCTAACCCGTTCATTGAGCGGGGTTGGGGAATCGGAGAAACCACTTTCGTGCCAGGTTCATCCGTCCAACTCGATCGCACCACCAGCGTCACACCATAATTTCGGGCAATTTCCACGGCACGCGGATGTAGCACCTTTGCCCCAAGACTTGCAAGCTCTAGCATTTCATCAGAGGTAATCTCAGCCATTAACTGGGCATCAGGCACAATCCGAGGATCGGTGGTCAGAATTCCCGGTACATCAGTATAGATTTCACACAAGTCCGCTCTCAGTGCAGCCGCAAGTGCCACGGCTGACGTATCTGAGCCTCCCCGTCCCAACGTTGTGATTTCAAAATCAGTCAGGCTAGTGATGCCCTGAAAGCCCGCTACAACCACGACTCTACCGTCTTTCAAGTGTCGCTCCAGTCGATCGGTTTCAATGCTGAGAATCCGAGCGCGGGTATGTTCGGCTTCAGTCACAATCCCGACTTGTGCGCCCGTCATTGAAATAGCGGGTTGTCCGAGTTCTTGAATTGCCATACTCATGAGGGCGATCGACACCTGTTCCCCAGTGGACAGCAACATATCCATTTCACGTCGATTGGGGGTAGACGAAATCTCATGTGCCAATTTGACCAGCCCATCGGTAGTCTTGCCCATCGCTGAAACGACTACCACCACCGAATGTCCCGCCTTGGCAGTTTTCGCTACTCGTTGTGCCACTGCCTGAATCCGCTCAACCGACCCAACCGAAGTTCCACCATATTTTTGAACAATCAGTGCCATAGCGCCCTTATTCAAGCCATCAGGGATCAGGGGTTAGCAATCAGCACTCAGCATCATCGCTGGCAACTGACAACTGACAACTCGCAACTGACGACTGATCGCTCTACTCTGAAACAATGTTTACAACCTACTAAAGGTAACAGAGGAAGGGGGCGATCGCTGCATTTCTCTCTGATCCCCCAAACTCAGCTTAACCATACTTAACTCTAATCAGGTTGTCTCAATGCTCTACCTGTGAACATAATCTTGATGGAGGTTCTGCCTCACTTTTGGGAGCGTCAGGTGAAGCAGAGCCTCCAATTTACCGAAGTGACATCGACTTCGATCGCTAAAAAATTACAGGTGGAAAATTTTTGAATAGATCTCTATGGACAGCGACAATGTGCGTCCAGTGATGAATTGGCATCTCGGAAGTGAACCTTTTGACCGAAGCCAATGCCAACGACAGCCACGCCAATAGAGAAGTCAGTCATGAATTAGGGCAGGAGTGTAGGGGCGATCGCCTAATTTTCATCTGTATGAACTGAACTTTCATCCTCTTTAGATTCATCCAACCAAGGGGAATCATAGTGATTCCAGGGCAAGATCGGATTATTTGGCAGATTGCGAGTCAAGACCGTAATATTCTTCAAGTCGGGCTTGGGAAGTTTGACTCGTTCAGTCATACCAGAATAAGCACTGCTAGGACTCATAATTTAACCTGACGAAACCTAAATATGATAACCGATCCTTAACTTAACCACCTCACCGCTATGGCGATCGTAGATAGGATATGCAGTAACGCTACAATCATGGTAGCCCAGATGGCATAAGTTGCTAATGACAGGGCTTGAGTAATGTCATCCAGGCGTTGCTTATTTGCATTATAAACCTCCACTAGATTAGTCAACATCTGTAGTCGATACTCATTGGGGGATAGCGCCAGATAACGTTCCAGTGATTCCCGATCCTCCAAGTTCGGAGTGACCAGGGGTTGACGAGGCAGAAGGGCATAAATCAGCAGGCTGAAGCCCAACAGAAACCCAACAATTTCCCCTACACTAAAAAGGCTAATCGTAAAAATTAGTCGCGAAATAGACAAGATTGTTAGCAGCGCGGTGTTGGCAACAAACAGAATATTGAGTTGCGTTAAGGAAATCTGCCGTAACTGCTGCTGCTGGTCGAGAACCGATCGCGCATCCTGAATCGCCAATTCCAGTGTCAAAAACGCATTCAGTTGATCCTCGATCGATTCCATGAGTCGTGGAACTATGCCCTATTCAGATATTCAACAATGTCGTTAGCAATGGTTTCGTTGCCATCCTTCCCTACAGGTTCAGACCATCTGGGAGGCTGCACAGGTTCCCGGAGAAATTGCCAACCTTCCTGGAAAAACTCAGTTGGCTCAAGGATTTGATGGAACGCATGATTGCGGATGCCTTCAATCAATAGTGCCGATTCTGCAAAATCATCGCGAGTAATCGAGACGATCGGTGTATCCATGCGACAGGACTCAGCAAACGTACTGTATCCCGGTTTCGACACAACTCGATCGCACAACGGCATGAAATCTACTGGGCGAAACTGCGGATTATTGACTTTGATGATGTTTGGCAGATCCGGAGCTTGGCGATCGAACGTAATAAACTGCCAATCCGGGAATTGTGTCAGATTATGATACGGAATCTCTGCCAATCCTAAGCCCCCAAACGTCAATAGAATCGTTTGCTCCTTCGCTGCCGTAATGTTGAACGTATTCCGGACTTCTGCCATCGAATAGTACGGTGTTCCCCCTGTCAAGCCCGTATCGATCACGTTAGGAAATGCACTCATCGGTTCATAGAAGGGCAAGCGATAAAGCCGATCGCACCCACTAAACCGCTCCGCAATCCAATCCGCAAGCTCAACAAACTCCCCCCCCACGGACGATAAATGTAATCCCAGCCAAAATTGCTGATCATCCAGCAGGGCAAGCCAGCCGCACGAGCGATCGCTGTCGCCAGAGGTGGAATATCTGCCAACACCAAACTCACCCGATTCTGCCGGATAAAAGTCACCTCTCCAGCGATCGTTTTTTTCTCGTGATCCCGAATCTGCTTCAGCTTCTCCAACGTTGCTGCCTTATCCATCGTGACGCTATCACTCTGCACCACGCCAATATCTAACGGCATCGGACGATGAACAAATTCCGATCGCATATATGACTCCAGCAGCCATTGCGGAGCCGTCGTCACGAAAATAATCAGCACATCCGGACAAAGACGCTTCACTTCCGACATCACAGAAGCCGTGCGAGTCGCATGTCCAAATCCGTGATTAGTCACAGCCACATAGAGAATCGGTTGAGGCATGGGAGGGAAGGATGAAGGATGAAAAGCGTCCAGATTCAAACACCCAACAGCTTACCCTATCTTCATATTGCTGTCACATGATCACCAAAACCTCATCCCTCCTTTTCATCCTTCATCCTTACATCCTTCATCCCTCCCGATACGGTTGCCAAACCGCAATATAAATCCGGCTCCCGTCTCGCCAAATTGCCCCGCCAAAGTTGGACGTTTCAAACGGATATTCACCTAATCGCTCATCATGCACATCGGCAAGTCCTTGCTCGATCGCTTCATTGGACTCTAGCGCCAGCATATTCACCAACGTTGACTGCATCACATAGATTGGAGTGACTCGCGGAAAGGAAACCTCCGATCGAACGACGGTATTGGTGGCTTCGTCATAGGTGTAAGAGAGGGTAACACGGTTGGGAAGTTCGTAGCTATCGATACGTCCAGTTTCATCTTGCTTAGATTCTTTTTCCAAGGGCATATTTTCTAAGCGATCGTTCACACTGCCTTCTGAGGAACCTGGAGGGATGCCTGGTATGGGAACGGGTTGATTGACTGGGCTTTCTGGCTCCTGTGGAATATCCGGTGGAGCGGGTTCATATGATTCAGGTGTGGTGTTTCCCTGTGGAGAAGGAGAGTCAGAAACCTCTGGCGAGGGGGATGGCTCTGGCGATCGTTCTGCCTCCGGAGACGGTTCAGGTTCTTCAAAGGAAGGTGGCTCTTCTGGTGTTTCAATCTCCGTGGGTTCAGGTTGAGTTTCTTCGGTAGAGGATGAATTCTCTTGCTGCTGCGAATAGTACCAGACGGCTCCGATCGCCCCCAACGCAATGCTAGCCAGCACCACCAAACCTAAAAACGCGGCTCCCCATCCTGACCTTTTCACTGGCGCAGGCGATCGAGGTGCGACTGGAGCGGGAACAGGAATCGAGGCGTTCGACGGAGGTAGCGGAGGCAGCGGAGAATTGACCGCTAGAGTGGCGGCGGTTGAAGAGGCAGGGACTCTACCTGGGTTAACCGGAATTGGGGCGGGGATTGGTGCAGGAGGAGCAACCGGGACAGCGTTAGGGGACTGAGTTGGTTGTAGCGGATTCACGGCTAGAGTTGGGGCGGTCGATACACTAGAGCCAACTATCGGCGGGGGAATGGCAGGAAGACTGTTCGCTGGATTGGGAAGCAGGGATAACCAGTCTGCAATTGAGGCAGGGCGCTGGTCTAGCTCGATCGCCATCCCTCTCAAGATGGCTTGATTGACTGCCGGACTCAACTGAGGATTATAGCTGCGGGGTTCGGGGAGGGGATGGCGATCGCGCAAAATCGAAGCGACAGGGACTTGGGCGGTCAACAAGGCATACAGCGTTGCGGCTAAGCCATACACATCGGTTGCTGGAGTCCGTCTTGCCCGAAACATATACTGCTCGACTGGGGCATAACCCACTGTCACTAAGTTTGTGTGGGCTTGTGTATGACCCGAAAATTCCCGCGCAATTCCAAAGTCAATCAACACAACCTGATCCGTTCCTTGCCGCAAAATGATGTTTTGCGGTTTCACATCCCGATGCAGCAATCCAGTCTGGTGAACGACCTCCAACGCTGCCCCAATCTGACGGATATAGTGAATCGCAAGGGCTTCCGGGAGCGGTTTATTCGGAAATACGACTTGCTCTAGTGTTTGTCCTGGAACATAATCCATCACCAGGAAAGGAACCGCATTCTCGATAAAAAAGTCCTTTACTCTGACGATGTTGGGATGGTCATATCGCGCTAACCGTTGCGCCTCATCCTGAAACTTACGCTCTAAATCCGGAAATTGGGGATCGCTCCGTAGGTCTGGGCTAAGCGTTTTAATCACGACCCACTGCCCCAGGAAGTGATTAGTCGCCTTAAATGTAATCCCAAACCCGCCCTGTCCTAGCGGTTCATCCAGGGTATATTTGCCACCTTGCAACGACTTACCCACGAGCGTATCCATAGAGTCTCAGTATGGATGGTCTGTAAACTTTACCTCACTCTAGCTCAAGAGGGTTAAACAAGCGATGGGGTATATGCCAGATAAGTAGCCTCTGTCGATCGGCGTACCTCAAATGATCGAATAAATACCCCTTTCAGGGGGATGCAAAGCTTCGTCAGATATCATATTTTTGAAATTATAGAAAGGGGATAATGCGTTAAGTTTTGATACGTTATTCGGATTTACCCCTTCTGCCTAGTGAAGTAATTTTTTAGTCAGGTCGAATAGGAGAATTATTCTATGCTAGCCGTTGTATTGCTTTTCGCAAGCTACGCTGTGATTTGTACAGTTTTTGTCAATCGTCTAGATCACTCTAGCTGACGCTTAACGAACTTGGTTGTAGTAGACCGGGGAGTCGATCGCAACACATCTAACCCGTGTTATCTACAACCGAGAAGTTAGGTTAGTTTCGTGCTGTTTTACGCTAATGAGCGTTGAAGTTGCCTGATCTGGGCGGGCAACATGCCCACTCCACAAGAGTTTCACAGAATCACCAATGCAAAAATGAATACCAACTACAGCAGTAACCAGCGTAGTTAGGATGTTGCCAAAGGCTGAAAGGCAAACGGTCAATCAATCCTGACTCAGCACTCAGTCCTCAGCACTCAGCACTTAGCTATAGCTGAGTACCGTAGGGGGTTAAAAAAGGGCAGCACTCATAGCTACCCTTAATTAGTGCTACCCTTAATCAGTCAAAACTAAGCTTTTATAGTGCTAGAAGAACTAAACTTCTGTTTTGATGTTTAAGTTAGGATTCTTCTCGGCAAAATACTTACTTAAGAGCGTATTTACAAAAGACAAAACAACAGGACCTAGAATGATCGCGGGTAGACCCTGTACCGAGAATCCAGGTACCAAAACAGCAGCTAGCCAGAAGCAAAGACCATTAACAACCAGTGAAAACAGTCCTAGCGTTAGGAAGTTGATGGGTATTGCCAAAGTACTCATAACGGGTTTAACAGTAGAGTTCACTAGCCCCACGGCTAATGCCGCGATAATGGCTGCCGGAAACGTAGCAATGTTAACACCTGGAACAGCTAGATCAACAACCAATAAGCTAAGTGCAGTTGCCAATGTTGTTAAAAAGAATGCGAGCATTTTTTCTTCCTTTTTCTCAAACTTAACTTCCATTGAAAGGTAAAATTTTTTGGCTAGCATCAGCCCAGAGTTGTAGCTTCATAGGCGATCGAGCCATCCGCAAGATAGAGGAGGATGCAATGCCAATCTTTTACAGGCAACCCATTCTTTAGGGGTAAACCACCGCTTTTACGGTAAGCTTTAACTTGCGCTGGCGGCAGCGTGTTGGTAGGTCTGTTCTACAACAGTGGCTAGCCGATGCATTCCAGTTTCAAGTTCTTCATCTGTAGCAGTTAAGCTAATCCGGAGACACTGACGGGTGTGTGCCCAGTCTTCTTGTAAGCCGGGAAAGAACGCCTCGCCAGGAACCGGAATCACTCCCACCTGTTTTAGCGATCGGTAAAGTTCATAGTCTGTGATGGGTAAGTCTTGTAGCCATAACCAGGCAAAAATCGCTCCTTCACCCAAATGGAGGAACCAAGGAATCTCTTTGGGCATCGCTTCATCAAGGGCAGATTCTAGCACAGCGAATTTGGCTTGATAGTAAGGACGGATGACGTGCGCGGAAATTTCTGCTAATGCGCCCGATCGAATCGCCCGAGCGGCGATCGCTTGCCCATACCGGGATGAATGAATACATAAATTGGTCTGGAAGGCTTCTAATGCCTGAATCACGCGCTCATCACCTATAGCAATCCCAAGCCGTTCTCCTGGCAATCCGGCTTTAGATAGGCTGATACAGTGAATAATATTTTCGCCAAAGATAGGCGTCATCGGAGCAAAGTTTAATGCCGGATAAGGACTTGCGTATGCCGAATCGACAAATACAGGGACACCATACGGAGTTGCCAACGCTGCGATTTTCTGCACTTCCTCATCAGTTAGCACATTTCCGGTAGGGTTGCAGGGACGGGAAAACAGCACGAGTCCAGTTGCTTCGTTGATCTCAAGCTGGCTGAAGTCAGGATGATATTTGAAGCGATGGGGAGTAGAGTTAAGATTGATCGTCGGTTTGTATGCCTTCAGTGACTCTTGAATCAACGGAACACCCCCATATCCGGTGTAGTCAGGACTCAGAGGAAGGATAATTTGTTTGAGCTTGCCATCATGGGTATAGCCCCCGAATGCATTAGCCGCAATGAAGTAGATGAATTGGCTACCGGGAGTAATCAGGATATTGCGATCGCTCAAGTTTAGCCCATAGCGCCGATTGAAATCTTCTAAAACCGCTTCAATGAATGGCTGATAGCCCTGACTTGATCCATAGCGACAAACTACCTCGCCATAGTCCGAACTGGATAGCAGATCAGCGGTGCAATCACGCCAAAGCTGTTCTATTTCCGGTAAAATCACCGGATTGCCTGCACTTAGATTGATAAAGCCCTGACCTTGCCCTGATCGCAGTGTCTCATTAATATCCTTCATAATTGCCCGTACCCCGGTCAGGTGGGTCATGCGATCGCCAAATCGAGTCAGCGCAGGATTCATATACTGGTATGTGCTACAAGAACATACACCAGCTTAGCCTGAGTAGAGGTTAGAGGTTAGGAGATTTCCGACAGATAAAATACCTGCGTAGGATGGGCAAAGGTATCCGTGCCCATCCATTATTCTGGCTGACGATGGGCACGGGTAAGACCCTTTGCCCATCCTACGAATTGGTAGATTCTTTGCTGGAAATCTCCTTATGAGGTTAGAGGTTAGAGGTTAGAGCTACTTGCGATCGAGGATCACGGGCTGATTGATTGACGAGACGATGCCTAAACTAACAGACTTCAGGCTTAACGCAAGTAAGCTGCGCCAGATTTTTACGTTGGTGGGTAGGGTGAGTAGCGATCGCAGTCCTGTCATTAACGCTTGCAACGTTTGACCCTGCTGATATTCTTGCCAAGCTCGACCCAGCAGAAAATTTTGGATGTGCTGCGCTGCTGAAAGTGGCGCTTTATCATGTTTTTTGGGCAGAGGGGGAGGACAGCCTCGCTGGATATCATCTACACCCTGGCTGCGGCGCTGTAGTTGGAATTCGCGGGCAACGAAATCAAAGAATTCTCGTTCGGTTGAGCTTTTGGTATGCGTGACAGAAGTACTATGTAGACGGTAGTGGTAATAAGTATCCGGGAGATACCAGACTCTGCATATATCTCCGAGGCGAAGCTGTAGATCAACATCTTCCCCCGTTAGAAAATATTGCCGGAAACCGCCAATCTCGCGCAGTGCTTCAGTGCGAATGGCAAAGGTGCAGAAGTGAGTTCGCGTTTTTCCAGACTGAAGCTCTGAAGTCACCTCTTCGGCAATGCTGCCACAGTCAAACAAAATGATCTGTTGCCCTCTAGAGTTGATGGCTCCATAGTTTCCGCACACGGCTCCAAAGTTTGGGTGGTGAACCAGCCATTCTGCCTGCTGAGCAATTCGCTTTGCTGGATAAAGATCATCCGCGTCACAACGAGTGATAATGCGACCCCGTGCAGCCTGCAAGCCTGTATTTAACGCATCTGCAATTCCTTTACCGTTGTTGTTGAGAACCCGGACTCGCTTGTCGTTGACCTTGTGAACTTCTTTCAGGGAGGCATCTGTAGAGCGATCGTTGATCACAATCACCTCTAACAGAATATTCCGTTCCTGGAGAACTGATCTGAGGGCTGCAACCACGTACCGCTCAGCGTTGTACATGGGCATAATGATGCTAACAACTGGTGTTGTTGGATTTGTCACTAGGAATTCCTCTAACTTTTCTTCAAGGGGTAGCCAGATAAAGAGACTGGAATTTGGTGGAAGCACCTACCCTTTGGGCAGTCGAGCTAGACAGGGAACATCCAACATATAGGAATAAATGCATAAGCGGCAAATGACCCATCTTTAAGCTGTTAAAGAACATGAATTTTACGTAATTTTTTCAGTATTCATGTCCTATTTAGAGTACCAAACATATTTGGCTTCAACCAGGTGTGAATGAACTAAAATGCAAGATTTTTTTCATACTTTTGAGGGATTTGTTTTCTGTTTTGTTACAAATTATGCGGATGACTAAAACTCATTACTTAGACAGAATTGATAGTTCCGGTATCAGCCAGATTTGGCGGAGGTTGGGGGGGAAGAGGCTTGAGTACCGCACAGGCGAGAAGTTTCCAGCCATCCGGCCGGAGGGGAACTGCCCAAATTGCTTTACTCGCATAGATGATAGCGGTATATCGTTGATGACTATTAAATGCCCACCAGCCATACTGCAACATGAACTGATGCTGTGAGGCTCGATCGCTCCCAGGTCGCCAAAGATTTGCCGCTTCAAAGCGTCCGTTAACCCCGCGTCTTTGCCATGCTCGCTCACAGGCTTCTTGTGCTTTTTGTCGTTGGAGATGCCCTTTTTTCTCGCTAACCGAATTCAGATGTAACCGATATTTCAAAACCGTTTCTGGCAAATTGGCAAGTTCACCCATTTCACCGAGCCGCAGCCAAAGGTCGAGATCTTCAGCAGGCATCAGCCTTTCATCATATCCACCGATCGCCAGAACTGCCGATCGCCGCATCATTGCACAGGGATGACAGATGCTGCCATGTCCGGCTAATGCCTCTCGTTGAATCTCTGCATTGGCAAGCGGTAACTGTAACCGAGTCAGGAGTCGCCCTTGATGGTCAACGATCTCATGAGCGCCGCCTACACAAACAACTGATGGGTGATGGTGTAGAAATTCAATTTGCTGGCGGAATCGATCGGGGAGTGCGATATCATCCGCGTCCATGCGGGCAATGTATTCTCCTTGAGCCAGTTGCAGCATTTCGTTGAGTGCTTGAACATAGCCAGTATTGGGGCGGCTAATCAAGCGAATCCGGGGATCGCGATCGGCAAAGTGTTGGAGCCAATCGAGGGAGCGATCGGTTGAACCATCGTTGACAATCAAAAACTCAAAATCGCTGAACGTTTGACTCAGAATGCTTTCAATGGCTTGCGCCAGATATCGCTCAGCGTTATAAACGGGCATTAATACCGAGATCATCGGGGATCGGCTCATGACAAATCACCCTTGGGTAAAGGTTTCAGAGCGGCACAGGATAACAGTTTCCAGCCTTGGGGCGAAAAGGGATTGAGGGTAAGAGCGCGAGTGCCATAGACAAAAGCAGTTCCTCGTTGGCGGCTGTTGAAAGCCCACCAGCCATAGCGGAGCATGAAGTCATGACGGGAGACGCGATCGATCCCTGGTCGCCAGCCACAGACCGTCGTTGCTTGAATTCGCTCTTTGATGATTCCCTTTTCCCAGGCTCGATCGAGTGCGATTTGGAGTGCAGGCGGAGGGGCAGCGCGGTGACGATCGCAAATTGAGCCTGGATGCAAACGATATTGCACAACAGCATCTTTCAAGTTCGCCAATCCGCCAACCTGACTGAGTTTGAACCATAAGTCTAGATCTTCAGCCAGCGGCAGGGTTTCATCGTAACCCCCCACCGCCAGGACAGCCGATCGCCGCATCATCGCCGTGGGATGGAGAAAACTGGTATGTCCGTTTTGCAGCAGTTGCCGGATCTCGTGATCTTGCTCTGGCAGGGGAATTTGAGTGATTAAACGCCTCTTTTCATCAATTAGCTCGAATGCGCCACCGACCCAAACTGTTTCTGGATTTTGGTGCAAAAACTTGACTTGTTGAGTCAGGCGATCGGGCAGGGCAACATCATCCGAATCCATGACGGCAATAAACTCACCACTGGATTGAGCCACCATCTCGTTGCGCGTTTTGGGAATCCCACGATTCTCGCGGCTAGTGATCCGGATGCGCTGATCTTCTGCGGCATAGGTTTGCAGAATTTTGAGCGATCGATCGGTTGATCCGTCATCAATGATGATTAGCTCAAAGTCTAGAAAGGTTTGGTTGAGAATGCTTTCAATTGCCTGAGCCACATACTGCTCAGTGTTGTAAACCGCCATCAAGACGGAAACCCCAGGAGACTGGCTCATGGCGTGTTTGGCTCCGGTAGAGGTTTATCTGGCAGGCGTTTAATGAGCGCGCAAGCTAAGAGTTTCCAGCCGTCGATCGCCGCAGGCAGAGCGTGTATGGCGCGTAGACCATAAACGATCGCCGCATATCGCTGTCCGGTGTTGAAAAACCACCAGCCATAGCGCAACATAAACCGATGCCGAGAAGGGCGATCGACCGGACGCCACGGTTCACCTTCCACAAAGTGCCCGACAATACCGCGCCGTTGCCATGCCCTCTCACATGCCTGCCGCCGCTTGGCGGTTTGTTCAGCTTGTTTCTGTTCGCTGATCGATCGGCTGTGCTGTCGATAATAAACCACTGTCTCAGGCAGATTTGCCAATTTGCCGATTTCGCCCAATCTCAGCCACAAATCGAGATCCTCTGCCGGATACATCGATTCATCATAGCCCCCCACTTGCAAGAGTGCCGATCGCCGCATCATCGCCGATGGATGATTAATGGCCGTGCGTCCAGTCAACAGTTGCGCCTGAATTTCAGCATTTTCGATCGCTTCTTGGTGATCGATCAAGATGCGTCCGGCTTCATCAATCCAATCTTGAAAGCCACCGACGCAAACCACTTCCGGATGCTGCCGCAAAAATTCGACTTGATGGGCAAAGCGATCGGGCAGTGAAAGATCATCGGCATCCATGCGGGCAATCAAGTCGCCATTTGCCAACGGAATCATCTCATTCAACGTTTTGACAAATCCTTTATTCGGACGGCTGAGCAACCGAATGCGAGAATCGTGAGCCGTATAGCGTTTGAGAATTCTGAAGGAACGATCGCTTGATCCATCATCAACGATCAGCAATTCAAAATCGGTGAAGGTTTGATGAAGGATGCTCTCGATCGCTTGCGCCACATACTTTTGAGCATTATATACGGGCATTAACACGGAAACCGTCGGTACGTAATTCATGGCTGTCCCTCCGGTAATGGCTTAATCAGCGCACAAGTCAACAGCCGCCAGCCTTCTAAATTATGAGGAATCGCTTTGATCGCACGGACGCCGTGGGCGATCGCTTTGCGCCTCCGACCGTTGTTAAACAGGTGCCACCCGCAGCGCAAGATAAAACTGTGTCGCCACGAATCAGATACCTCATAGCATCCAGCAATTCCCCGCCTTTTCCAAGCACGACGACAGGCTTCCTGAGCATTTTCCGCCTGCTGCTTGACTTTCTTCTCGCTGACAGAATTAGAATGCACCCGATACCTCAACAAAATATCCGGTAGATTCGCGAGTTGACCAATCTCACCGAGTTTCAGCCACAAATCAAGATCCTGAGCCGATCGCAGTGTTTCATCATAACCCCCAACTTTAAGCACGGTATCTCGGCGCATCATCGCAGACGGATGACAGATGTGGTTGTGTCCAGATAATAGCAAGCGTTGTAACGCTTCATTATTGGGAGTGGGTTGCCATTGGATTAGCACATCTCCCTCTTCATCGATCCACTCTTGCCCTGTGCCCAAGCAGACTACCTCTGGATGCGATCGCAGAAATGTCACTTGATGGGCAAATCGTTCTGACAGTGCCACATCATCCGCATCGTGACGAGCAATGTATTCGCCTTGAGTGAGTTGAAGCCCGCGATTGAGCGATTTTGTCAGTCCTAAATTTCGCTCATTTCTGACTAGTTTGATACGCGAATCTTGAGTGGCATAGTCACGCAACATCTCCCAACTGGCATCGGTTGAACCATCATCAATGATGATGAACTCAAAATCATTGAGGGTTTGGTTGAGAACACTTTCAACCGATTCTTGTAGATAGCGAGTGCTGTTATAAACTGCCATCACAACGCTGATCTTGGGAATCTTGGGAGTTGATTGGCTCATGGCTCATCAAGAGTAGGTTGCTAAATTGAAGATCCCTCTAAATCCCCCTTAAAAAGGAGGGCTTTGAAGGACTTGCCATTCTCGTTGTTGATAAAACATGCCCCGGTTTAATTTGTCATTCCCCTGGACGGTAAACCGAATCGATTCATGGGCATCCATTGTATAGAGAGAACCGTCTTTAATGTAAACGTTCATGGTGTAGGAGCTAGGGAGGAGTCCGAGGCAAGGCATGTAAACGCGGAGTTCGTGTTCACCCGGAAGGACTTCAAAAGTTTCTCGATCGTATGCACTGCTCATATGCAATGCCAGACAATTGTCGCGGGTCGGTTGATAAATTGCCAGAAACAAACTAAGGGTATTGATTTTACGAACCGCTCGACATTTAACGCAAAAATACGTCGATTCTCCACTAATAGGCGATTCAATTAATTTACCCTGACTATCTCTAAAGTAAACCGAAATCAAATCGGCTCCAGCACTTTCTGCGGCAGGTTTTTCTGGTAACACAAACGGAATGGACGATCGATCGCTCTTAATTGAAAACAAATCTTGCTCATATTGCGCCAAGATTGAATTCGCATCGCCACTGGCAATTAAATGTCCTTTAGAAAGATAAGCTGCCGTATCGCAAACATTCAAAATTCCTTGAAAAGCATGACTGACTAATACAAATGAGGTTCCCTGCTTGCGGAGTTCCCCTAGTTTTCGTTCGCATTTCGATCGAAACTTCACATCTCCAACCGCCAACACTTCGTCGATTAATAAGATATCGGGATCAGTATGAATGGCACAAGAGAAGCCCAACCGAGCCGCCATCCCCGAACTATAGCTCTGAACGGGAGCATCGATTGCCTCGCCAATTTCTGCAAACTCGACTACTTCATCAAAGCGGCGATCGATTTCTCGCGTCGTTAAGCCCAAAATCGACATATTGGCGTAAATATTTTCTCGCCCTGTTAACACAGGGCTGAAGCCTGCACCCAGCGCGATCAGAGGAGCTACCCTGCCGCGAATCCGGATTGATCCAGTGTCGGGTTTAATTAAACCACTGATAATCCGCAGCAAAGTCGTTTTGCCGCTTCCATTGACACCAATTAAGCCAAGAGCTTCACCTCGACGCAGTTCCAGGCTGACATCTTTGAGTGCCCAAAATTCTTTCGATCGCAGTTTGGCACTTCTACGACGACTACCTGTTAGCTCAGTGGCAATGTCTTGCAACCCATAGAAGAGCGATCGTTTCAAACTCCGACAGAACTTCTTGGAAACGCCTTGCACAGATAGGAGAACATTGTCGCCCAACGGCTGTAAAGACGGCGTGATAACTTCATACTCAGGGATTTTAACCATCAGGCACTCATCCGCTCAATCACAAAGGGCATCGTGACTCGGTAGACTAGCCAACCCACCAGAAGACCGATGATGGCAATACCACTGGCAATCCAAAATCCTTGGGGATCAGCAATGATTCCCTGCGTCGCTAAATCTCTGGTTGTCACCAACAGGGGAGTCACAGGATTCAATCGTACCAACGTCGCAAACAACCCTTCGGTCGGCTGCGGATAGATCACAGGTGTGAAAAACAGCCATGCCCCAATCACGAGTGTTAGCCCCTTAGTCACATCCTCGTAGAGGGCGCTAATTGGGGTTAGCCATAGCCCGATCGCTGTTCCCAAGGCGATCAAATGCAGCAGTGCCACTGGCGCAAGCAAGACCGATGGCGTTACAGGGATCTGGAAAAACAAGAACAATCCTACAATCAAAATTAACTTGATCCCGAAATTAAAAAAGACTTGACCAAGACGAGCAAGCACCAATGCCTCACGCGGAAAATTGATCTTGGCTAACATTGGCTTAGCAGCCGAAACTGCTTGAACAGGACCGTTCAGCGCCTCCACATAGGTCTGCCACAGCGACATACTGAACATGACATAGGCGGGGTATGGAATGCTTGTCTCACCGATATTCACGATCTGAGCATTGTTTGCCAAGGTGAGTCCGATGGCGCTAACGATCGGCGGCGCAAATGCCCAGAAAATCCCCAGCAATGATTGGCGATATTGGCTGCTAATATCACGCACCATTAGCCGCCATGCCAAATCTCGCGATGCAAGGAAGTCGCGTCCCATCTCTCTAAACAGTTGAATAGGGTGTCGTAAGCGACTTTCTGGTGTATAGAGAACCTCAGGAAGATACTGATCCTGTCTTGGCATGGTCTCTGCCCTTAAGCGGCTGAATTGTACATGTACAGGGTTTTACAGACGACAGACGCAAGCCGAGTCTTTGATGTAGCTTTGTAAAACGTCTTAGGAATTGTATAACAACTTACGTGCGAATACGCAATCTTTCTTTGGAGATACGCCAATTTATGCACCGTCAGCGGGCAAGATACTCATCCCACAAGAGGTGCAGTTGATTTAATTTTCATTCCTTACAATCGAGAGTTGAACGAGTTTGTGGCTTGCAGAGGTTTATTTTGAGTTCTTTGAGTTCAGTCGATCGCTCCTTCGAGCAACTTCTAGATGAGTCTAGCCTCAGTAAAACCCAGTGGCAACTCTGGTTTCTTTCCGCGATGGGAGTATTTTTAGACGGGTTTGACCTGTTTATCATCGGCGTTGCTCTGCCGCTCATCGAACGCGATTTTTCCCTCAATCCGGTTACAAAAGGACTAATCGCCGGAGCCGCCGTTGTCGGGGCATTTGTGGGATCGGCGATCGGCGGTTTCGTTACGGATAAGTTCGGTCGCAAAGGGATGTTCGTCATCGACCTGATCTTTTTCGTCGTTTTTGCCGCCGCTTCCGCCTGTGCCTGGAATCCTGCTTCCCTGATCGCCTTTCGGTTTCTGTTGGGGGTCGGAATCGGCGCGGATTATCCGATCGGCGTAGCCTATATCGCTGAAAACGTCCCGACTTCCGGGCGCGGCAAGCTGGTGGTCGGCGCATTCAGTTTTCAGGCGGTTGGCTCTTTGGTGGGCGTGGCGATCGGCTTGATCCTGCTCTCGGTGTATCCGCAACTTAGTGCATGGCGGTGGATGCTAGCGTTCGGGGTGCTGCCTGCGATCGTGGTAGTGTGGCTGCGAGAAAATTTGCCGGAGAGTCCGCGTTGGTATTTAAGTCGAGGGGATTACGAATCGGCTTCCAGTGCCGCCTCCAAATTGCTTGAACAATCGATTACGTTAACTCCAGAAAATACGCCGCACCCTCCAGAGCCACTATCCTTTGGTTCCCTATTTTCTCCGCAGTACATCAGAAGTACCGTTCTTGCTTCCGTGCCCTGGTTTCTTCAAGATATTGCGACTTATGGAATCGGCATTTTTACACCGACGATTCTGGCAGTGTTAGCTGGATCAAATCAATCGGATTTTATTGCTCAAGATATCGCCGCCACCGCCGGATCAATCATCACTAATTTGCCCCTGATTCTCGGTTTTCTTCTCTGTACATTACTCGTTGATCAAGTTGGGCGAATTCCACTGCAAATTCTTGGATTTATCGGGATGGCGATCGGCTTGGGAATTGTCGCGATCGCCTCCCTGTTTCCCAGTGGTAGTACTCAATCGATCGGGCTGATCTTTGGCGGATTTATGATGTTCAATTTCCTGATGAATTTAGGTCCCAACTCCACCACTTATCTGCTTTCGGGTGAAGTCTTTCCTACTCAAATTCGCGCCACCGGAGCCGGATTTGCCGCCGCCTTTGCTAAACTCGGTGCCGTTGTGGGAACCTTCTTTTTCCCGACGCTGCAAGCGAGTTTAGGAATTCCGATGCTGCTAGGGCTATTGGCGATCGCCAGCCTGTTCGCTGCCCTAATCACAGCCCTTTTTCAAGTCAATACCACTGGCTTGAACTTAGAAAAAATTAGCAGTAGTCGCTCGTAAACTGCCACAGAACGATTTGTTAAGAAGTACGTCGATGTTGAACAAGGATGTAGCCACACTCCTGTAAATCTGGGAACTCTAATTGTAGTTAACAACACATCTCTCGGCACAGCGTTGCCTCCTTCCTAAACCGTCCTAATTGTTCACTGCGACTATGAGATCGAACAACTACGCCAGCAAACTTCAATCTGACGACATCGGTGGAACGTTCGCAACGAATCTTGTCACTACCCCTGAATCGTCTGCGATCGCACTTGATACCGAATTCGACTTCGAGGCTGACCTCTACAAACCCATGCCGACTCTCCCTCTCAAAAAACACAGCACCCAATTCCTCAACACCAAACTAAAAGCCAAACAGATTGGTGAAGAGCGGTTGATTCGCCTGTCTGCGGAACTGAGCAAACTAGCCGATGAGATTCGCTACCTCAATCCTCTGATTGCTGAAGTATTAGATGAAGCCTGGGATGCCACCCAAGACGCGATCGAAATGCTCTCAGATGACAAGGCGTGGTAGCTGTAAACTTGTAGCGGTGTTCCTTAGAAATATAGGAGAGTCGGATAGCGGTTTAGCTCAAACGCTGACTAAGCTATCCGACTCAGTTTTATCTACCCGATCTGAATTCAGGCTAGATTAAAGTCACCCCTTTGTATGGGTTCAGTTTATGAGTTCAGCAACTCAAACGCTCACACTAGAGGCCTTCTTACGTCTCCCGGAGATCGAAGCATCTCCTGCCTGGGAATTGATAGATGGAGAGATGGTACAAAAACCGATGCCTACCACTCATCACAGCATCTTACAAAAGCGATTGGTGGCTGTCATTGATGGGGCAGAGAGTCCTTATGAAGCGTTTCCTGAGTTGCGTTGTGTGCTGAGTCAACAGTCAGTGGTGCCAGATGTAGCGGTGATTCTCAGCCAGCGAGTGCTGTCTGAAAATAGTCTGGTACAGGGTGCGCCTGATTGGATGATCGAGATTCTGTCACCCGATCAGAGTACGACAAAGTTAATTGCGAAGATTCAAGCTTGTCTGATGGAAGGGACACAATTGGGCTGGCTCCTCGATTCCGCAGAAGGGGTAATTATGGTGTTTTGGAGCGATCGCCCACTTGCGATGATTTCTGGAGACACGATTGTGCCTGTCCTGCCTGGAATCGATCTGCAAATCACTGCAAAACGGATCTTTGACTGGCTACAACCGCAATCAAGGGTCTGACGCTATGGTGACGCTATCCAAAGTTTTTCGTTGATGATGCCAATATGAATGAAGGTGCCATAGATACGATCGCCATTTTAGATGAATAACGGTAGGCAAGATACCTAGCGAGACTCAGAAAACCGTTGCACTAGCTCTTCCCGTGACAACTGCCAGAGTAACTGAGTGTATTCCTCGGCAGGTAGGTTAGTTAACGCTGGAATAAGGGATTGCAACTCACTGTCCAACGTGCCAAAGCGGAGGCGCATCAAACTAGCGATCGCGGCCTGCCGTTCTTGTTGGAGTCCTTGTTGGAGTCCTTGTTGGAGTCCTTGTTGTACACCTTGCCGTCGAGTTTGTTGTTCCCACTCTTGATATGCCTGAGACAGTGCCATTAGAATCCGCCTCTCTTCACTATCAACCTGATCCATCACCTCCATACTAATCCGCCATGATACCAATAAGCTCAGGGCACTACTGCGTTTAGGATCACTTTCTGGTAGCAGTAGCAATTCCCCAATCGCTTCTTCCTGAGTGCGTCCTCGCCCCAACAGCCGCAACCACAAAGTATCGGGTGTGTTGGGAAGTTCCTCAATTGCCACGATCGTAGTCCGTAATCCAGGGGCTAGACGATAGAAACCATCCCCCAACGTTTCATCCAATTCTCCCTGGAACTCTGTCATTAAGCGATTAGAGACGGCTGCTGCCAGAATCCACAGGTGAGGAAGGTCATTCGTGGAGAGGGTCTGTGCTTTGCGCTCGGCTTGCCGTTGGCGATCGGCATGAACAAGGAGTAATTTCAGCAGACAGTTAGACACATCCATATTCCTTAACTGACTGCGAAAGGGTTCTAGCAGGGCTGGTTTATCGAGCATGATTGCCAGACAGCCCAATTCAGCAGGTTCTAGAACAACGTCAGGGTTGGGAACGAATAAAACATCCACGGCTCGTTCTTCGCCGGGAACTGCAAAATTGGGGATGACCTGCCCAAAGGGGGAAAGGAGTTCCTGAAATAATTGCTTGTTGAACTGGTCGAAGGGATGGGTGGTCATGGGACAAGGTGAAGCACTGCCCTACTGTATCAAATGTCTGAAATGGGTTCTCCTGGAATTATGGTGGGAACCGTAGCGTAGGCTTCTTGCCTGCCAGCGCGACCCGTCACAGTCGAGACGACTGTGCTACGGTTTTTCTCCATCCTTCTACAAAATAGGACTACCCAAAAAATTGATCGCGCTTCGCGCGAAATGGAGAGAGAAAAGAGGAGAGAGAAAAGAAAAAGAGCAAAGTGCAAGAGGGAAAAAGAGTAGAGAAGAATCCTGGGCTAAACACAAACTACCCGAAAACCAACGTCGAAGCCCTGATTCTCTGGATCGTAGTGGTCACGATTGGC
>JAAUSF010000070.1 GCA_012033255.1 Cyanobacteria bacterium RU_5_0
AGAGGGGTGGAGGGGTGGAGGGGTGGAGGGGTGGAGGGAGTATGAGTCATCCGTCATCTTCTCTAAACTCCCACCCTCAACTGCCATTGCTTCAACTGTCCCGTGTTGCGCGGAATAGAGTCAATCAGCTTCAGTTGCCATTGCCCGATCGCAGGTTGATTAAGGAGCTTTTTTAAGCGGGGAGTAGTTTCGAGGGAATAAATAGTGTGAAGCCGGTTGACTCGTCCGAGGGAGCGATCTTGTAGCATCATAGTTTCCCCTTGAGGCGAAATGAGGTAAATCTCTAGATCGCCCATGAAGCTATGTGCGATCGTGATCTTAATTTCGATCGCACAGATTAGGCGCGCATCGGTGACGGTGATCGAAGTGAGGATTCCTTGAGAATCGCCGTCCGGAATATCCACCGGATCAGTGTTTTGGTAGTCAATCCAATAGGCCGGAATTTTGAGAGGTCTGACTTGTGCCCAAGCTGCTTGAACAGCTTTCAACGCATTGATTTTGCCGTAGCCGAACCAGAGGGAATGTCCTTTAGGATCATAGGTTCCGTAGTGTAAGCCAAGTTGTGGATCGGGGTTGAGGTCAATAATTTTGTCTGCGGTGTTTTGCAAAATTTGGCGCACTTCGGCAGCAGTTAGCTCAGGATTAGCAGATAAAACAAGCCCTGCAACGCCCGCTACGATCGCACTCGCAATTGACGTACCTCCGAAGCCGTTAGCCGTTTCACTGGTGATCACATCCAATCCAGCTAACGCATGTTGAAGCATGGGTGGCGTTTGCACATCTCCCATTTCGCCTAGCGTCAAATTGGGCAGATCGTTTCGGCTGGGAGCGCAGACTGAAATGCTCTTTCCCCAGTTGCTACAGGCGGCTTTTTGGTTGAGGCTAGTACTCGCGGCGATCGCCATCACATCAGGATGAACTGCAAATCCGTTTAGCCAATGGGTTTCACCATGAAGCGAATGATCTGTCCAGCCTTGCTCATTCACGATTCCGTCCACCGGACGATTGGCATTTCCGGCTGCAAAAATAATGACACATCCTTTACCCTCTCGTCCGTGCATAGCGGCGCGGGTGATGGCGGCTCGTTGCCTCAGCGATAGTGGAAAGTAGACTGCACAAGGTTGCCAACCACACGATGCAACGGCGGCTCCTTGCTCAATCACCCACTCGAAAAGTCGTTCGATCGCCTGATCATCAATAAATTCGCTCATTCGCATGGGCATCAAGGCGCAACCAGGAGCCACTCCTACGATGCCAATTCCATTTTCCTCAGCCGCAATCAGCTTGGCGCATACAGTTCCGTGGCTGGTCAGCGGGTTCTCAGGCATGGGCAACAACAATTCACCGCGATCGAAATCGATAGGAGCAACAATTTTGCCTTCTCCTTGCAAATCAGGATGCCGCAAATCCACACCATCATCTGCGATAGCGATCACAACCGATCGCACTCCTCGCGTCAGATCCCATGCTGCCTCAACCGAAATATGGGACGCTGCGGCTAATTCGTCACCGCCTTCATGATGTAAATGCCACTGCTGCGGATAATCCTGATCTTTGGGACGGTAGAGCGGTTGCGTTTGCACTACGATGTTAGGCTCCGCCATCAGCACTTCTGGATAGCGCATCAACTGATTGGCTAGCTTGATGGGATTGACGATCGCCTGTCGGGTGACTTGAAAAACGAAGGCTTTACGGACTCCAGGGACAAGTTTAAGCACTTGTAACCTTAGCGAAGAGACAATCGATCGCATTTGCTCAGGCTCAACCCAATCGGCAAACTGAATGGTGATCTGGTTAGTCAAAAAAATTGGCGTATGGGGACTCTGTTTAATTTGATAGACATGACTGGCAAACACCACATCCTCCGATCGCCGTGCCATCCGCATCGCTTGTTCTAACTGACTCGGAGCAACTTGAAATTCTATTAGCCCCGTGGAAGCGAGTGAACGCTTTACCTGTACACCCAACCGCACAGCTAACTGAACTGCCGATCGATCGGCAATCAGGGAGACAGTGAAGCGATCGGTCAGCTTCATTACTGCCAATTCTTCTCCACCGCGTTGTAAAATCATTCCTTCCTGCTCTGACAATACGCCTGGGCTAGGAATGGGGGAAAGGGGCGATCGTGTCGAACCAGTCATTCGTTTTGCCTCTTAGCACGTCGATCGTGGGATCGTTCAGGGAACTCATCTCGTCTAATCCCAGTCTGTTATTACCTCAAACTTCTCGGTTCCATTAGGTTTGTCCTCCAAATCTTAAAAAGATTTAAACGAAGTAGAGATGGCAATGGTAAAATCACCCAAGATCCAATTCGTTCGCTACCACACAATTCTCAAGCATCGCCTCATGGTATCGTTCAAAGCTATTCGCTTAGCGCGTTTTTCAGCCTGTCTACTGTCTCTCTCTACAGTGGCAGCCTTCGTAATGCTGCAACCTCCAGTGGTTCAGGCTCAGACACCTCCAGAAGAAACCCTCGAACAATCTCAAGATCCGGCTGCGATTCCTGAAGATCCTGCCGTCACCGACGATCTGCGTCCTCTGGCGCAAGATGGCAGCATTCTCAGTATCCCTGGTGGACAGCGTCTAATGCAGGAAGCCACTGATGCGGTAGCGGCTCAAGATTATGATTTGGCAGTTCAGCGACTTCAAGAAGCCCGTCAAGTCTTTAATCAACTGTCTAACTTCTACCAGGAACTCTCCGCTAGCTTTTCTGGGATCGATAATCGCATTGCGGAAGAGCAGCGAAACCTGGCTGTAGAAACTGCTCAAATGCGCGATCAAGCAACCTATCAACTGGCATTGGTGCATCGTGCCCAAAACAAACCGGAACTGGCAGTTCCCTTATTAATCCAGATCATTCGCAGCCAAAATCCAACTCGTGAGCTAGGTCAACAAGCGTATCAGCAACTATTTGAACTGGGATTTGTAGATTCCCCTTACCCCAGAGATGCAGATGAAGAGCCAACTTCCGCGATTCCCAGTTCGGGCATTTCTCAGTAATGTGAGAGATTGAGAGCTTTAGGAGTAACTACTCTGCGATCTACTCTATGATTAAGGCGTTATCCATTGGTGATTACCAGCTATTACAGCCGTTATCAGTTGAATGCGATATATGCAAGGAACACCGTATGCCGTGTTCACTCCAGGTTAGCGCATTGAACACAATTGAAAACCACTGTAAATTTAAGCTAGATGTTAGAGTCCTTTAGTGTAACGAGGAGCGTAGATGGTTAGTCCTAGTCAAGTTGAAGCCATGATTAAGGCTGGATTGCCGGATGCTCAAGTCCAGGTGCAGGATCTAACGGGGGGCGGTGATCACTATCAAGTTGTGGTTATTTCGTCTCAGTTTGAAGGGAAGCGGCTAATTCAGCAGCATCAGTTGGTCTACGGTTCGCTCCAACAAGCAATGACTTCTGAAGCAGTTCATGCTTTGACGATGAAAACTTATACCCCCCAAGAATGGGCAGCCCTAAGCCAAACCGCATAAAACGATAATATTAAAACGTAGAGCGATTGATAGACGTATGACTCCAGAAGTACAACAGCAAATTGCAGACCTGATTAACACTAACAAGGTCATGATCTTCATGAAGGGGAATAGGCTGATGCCCCAGTGCGGTTTTTCAAACAATGTGGTGCAAATTTTGAATAGGCTAGCCGTGCCTTATGAAACCTTTGATGTGTTAGCCGATCAGGACATCCGCCAAGGAATCAAAGAATATTCCAATTGGCCCACAATCCCACAGGTTTATATCAATGGCGAGTTTGTTGGTGGGTCAGACATCTTGATTGAGCTATACCAGAAGGGCGAATTGCAGCAAATGGTTGAGGTTGCGCTTGCCTCCTAGCGGATTGCACAGGTGCTGAATTGGGGACAGTGAGCGACGATCGCCCCAACAACTCAAATCGCACCATAACTTTATCCCCTCTAGAATGCAAACTTTTTGCAAGAGGGGATTGATTTTTGCCCCACTCAGCGATAATCTGGTTCCGGTTCAGGCAATGGCATAACAAAGTTGGACTGATCGAAGAGGAAGCGAGTAGCGGCTTCTTCCAATTGATGGATTAAGTAAACCTCGATCGCATCGGAATGACGCAAAGCGGCAACATAACCATCCAGGAATTGGCGGAGTTCCTCAAAACGATACCCTCGATCCCATAGCTCGACTAGAGCATCGGTGAGTCGTTGGTAATAGCGGATTGTCTGGGCATCTTGCAGCATAGTTGCAGTTTTAGAGGTCGTCATCTTCTGACTACAGAGAACCCACAATGGGTTTTGTAATTATAAGTTTTTATAGGCAGAGAAGTGAATCTGTCTATACATCTATTCTAACGCCGAACCATTTGTAGGCTTGCGATCCCAAGCAGGGTACCAGGTTCGGATTGTGCAAAATAGCGTAGAAGAATGATGGGAAATCGCTAGCAACCCGTCAGGAGTTTGCGTCTCAGCAGATCTAGCGCGGTGCAAGCACTGAGCCAGCGAATCAAATCCCGTCCTCGAAACACCCCATACAACTGGCGAATACTTTCCACGCTGTTCGGCCCTGCTAAGCCAATGTACACTAATCCCACAGGTTTTGTTTCTGTGCCGCCATCCGGTCCGGCAATGCCAGTGATACTGAGTCCCCAGGTGGCATTCAGGCGATCGCGTACCCCCACCGCCATCTGAGATGCCACACTCTCACTAACGGCTCCCTGTTGGGCGAGATCCTCCGAATTCACCCCCAACAGATTCACTTTGACCTGGTTATCGTAAGAAATCACGCCGCCTTTGAAATAAGCCGAACTGCCAGCGATCGTCGTAATCAGATGCCCCAATCCGCCTCCCGTACAAGACTCAGCCACTGCTAGCGTTTGCTGTGCGTCCTCCAATAACTCTCCTACCACCGATGCCAGTGAATCTTCATCGGTTCCGTAGAAATCGAGTCCTCCAATCTCCTGTAATTGGTGTTGCACTGGAGCAATCAACTCTGAAGCTGCCGCTGCTGTTGAGGCTTTAGCGGAGACTCTCAACCGCACTTCGCCATTTCCGGCATAGGGTGCAACAGTCGGGTTCGCCAGATGCAACAAAGAATTTGCTTTCTCGGCTAGGGTCGATTCTGCGATTCCCCAAAACCGCAGCGTCCGACTGTAGATGATTTCCTGTCCCCAGCCCTGGCTCTGCAAGAAAGGAATCGCCGTTTGCCGCCACATCTCCTTCATTTCACTGGGTACCCCTGGAAAGGTGAGGATAGTCAATCCGGGTCGAGGTTGCCAAATCATGCCGGGGGCACTGCCAGTTGGATTGGGCAAAATCATGGCTCCTTGCGGCAAGAGTGCTTGCTTACGATTGCTCGGAGACATTTGCCGTCCGCGTCGAGCAAACTTCTCAGCAATGTCTTCCAAGATCTCCGGACGCTCAGTCAAAGGAACACCAAAAAAATCTGCCAGCGTTTCGGTTGTCAGGTCATCAGGAGTGGGACCCAATCCGCCTGTAAAGATCAGAAGCCGCGATCGTTCGCAGGCGATCGCGACTGCCCGTTGAATCCGCAGTGGATTATCGCCCACCACGGTTTGATAGTAGTGCGGAATACCTAACAGCGCCAGTTGCTGCGCCAAAAATTGAGCATTGCTATTAAGAATTTCGCCAAGTAAAAGTTCTGTACCAACCGAGATAACTTCGGCGCTTTGACTAGGTTCGGACATGGGGAAGGATGAAGGATGAAGAAATCTAATTACTATCTACTATCCATCATTAGTTACGTCTACCCAACCCCTATTCCCCGTTCTCTACTGCTGCCGAGCATGACGGCTTACTTTCCAGCCTGTGTAGCTGAGCAAAGCAGTGGAGGCGATCGCGTAGGCTAAGCCGCTCGGAATTCCGGAGAAGGCAAGGGCTAAGCTGCCAACCCAGAGGGTGAGGGTATAGATGAATAACACAGTGAGACGGTGAGAAAGTCCGGCTTTAAGCAATCGATGGTGGAGATGGCGATTGTCAGCTTTGAAGGGAGATTTGCCGTGGCGGAGGCGATTGAAAATGACGGCTGACATATCCAAGATGGGAACGGCAAGAATCAGATAGGGAAGCAATACGGCTACGGTTGTCACACTCTTGACTAAGCCGATTACGCCCACGCCTGCCAATGTAAATCCCATGAAATAAGCCCCACCATCGCCCATAAAGATTTGCGCCGGATTGAAGTTATAGCGGAGGAACCCTAGGGCGCTTCCGGCTAATGCCGCCGCAATCAGGGCAGCAGCAGGCTGATTCATAAACAAACAGACAATCAGCATGACAACTGCCGCAATGCCAGAAACACCTGCGGCTAAACCGTCTAGTCCATCAATCCAGTTGATGGCATTAACCATCCCAACTAGCCAAATCACGGTTGCGGGAAGGCTAATCCAGACGGGAAGCGAAACTAAGCCAATGAAAGGAATGGTCAGAAATTCAATCTGCACTCCAGTATGCCATGCACAGGCTGCCACGATGACTTGTAGGAATAAACGAAGCTGCGGCGAAAGACCATAGAGATCGTCTGCTAAACCAATCAGGAAGAAAATCAAACCTCCGATGGTGACTCCCCATACTTCATATTCCTTGTCGGGTGGCAAAATACCAAATCCACCCGTCCACCACACCCATAGCAGAGCGATCAGGGTACCCAAGAAAATTGCGATTCCGCCCAAACGAACCATCGGACGTTGGTGTACTTTGCGCCCACCGGGAGGGTCAAAGTATCCTGTTTGCAGTCCGATTTTCCTAATTATCGGTGTAGTCAAGATGACGACCACAGCAGAAATCAGGAATGCAGCCAAGTGGTAAGACAAAGGAGGCATCTGAAATCAGTGGGTACAGAACAACGAAAAGGTAAATGCACGATCGGAGTCAGGCGAAGTTTACAGGAATTCTGGTTCAAAAGCTAGAGTTTGAATCCTTCCTCCGGTTGCTTAGCTTAGCTGTTAGCGATGCCTGTTGCAGGGAACCCAATCAGACTCTCTACGGTGGCATTGTTTGCATCTAAGCCGCCTTACCCGAAAGTAGTTTTAACATAGGATTTAAATTAATACTCATGAATTTAGAATTTTGCGATTCAGATTTTCAAAGAGATGGCAATCATCAACGATCCATCATAGAGTAACGGATGAGATCGACTAATGATTGATCGATCGCATAATTCTAGCATTCACCTGATTTTGAATAAGGCTGTGTTCAGTATAGTCATACTTAGTCAAGTATTCCTAAGCAGGACACTTTACAGGCATCGTACCTGAAATTCTTCACGAATCAACCTCTCCCGAAGAAATAATTTTGTAATTTACCTTCGAGATAATGGAGTGACTAGCCAAACTTGCTTTCGCAAACTCAAGAGTTGAATTCAATCAACCTGTTCGATTCGTCTTCAGGACATACCAACCGGAAATGAAGCGTATCCCAAGTTGATAACTAAATCGAAATAAAGCAATAGTGGCATACGAAGAGCTAAATCGAATGAAACTCAGAAACGGAACCCCGACAAGCTCAACTAAACTTCTTAGCTACCACAATAAGAAGTTATTAACAGCTTGAGAAACGTTGAATGGGTTATCTTGCTAAATTTATGGTTTCAGACGAAGGATCAAGCGACAGATTGATCAAATCTTCCACCAATGCATCATGATAGGATGCCCACTCTACTACTCTGGGAGCTTCGCTCGACAGATAAGCCCGTTGAGTCATATCGCTCATATAACCAACATAGTTTCCCATGAGAAAATAAACTGCCATGAGCGCGGCTGCGGAGGAAGAAACCAGAAAGCCTGCCAGCATCAGAGAAAATTCGCGGTGCTGAATGGCCTCCTGCATCAGGTGCAGTGCCCACGCCACTAGTGCTACGACAATAACTAAAATAAAAACCATTTCTTAAAACCAGTTTTACGAATTGTAATATTTACACAGTGTAACAAACTCTCAGGAAACTGTCTTTAGGTTTAACTACCCAGGACTTGACAAAAATGACAGCCATGCGCTGAAGCTCTCTAACTCGGACGATAATCTTGTACCAAATTTTGAGAATTTATCTACAGGTAGCGTTATTGAAATTTCTAATGTCTACATCTAGAGTTTACTAAAACAACTTATGAATAAGTCTGTTTGCATGAACTTGGTACAAAGTAGGAGCAAAGCATTCGGTCAAACATTCTGACCAAAAATTATTTGTCGAAGGCGTTACCCCTACTCCTCGTGTTGCTGACCTAACAGATTATTAAACAGATTATTAAGTATATTAAGACTGCCTTACTGAAATCTGGCGATCTGCTAAGTATTGTTTAATCTCTTGTACTGTTAGCTGACCGTAGTGAAGCAAAGAGGCTAGCAGTGCGGCTTCAGCTTTACCATCCGTCAGAGCTTCATAAATGTGGTGACAGGTACCTGCGCCCCCAGAGGCAATAACCGGAATTTGGACAGATTGGGCGATCGTGCGGGTTAGTTTCAGGTCATAGCCTGCCTGCATTCCGTCTGCATCCATGCTTGTGACGAGCAATTCTCCAGCACCCCGTTGCTCAACGTCTTTCGCCCACTCGATCGCATCAATGCCAGTATTCTCCCGTCCACCCCGCACATAGACATCCCACCCTGGATTTGTCGGATCAGTGCGACGACGAGCATCGATCGCTACCACAATACACTGATTACCGAAGCGATCGCTAGCTCGATTCACAAAATCCGGATCGCGCACGGCTGCCGAGTTAACACTAACCTTATCAGCTCCCGCTCTTAATAGGTTTTTAATTGTTTCTAAGGATTGAATTCCGCCTCCCACAGTCAACGGGATGAAAACTTGCTCTGCTGTCCGGTAAACCACATCAAAAATAATGTCCCGGTCTTCATGGGTTGCAGTAATATCCAGAAACACCAATTCGTCGGCTCCTGCCTGGTTATAGACCTGGGCTAACTCCACCGGATCGCCTGCATCTTGCAGATTGACGAAGTTAATTCCTTTGACGACGCGCCCTGCTTTTACATCTAGACAGGGTAAAATTCGTTTTGCCAGCATTGTTCTGGAGTTCTAAGTTTTAAGTTTAAGTTCTAAGTTTGTAAGCGTTGAGTCAAGTCAGTTCAACTTAAAACTCAAAATTCAAAACTCAAAACTTTTATTCTGGCGTCTAGGATAGCGTAATCACGCGCAATACACTGATACACTAATACACTGTTTCATGGTTTTGTCTGTTTGGAGTGGCAATGCAAGTAGGTCAAAAAGTTCGTGTGCGGCGGTTGCGCGATCGCTCCTCAAAAGAGGTGGTCGCTCATGTGGGGAAAATTGGAGTGATCCAACAATTTAAAATGGTTGATGGTAGTGATGTTGGCGTAGTGGTGAAATTTGAGGATGGGTTCACCACCTGGTATTTTGAGGATGAACTGGAATCTGTTGGCTAGAACCGGTTGCCTAATATGAAATCCACTTGAATCATTATTCTATGTACGGGTGAACGCCGTTCGCCCGTATTCACCCACCTGAAAATTGCTGGAATACCCATTTAAACAGAGGGTGCAACAGATCATGGATTGAAACTATCGTCTCATCAGGCTTCTGCAATCCAAAATCTAAAATCCGAAATCCAAAGTGGTATAACTTGGGGAGATCAGCGAGGTCTAGGTTCAGGCTAAAACCGATCTCAATGAGTGAGGGTATCCCCCCTAAGCAGTCATCACTATAGGTGTGAAGATTGGATGAGAGAATTTTAGGCATCTGGGGTAGGACTTCTGAACAATGGCATTAGTGTTGACGTTTTTAGGTAAAGGTGGAACGGGTCGATCAACGATGGCGATCGCCGCAGCTAAGCAATTTGCGGCTGAAGGGAAGCGCGTATTGCTCGTCGGGCAAGATCCTAGTCCAGCGTTTAGTTTATTAGTAGGAATGCCCCTCAGTGCTGATCCGCAGGATTTGGCTATTCACTTACAAGTTGTGCAACTTCAGTCAGCCATCCTCTTAGAGCGAAATTGGGAAGAGTTAAAAAAGCAAGAGGCACAATACCTCCGGACTCCTTTCTTCAAGGCTGTCTATGGACAAGAATTAGGCGTTCTTCCGGGAATGGATATGGCGCTGGCACTTAACGCGATTCGTGAGTATGAGGCTAGCGGCAACTATGATGTGATCGTCTATGACGGCAACGGAGATCAGGCAACACTGCGAATGCTAGGAATGCCTGAAGTATTGAGTTGGTATATTCGCCGTTTCCGGCAGGTGTTCCTGGAATCTGATTTGGCAAAGGCGCTATCGCCATTTTTACAGCCGATCGCGGCATCTGTCCTGAACGTGAGTTGGTCAGGGGACATTTTTAATCAACCTGCTATGAACCAAACCAATAACATCTTGGAGCAAGGGAAAGCGGCGATCGCTGATCCCAATCGGGTTGTGGCATATCTTGTGACCACCGAAGAGGCAGGTGCTGTTGCAATGGCAAAATATCTCTGGGGCAGTGCCCAGCAAGTCGGGTTGACCGTGGGTGGCGTTCTGGTGAATCGATCGAACGTTACAGAAACTATTCGCTCAGAATTTGCACCGCTACCCATCAGCCAAATTCCCATGCGATCGACCGATGACTGGCAACCCCTGATGCAAGCTTTGCCAGATTTCACGCAGGCTACTCAGGTGCCGAAGCCAATTACGGTCAACGTGGCTGATCGCAAAGTATATTTATTTTTGCCTGGGTTTGATAAAAAGCAAGTCAAACTGACTCAGTATGGTCTGGAAGTTACTGTTGAAGCTGGAGATCAGCGTCGCAATATTTTCTTGCCACCAGAGTTATATGGCAGGCAAGTGACAGGTGCAAAATTCCAAGACGGCTATCTTGTGATTTCTTTCTGATCTGGCTATGGTGGCTTAGACGAGTGGTGAAGCGTAAAACCAAGCCAGACTCAGCCACTACAATCCTGCAAATGAGAGACTGACAAACTAGAAAAACTTGCTGACCATACAGCTAAAACCAGGCAGAATTGGACTAGTCAGTTCATCCTGACTATACAGAGTTGCTACAAGCTTCAGAACAGCATTCTCACGACGGTAAACTTCAACGGTTTGTTCCTTGAGATTGACAATCCAATATTCATGAACGCCCTGAACTGAATACAACTTCAACTTGGCTTCTTTGTCGCGTCTTTCATTCGTCTTTCCGGGAGATAGCACCTCAACCACTAACTCTGGGGCAGCCGTTAGATGTCCTGCTTCATCCAGCAAGCATTTCAGCCGCTCATTACTTGCCCAAACCACATCAGGGATAACATTATCCGATTCCGAGAAAACGATGCCAGGGTTGACCGCAGCTTGACCCAAGCCACTCTGATCAGACCAGAGCTTCAGCACAGTTCCAACGTTGATGCAAACCACTTGATGCTTCCAATCCGGTGCTCTGGTCACAAATAGTTCCCCGTCAATAATCTCGTAGCGATTGACGCGATCGCCCTCAAAGATTGCCAGATCAGCGATCGTCCAACGGATTGGATGGGTGGTTGTGGATTGCATCGAACCCTTTGCCATTTGTTTTTTCAATCATAAATCATCGAACTACAAACTACTTCCCGCAATCCTTGCATCGGTAGCATTTCCTCAGCCGCAGAGATGCAGGTGATCTAACCAAGATTTACCTGTCTCCTAGCGAGGCAAGATTTTGGTTAGAAATGATGATGGAACGGCGATCGCGTTTATGAATGTCACGGCTTCTGACTAATGTTGTCATGGGCAAAAGAGTTGAATTATGGAACTATTACTTAATTTTTATGGTGAGGCAGGTAGTGCCCACCATGCGATCGCATAGTCTTGAATCTCTTCGTTGACCTGATCGTGAAACACAACTCGAATTTTGTATTGTCCCGTTTGCGGGATTTGGTTGAAGATATGTTCTACGCTGTCTACCCGACTTACTGATGACCAGATCGCATCATCCGTATCGTCTTCATCGACGGGCATCAGGTAAATATCTAAATCGTTCAGTCCCAAGTCTACAAAGCTTTCCCCAAGATCATATTGTGCGTTGCCATTGTCATCTTGCAACTCGACCAAACGATTCCATGCCAGCGTCACCGAGATAAAACTACCGCCTTGCAACGGTTGTTCAATCACATACTCTTGATAGCGAGGCGCATCTGAAGATCGGGAAGCCCCGACTGTGCGATAATCCCAACCGATCGCCGCTACGGGAGCCTCCGGATTCCACTGTCCCATGCTGAATTGTTCATAGGCACGAAATGCATTCAAATGTCCGGTTCCCATTTGAGCATCAAGCGGAATTTCCGCATCCTGGTAGGCATCAGAATCAAGCCAACTGCGATTTTGCAAATCCAGCATTGTGCGAGTCATGCGGAGGAAGAATCCATCTCCCGGATCGCGAATTTTATCTGCCGAATTGAGCAATACTGCTTTCATCACTTCTTGGCGACGAGCATCCAACGTCCAGCGAGAGGGTTGAGAACTCGGTTGCTCAAGGGCTTGCCGGATGGAGCGATCGCCATACTCTTGCAACAATGCTACTGTCGCCACCACATGAGGCGCTGCAAAACTTGTACCTGACGCGGGAGGAGATTCTCGACCATCGGTTGTCACCGTTTCGATGTCGGTTCCCGGTGCGATTAACGCAACCGATCGACGTGGACCTACATTACTCTCGGTTTCCGGATCGCGTCCAATCACCACAGTTGGATCACTGCCCAAACTAAAGAAATCCACTTTCGTGAAGATGCCATTCACCTCCATCGAATTCGATACCACAATTCCATTAAACGTATCTGTTGGAATTGGGAAGCCGCCTCGCCCCTGGTTGCCAGAAATGACGTGCAAAACGTTGTAAACTCTCGCTGACCAATCTATACATTGCGTCAACAGGGCATTACCATCTAGCACCGGATCGGGACGTGGATCTTGCAACAAGGATTCGCCAAAGCTGTAGTTGATCGCCCGGACATCGCCGCCATTTTGCAAGGCTACTGTTTGAGCCGCCAAACACTCTTCGGGTTGTTCGCTACGTTCTTCAATGCCAACCGCAGAGGAATACAACACAGCATCCGGTGCGACTCCCGTGAGAGTTTTGTCATTGCTGACCATGATGCTAGCCACACTCGCCGCGTGTTCGTCTACAAGATCATTGGCTTGAGCCGGTGCATCCCGGAAAAATAATCGTCCTGGACGAACCGATCGATTGGTTGCTCCGGCTTTGTCGAGTCCAAACTGAGCCGGACGCCCAATTTCAACTTGCCCGATCGCAATCTTTCGTCCGGTGAGATTATAAGGCGGTTGGTGTAATCGAAGCGCATCGATCCCATCTTCCCCAACCGAACTGACCAGCGCCATCACGGGAAAACCCGTCAGCGAGAGAGCAATTCCACCTAAAACCCATGCCCATTGCTTCCCAGTCTGACGAGTCATGTATTTCTCCAACATCAAAAAATCTGAAGTCTAAACGTCAGTCTAGACGACCGGAATAAATTAGCGGAATAAATTTATGATGAATTTGTGTATTCGCAGGGGATCACTCAACCAAGGGTGATAGGCGCAGTTTGTTACACTAATCATCAAGACGACGCAGGAGAGTAAGAATACCTATGACTCAGACCCTATCCCGCAAACCGATCGTTATTGCACCCTCTATCTTATCCGCCGATTTTAGCCGCCTAGGAGCGGAAGTCCAAGCCGTTGATCAGGCAGGTGCCGACTGGATTCACGTCGATGTTATGGATGGACGCTTCGTTCCCAACATCACCATCGGTCCGCTGGTCGTGGACGCGATCCGCCCTTGCACTCAAAAACCTCTGGATGTCCACTTGATGATTGTGGAACCGGAAAAGTACGTGGCAGACTTTGCCAAAGCAGGAGCCGATCACATTATTGTTCACGTTGAACATAATGCTTCGCCTCACCTACATCGTACCCTTGGTCAAATCAAAGAACTCGGCAAAAAGGCAGGAGCCGTTCTCAATCCATCCACGCCTCTAATTTTCATTGAACATGTGTTGGAACTGTGCGACATCGTATTGCTGATGAGCGTCAACCCTGGTTTTGGGGGTCAGAGCTTTATTCCAGGAATCGTCCCTAAGATCCGCCAACTGCGGGAAATGTGCGATGACCGTGGACTTGATCCCTGGATTGAAGTGGATGGCGGCTTGAAGGTGAACAACACCTGGCAAGTTTTAGAAGCGGGAGCCAATGCGATCGTTGCTGGTTCTGCGGTCTTCGGGGCTAAGGATTACGCAGAGGCGATCGAAGGCATTCGTCACAGCAAGCGTCCTGAACCTGAACTCGTCACTGTCTAATTTAGGAAGCTTGAATTAAAAACTTGCACGATTCCAGATCCCGGTAAGGGCACGGCATACCGTGCCCTTCGCGTATCGCATCCAACTGAAAACTGCTGAATCGGTTTGATTGAGAATATGCGACCATCTCACATATCCTTCGTTCTACACTTAAAGTAAGTAACAGAGATATAAACGGAACTGTTTCGATTCATGGATAACGAACCCATTGTCCTGTTGTCAAAACGAGAAATTGAGAAAATGCGTCAGGCAGGACGCTTAGCCGCTGAACTCCTGAGTTACCTGGAACCGATGGTCAAACCTGGAGTGAGTACATTAGACCTCAATGATGCCGCCGAAGAATGGACACAGGCACATGGAGCAAAAAGCGCCCCACTCGATTATCACGGCTTTCCTAAATCGATTTGCACCAGTATCAACGAAGTGGTGTGTCATGGAATTCCTAATGCGAAACAGATTCTTAGGGAAGGCGACATTATCAACATCGACGTAACCCCAACGCTAGACGGCTATCATGGCGACACCTCGCGCACTTTCTTTGTTGGCGAACCTGCCCCGATCGCCCGCAAACTGGTAGAAGTCACCGAAGAGTGTCTATGGCGTGGCATCAAAGAAGTCAAACCTGGCGCAAAGATTGGTGACATTGGCGCAGCCATTCAAGAATATGCAGAAGGAATTGGCTTTTCTGTGGTTCGAGATTTCGTCGGTCATGGAGTCAGCCGCATCTTCCACACGGCTCCTCAGATTCCCCACTACGGCACTCGCGGTAGAGGCAAAAAACTCAGACCGGGTATGGTATTCACGATCGAACCCATGATCAACGAAGGCACGTGGGAAGTTGAAATCCTCGCTGACAAGTGGACGGCTGTTACTAAAGATCGCAAGCTTTCCGCTCAGTTTGAGCATACGATCGCGGTGACAGAAGACGGCGTGGAAGTTTTGACGCTACTCCCCTCGATCGAACGCAGTAATCTGGCAACCGATCGCAGTCAGCCCGAACCGGGTAGCCTTGTACTGGGTAGACAACTCATCCAACCTGAACCTGACGCTGTGGTGTTAGGAGGCGATCGCACTTCCTGAGATGCCCATCCTCAGTATCCTCGGAGGATAGGCATCTTGCCCGTCCACTTAAGCAGACTAAATGTGGCACAGCTTATTACTCGATCACAAAGTTGCGTCCTGTAAGGGTATTAGCGGATACATTAGTTAGTGTTACAAGGGTAGCGAACGCCGTACTGCTCCCATTGCCATCTGCATCAATTTTCACAGCTGTATTTGCACCAATTTGCTCTAGTGTGATGAATTGGCGATAGCGAAGGAATGAAGTCGAACCTGCAAATTCGGGTTTGCTGAAAATCGATCGCACATCAATCAAATCTTTCGCTCTCTCGAAATGCGTGATGACATCGTTTCCTTCGGTCAGGCTGTTGAAGACGAATAAATCTTTGTTTCCACCACCTATCAGTCGATCGTCACCTATTCCACCCATCAGAACATCTTTCCCTTTGCCACCGAGCAACGTATCATTGCCGTCACCACCAAGCAGCCGATCGCGTCCTTTGCCGCCAATTAGGGAATCGTCGCCGTCGCCGCCATCCAACCAATCATTGTTGCGACCTGCATCCAGCCAATCGTTGCCCCCTTGACCATACAAGCGATCGCAGCCAAACCCATATTTGAGTCGTCCACCAATAATGCGATCGTTGCCTGCTCCTCCCCAAATCACGTCTCGATTGGGTGTACCGCGTAAATTGTCATGCAGTTTCTGGCTGCGGTTTGTGATACCACGTCTACCCCCTCCGAAATGAATAGAAGATGGCACAATCCCAGTTTCACCGTTTACTGTAAGTGTGAAGGTATCGCTGGCGATCGAGCCTTTCGCATTGGTGACAGTGACTTTGAGGTTAAACATTCCTCCATCCCGATCGCTCGGAGTGCCCTTAAAAGAATGTGTAGCCGCATCGAAACTGAGCCATGCCGGAAGTGGACTGCCATCCTCCAAAGTTGCTCTGAGCGTGAGAAGATTGCCTGCATCTTCAGAGTGAAAGGCATCGGTGTTTAGCGTGAGGCTAAATTGACTGCCGATGAGGGTGGTTACATCATCGATCGCAAACTTTAGAATGAATCGATCGGTAGAGTGATTAGAATCATTGATAGTCAAGTCAAATACTGGCGGGCTGGTCGTAGTTTGACCATCGTTAATAGCAGTCATTGTTAGCGTGGTGGCTGCTATGGCGCTAGAATTTGCACCATCGTTGACGACACTAGTGATCATGCGATCACTAACATCTAGATCTTGAGCGGTGTTGTTGTAAGTAACACTGCGAAGGACTTGCTGATAATGATCGATCGTGTCTGCTCCAGTTAGACTCAACACACCCGCACTGTAGGATGCCGAGATAGTTGTGCCTGTAGTGTTGGCTGAAAGAATTTCATCTGCGCCGTTGAGAAGATTGGCGATCGTCACTGTTGCACCACTCAGAGATAGTCCATCCGCATCACTCACACTCAAGGCGCTGTCTACAAGAGCAACGGCTCCGCCATCCTCAATAAAGCGAGTTACATAGTTGATGCCACTGGTTGCACCGTTGAGATCTAGCACAGGAGCTACATCAGAGATCACCACCGTTGCTGTGTTGACACTATTGTTAATGCTATAGTTGCCGATCGCCAAATTCAGTTGCACCGTTTTTGCAGCTTCTGCAAGCGGTTCGCTAATGGGGGTGAGAATCAGATCAACATTACTCTGTCCATCTGGGATAGTAACGGTGAGAGTGGAGTCGGAAACTGCGACGTTACCTCCTGTGAGGCTGTAGTCGGCAGAAATAGCGGTGCTAGTGTTAGCGATCGTCAACTGAATCGTTAAATCGTCTGTAGTGCCTAGACGACTGATCCGGAAAATGCCAGAGTCGATCGGCTCTGCGGCATTGGGGTCAATGGCAATCAAACTAACTGTATCGTTTTGGGCGATCGTTAGACTGTTAGTTGCTGAACCCAACTGATAACCTGTACTATTTGTGAGCGTCAGTTGAACGGTTTCATCTGCTTCAGCAACTACATCATTCACGGGTTGCACAATTAGCGTAGCACGGGTGACTCCAGCCTCAATCACCAGTGATCCACTTCCGAGGCTGCTAATCCCGGTTCCTGCTAGGAGGGTATAGTCTGCTCCGTTGGTGGCTGATCCTGCAACACTGAAATTGACTGTTAGCGGTGTCGCTGACGTATGGCTGAGATTAAGGGTGAATGTGCCGTTGGTTGGGGTGTTTTCGTCAGGCGTGATCCCAGTTGCAATATCGATCGTGGGGGTTCGCAGAAAGTCAATATAATTAGTATTCGTACCGCCGTTGGACAAACCTAGCGTATTGGTTAATGTGTTGACTGCGTAATTTGCCGCATCACCAATTTGTGTGTTATTTCCTTGAAATTGGACAATTCCAGTATTTCCGTTGCTTGGAATAGAATTTAGGGTGACGGTGGCAGCATTGGCAAATGCTCCTGGAGCCGATTTGTCCCAGTTAATCGAATGAATTGAGGTTATTCCATCGGAGGCGGTGTCTACCCAAACAAGGTCTCCACCTGCAAAATCGCCGTTATCAAAGGCGTTCGTATGCTTGATGAAGTTGCCCCCTACCTGCAACTGAATATTCCAACCTTCTTCGGTTCCACTGGCGATCGGGTTGTAAATTGTATCTTCTATAGGAATCACGGTTGTTCCGCCAATAGCCACAATGGTTCCTGCGTTGAAAGTTGTTGCAATGTTCGCTAGTTTGGTGAAGCTGTAGATGCCAAACTTTCCGTCAGTTGTGCCCGTTGAATCTCCAAAAAATAGACTCTCAAGTTGGGTAGCTGTTTGATCAGCTATCAACAGAAACTCAATGTATTCCGTATCAACAAATTTATTGGCGCGACGAAACTCATTAATGATGATATTGAGGGTATAGGGATAGGCTTCCAATGCCGCCGATTGAAAGGCGAGGGGCGATCGAACTCTCCCCATATTGAATCCGAGTGTCCAGTTGCCGCCCAATGTCGCGTTTCCAATTAGATCCTCCGATGCCGCCACATTTGCCCCAGTCAACAGACTGATTCGCCCGACAAACGATCGACCCTGTTCCCCTGCTGCCACATGACAGCCATACAGCAGAATATCTGCCTCTGTCGCTAAGAACTCTGCCCACTGCTGGAGGTGCCATCCATACGTATCTAGATTGTCGGCATTCAGAAAAGTGCTGCCTAACTGCAATCTGCCTGCACTGCCGTGAGAGATGATGTGTAAACTGTTGATGGTTTCACAATGTTGGAGTGCCACCGTAATTTGTTCAATCCCGTCACGGTTTGGGTCGAGGATAACGACACTTGCCCCTGCAACGACCCCTCTAACTAATGCAGCATGATCGGGAACATTGGGATCGATGACCACCAATAGTTGAGATGAACGAGAAGATGTTGAGTTGTTGCTCATCACAGATTTCCAGTGTCGAGCATGGTTGAATGTGCCGTTGGACATGGGAGTTACCCTGATAGTTGCAAAGTGGGTTCACAGAACAAAACAGGCTAATTGACCCAGGGAATGATCCCTCGGATACCAATCAGCCAAATTACGCTGAACCATATTCAATCTGCACATTACAAATTTCCAGAATTCTTGTGGGATGGGCAGCTTGCCCGTCCACTGGTGCAAAATAAATGTGGAACAGCTTAAAAAGAATTCAGAGGTAATGAATCCCCTGAATGAATATGCGATCTTCTTGGAGACCGTATTTTGTGTTCAATAAATAGTCACTGTCACTTGCTTAGGGTGCCCTGAGACGATCGCCCACTAACAACAGATTGAGCAGTTTTACTGGAAATTCATGGTTCTATCGCCACTTTAATTACTTTGCGATCGCGCATATCCTGAAACACATGTTCTAACTGCTGCAAAGGCTGACGATCGCTGATTAGAAGCTCGAAGGGTAACGTATGATTTGCGAGTAACCTCAATGCCGCACGGACATAGTTTGGAGTGCTATGGAATACGCCCTTCAGAGTCAATTCACTGTAGTGTAGTTGTTCCGTGCTGACCGTAATCGTGGTATCCCGTGGACATCCACCGAACAAGTTGACCGTTGCTCCTGGGCGGGCAGACGCGATCGCTATTTCCCAGACCGCAGGTGATCCAGTGGCTTCCACTATAATATCGGCTCCCCATCCATCGGTTCGCTGTTTGACCACTGTTGGAATATCATTGGTTTGATGATGGTTAAACGTATGCGCTACACCAAACTGTTCACCAATCTGAAGCCGTTGCTCACTCCCACCAAACAAAAACACCTCTGCCCCGCGTTGGACTAAGGCTCCTGCAAACATCAGCCCGATCGCCCCATCGCCCAGCACAACCACCCGATCGCCCGATCTGACATTCGATCGAGCCGCCCCATGCAACACGCAAGCAAGCGGTTCCGTCATGGCGGCGATCGCATCTGGCAAACCCTCTGGGATGGGCAACAGATTATGTTTAACGATTTGGGCAGGAATTTTCAGATACTCGGCAAACGTGCCATTGTTGAAGCTGAGATCAGTGCAGAGGGAATATTCTTGTCTTTGGCAGAAAAAACAGGTCATGCAGGGGGCTGAATTATTAGCGACGACGCGATCGCCCACTTGCCATCCCGTCACCCCTTCACCGATCGCTACAATTCTTCCGGCGGCTTCATGTCCGAACAGAGTTGGCGGTTTCAGCATCTTAGCGTGTCCACCTCTGCGCCACACTTTTAGATCCGTTCCGCAGGTTGTTGCTGTCCCCACACGGATCACTACCTCTCCGGGGGCAGGTGTTGGATCGGTCACTTCTTCTAGCCGTAAATCTTCCTTGCCGTATAAGACCGCTGCTAACACATTACTTCCCTAAAACCCGAACCCCCTGATTCTACATGGATAATCGTCTCCCGTAATCTGTTACTTTGACAGGAAACCTCTGGCTGGGGGCGAAGCCCCCACACCCCCTTTAATCCCGATATCCTAACCTTTATGGCGACATTTATGGCGACAGCTATAAATTCAAACATAAACAAAAGCCTGCCAATATGGTTGGCAGACTTTTTCAACCTACAAATTTTCTGTTGATGGATGGCGTAGCGCAAGGGCAATCCCTGTGCGGTTGTCCTTGCTTAGAGGGCAGACATGTTAGCCTGCCCCTACCGATTGCAAAAATTTAGGTAAACGATTCTGCGGATTTACGCTCTAGCGGATGTATTCTTTCAGAACACTGTTGCGGTTGGGATGGCGCAGTTTTCGCAGGGCTTTCGCTTCGATCTGGCGAATCCGTTCACGGGTGACGTTGAAAATTTGACCAATCTCTTCCAGGGTCTTCATCCGTCCATCGTCTAGACCATAGCGGAGGCGCAGAACATCCCGTTCACGAGGGCTGAGGGTTCCCAAGACACTTTCTAGATCTTCGCGCAGGAGATTTTTAGAGACTTGATCTTCTGGGGTTTCACCATCGGATTCAATAAAGTCACCCAAGCGAGAATCTTCTTCCTTACCGATCGGTGTTTCCAAGGAAATCGGCAGTTGCGCTGACTTGGCGATGAACCGCAATTTCTCAATCGTCATCTCCATCCGCGTTGCAATCTCTTCTTCAGTGGGCTTGCGACCCATTTCTTGAGACAGCAGCTTGGTGGTTTTCTTGATGCGCGAGATGGTTTCGTAGAGGTGAACGGGTAGGCGAATCGTGCGGGATTGATCGGCGATCGCCCGTGTGATTGCCTGACGAATCCACCAAGTCGCATAGGTCGAGAATTTGTAACCTTTTTCATGGTCAAACTTCTCGGCGGCTCGGATTAGACCAAGGCTTCCTTCCTGGATGAGATCCTGAAAGGATAACCCGCGATTCATATACTTCTTGGCGATCGATACTACCAAGCGCAGGTTAGATTGCACCATTTTCTCTTTCGCCCGACGACCTTCATGAAGCCGACGGCGAAACTTGGGTAGAGGCTGATTGACTTCGTTTGCCCACAGTTCCAAATCGGACTTTTCAAAGTCCTGAGGGCTACGATCCAGACGTTCACAAAGGCGATCGCGCACTCGTTCTAGTTCCAGCAAATCTGCAATCTTACGAGCCAGTTCGATTTCTTCGTCTGCCCGTAGAAGCCGAATTCGACCAATTTCTTGCAGATAAAGCCGGATTGAATCTTCGGTGTAGTGCTTCTTCTTGGCTTGTGCCCGACGACGGGTTCCAGTTTTGGAATCCTTCCCATCTTCTTCATCAGGCTGAGCATCAAACAAGTCGTCTCGATCATCATCTCCTTCGTCTATCAAGAGTTCTGCAAAATCACTCTCAGTCGGATCAATGGTTTCGAGTACGTCGTTAGCCTGGGTCATGCCGCGCTCCTCATGCTCCTTGTGTCAAGAATTCAAACTAAAGGTCAATCAAACGAGGGAAAATTCACGACCTATCACTAAAGATTGGTCAATTGATAACGAACCTGACTGGATACCTACACATCCAGGATAACCACCCACAGCTAACCCACAGGCAAGCCTGCTTCCCCACTGGTAGACACCGGGGATAGAAGCACCAAAACGGAATTTTCTGCCTTTGGATTTTGCCAAGATCTCTCCGATTGTAACTTTTCTCACAAAAGTTGTACGCCTTTTTTCCTCCTCAACATGGGTATGTGATACTGGATTTCTTAAATTAGCGTAGAACTAGGGTAGCTGCACAGATCTGAAAAAATAAACAGAGGCTGCACATCGGATAGATAAATAAATCGGACTAGATTTGAGTTAGCTCCAAGATAGCTAGAGTGGTAGGTTGAGCTAGTTTTAGATGGATCGCTGAAGTGAATCAGCCACAATGTGATGAATTCAGCATAACCGAACATGAGGCAAGTGGGGACTAAATCACAGACGAAAGTTGATTAGGATGGCAAATGAGACGGCAAATTATGCAAGGTTGTGGGCAGAGCAATGCCTAAAAAGCAAAAATTTCCTTATCTAGTTGGCTCTAAATGGACGGCTCAACAAGTCACCTGGGGCTGGCGACATTTTCAGGTTGTGAATCGAAAAAATCAGGGGCAGTGGGTGTTTGCAGAAATAGTGGCAGCTTGCGATCCGAGTGTGCGATTTTGGATTAATGCTCAGCAGTTGAAGCAGCGATCGCTCTGGCAAGCGGGTTGGCAAACTCTAGAGGAAATGACTCAGGAGTCTGAACGCTGAGTTCTATGGAAAAATGAGATTAAAAGTGCATCTCTGGCATTTCAAGCTTTCAAAAACCACCCTTTAACGCTACTTTTCCCTTCATGACTTCAACAATTTCTGCTGCGGGTAGTCAGTCATGCCGATCGACCCTCTCCTCTCCAAGACTAACTGTGGCTCGAAAGGCAGCGATCAGGCTGCTGTCCATCAGTTGTTTGATGAGTCTGGGATTTCTACCTGTTGTGCTAAAACCAAAGCCCGCATTGGCGGCTGAAGCAATCAAGGTTTCCTATGGACCACTTGAGTTTTCCTTATCGATCGACTCTTTAGAAACCTTTGCTGAAACCGGTGAACTAACCAAAGAGTTTGAGTTTTTTGCCCAATTTTTAGACGAGCAGAGCCTAGTCGATCTGCGGCGGTTCTTGCAGCGACGGTTTGATGTGAACCCGATTGTTGTTTCCCAACTCAGCTATTCTTCGATCGGAGAACAAATCCTTCAGAGTTTAGGAGACGTGATTCAGACAGAGGGGCGGCTAAATGGGTTTTATGCCCTGCGATCGGCATTACTGTTAGCGGCAACTGATCCAGAAGGACTATCGGTTATCAATATTATTCGTCGGTTTCCTACAGACAGTATTCGGGTTAGTGCTAACCAATTATTCGCCCTGGAAGAACAATTCTCAACGCTAACAGACTATCAAAATGCGGCAGTGAGAGCGGTTACTCAGAACGCACAGACAGAGGGTTTAGCCGAGAGTCCGGCTGATTTTTCGCAGCGACCCGATTTGCGCCAACCAGGAGATTTTCAGGTGACTCAACGCCATCTGATGCTGAATCGCGATCGCCAATCCCTGACAGGTGAACGGATCACGCGCCAATTTACTGTCGATGTATATTTACCTGAAGGCTTGTCTCAACCGGCTCCGGTCATTGTCGTCTCGCATGGACTCGGTTCCTCACCCAATGCGTTTGCTTACTTAGGGGAACATTTGGCATCACATGGGTTTGTTGCCGTGATTCCGCAGCATATTGGTAGCGACTCTCAGCGTAGAGAAGCGGTGCTAGAAGGACTTTTGAGTGCTCCGGTCAATCCTGTAGAATTTCTCGATCGTCCGCTTGATATTAGCCATACGCTTGATGAACTAGACCGCCTGTCTCAGATAGATGAGACCTTTGCCGGACGAATGAATTTACAGCAGGTTGGGGCGATTGGACATTCCTTTGGCGGATATACCGCATTAGCCTTGGGAGGAGCGACGCTGAATCACGATCGATTGTCTCAAACTTGCACAAATGGATTAACCTTGAATGCCTCCCCGTTTCTGCAATGTTTGGCAGAGCGACTGCCTGATTTGGTTTATCCGTTGCAAGATTCGCGAGTTAAGGCGACGATCGCCATCAGCCCACTAGACAGTTACGTCTTTGGTCCCGAAGGGATGAGCAAGATTGAAATTCCGACGATGATTATTGGAGGCAGCCAAGATTATGTAGCATCCGTTGTTCAAGAGCAAATTCATCCGTTTCTGTGGTTAACTACGCCTGAAAAATATCTAGCACTGATGATTCCCAGTGGTCACACGTTTGCAGACAATACGGATGGGGGTGAAGATCCACTGCCCGATACCGTGAGTATGTTTTTGTCTGGACCTGATCCTAGTTTAGCGCGGGAGCATATAGAAGCCCTGAGTCTAGCATTCATGCAGGTATACTTGGGCGATCGTCCAGACTATCAAGCCTATCTTGGTGCAGATTATGCTCGGTTCATCAGCCAAGATCCGATTCAACTCGATTTTATTCGTTCACTCACGGCGGAACAACTCGAACAAGCCTATGGCAAAACACCCCCCTTACCGATCGTGCCTGAGTTAGCACTAGTGCCTACGCCACAGCGATCGTCGTCTATTTTAAATGAGATTGCTGAAACAGGAGTGCTTAAAGCTGGCATTCGTCAAGATGCTGCGCCATTTGGGTATGTGAATGAGGCAGGACAATGGACAGGATTCTGTGTAGATTTGTTAGATTCTCTGACAACCCAACTTCAGCAACAGCTTGGTACCCCTGTTCAATTGGAGATTATTGCTCAATCCACTGTGGAGAATCGTTTTGCATTGGTGCGGAGTCGGACGGTAAATGTGGAATGCGGTCCAAATACTATTCAGAATGGCATTCCGGGGATCACTTTTTCCACGCCTTTTTTTCTAACTGGAACCCAATTTTTAGTCGGGACAGATATTCAAGCTCCCATTAATCCGTTGGGCGATCTAACAGGTACCCGGATTGGTGTGTTAGCTGAAACAACCACTGAGCAATTTTTACAACAACGATACCCAGACGCAGGAGCGATCGAGTTTGCAGGGGTGAATGGTAGAGCGGAAGGAGTGCAAGCCGCTATCCAAGGTGAAATTGATGCGTTTGCCAGCGATGGGATTTTGCTCGTTGCCGAAGCCATCCGACAAAATATTCCCTCAACAGCGTATACTCTGCTTCCATCGGGACCACTTTCCTGCGATCCCTATGGCATGATTCTTCCAGCAGACGATCGAGAGTGGCAGGATGCCGTGAACACGTTCATTGCCAGTCCAGACGCGAGGCGAGTTTGGGATCAATGGTTCTCAGCAGAGTTGTATCCCTATATCTTTCTAAGCCTCGATTTTTGTGCCAATCAGTGAGGTATAGCCATAGTCATATTGGTTAGGACATTTTTGTGGGGCGGCTTCGCCGCCCCACAAAAATGTCGCATGTCCTAACCTAACTGACTACGGCTATAAGAAACGAGAATTGAATAAAATTCAGTAAATCTCCAAGCAAAACCACAGGGACGTTAGCAATTTGGATCTGCCCGGATTGATGTTCACCGCCAACCTGTCCAGAGAAGGACAGTAGTGTCTCAAATTCATGTTGAATTTGTTCAGAGGGGTGATAAATGAGTCTGGCAATTTAGATTGGTGTGAATGTGAATTGAGTTCCGTCAAAGTGTCCATCGATCGGGTTAAACCTTGAATTTTCATCTCTGCCGCAAATGTGCCTTGTAACGCTGATGGGTTAAATGCCAGAGTCGTTTCTGGATTGGCAGTATCAGTAGGAGCAAGACTGGGCAAGGGTTACGAGTTGTATACAGCGATATGTTTAAAGCTTTTGTGAAGATAGGATTATTCTAAATCCAAATGCGTGTCTCTTCTGTATTGATCTCAAACGCATGAACATAGCAGGGAGGGACTGCAAAGGCATTCCCTGCTTTTGTGTGCGACCCAAATACATGATCACTGGTGAGGTTCTCAATGAAACTGAACACCCTTAGAAAGCTTATTTCTGTTGTAACTACCGTCGCGATGCTGAGTTTGTCTAATAGTAGCAAACTAGTGTCTGCGGCTTCTCTAAACCTTATGGGACTCACTGACGACAATACGATCTTTCTCTTTAGTCCCGATGATCCGAGTCAGGTTACGGCAATAAGTGTGACAGGTACCGATGGACAGTTAATTGGGATTGATATCCGCTCATCCGATGGATTGCTCTACGGCATTACAGATACCAACAATGTTTACACAATTGACCCAGTGACAGGCGAAGCAACGCTGAAGAGTACGCTCAATTACCCTTTTGAAGGGGTTGAAATGTCAGGTTTCGACTTCAATCCAGTTCCCGATCGTCTGCGCCTGGTCGGTGGCAACAACCAAAACTTCCGGAACAATGTCGATAACGGCATGGTTGCTGATTATGATGCCAATGCAGAGGGGCTTCAGACCGATAAAGATCTAACCTATGCTGATGGCGATCCCAATGCTGGGGCTGACCCTCACATTACAGCCGCCGCCTACACCAATTCGTTTCCTGGACCTCCCTCCCCGCCAGACGTAACGCCTCCTACCCGCACAACTCAGTTGTTTGGCATTGATTCTGAGCTTGATGTTCTTGTTCTGCAAAATCCACCCAACGATGGCGTTTTGCAAACGATCGGTTCTCTTGGCATTGATTTTAGCGAGACTGGCGGATTTGACATCTTCTCCACTGAAGACGGCGAGAATGTGGCATTTGCAGCCTCTGGTTCGACTGTTTACAGCATCAACCTCTCTGATGGATCAGCTACACCAATAGGCACGATCGGAGATGGCAACATGACCATTATTGGGCTAGCGACTGCTCTCACGCCTTAAGAGAATGTTTGAAAAGTATTAAGGAGATTTCCAGCAAAGAATCTACCAATTCGTAGGATGGGCAAAGGGTCTTACCCGTGCCCATCGTCAGCCAGAATAATGGATGGGCACGGATGCCTTTGCCCATCCTACGCAGGTATTTTATCTG
>JAAUSF010000071.1 GCA_012033255.1 Cyanobacteria bacterium RU_5_0
GGCGGCAGCACTCGGAAAATAAGAGCAATTCTCCGATTTGGGCGTAGTGGCAGGACAAACAGGACGACAGTAAATTCCGGTTGTATGAACGGCAACAAAAACTGCCCATCAAACCGAACATCTTTGTTTGAATGGCACGATAACAAATATCTGGGTCAAGCGTCCAAGTCATGGCGGCATCCTGAACATCTGCTCACAGCATAAAGTGGACAGACTCGATCGGCTAGCCATTTTCGGAACTGAAGTTTGAGCGCAATAGATTCAAAGGTTACAAAATCCAAAACTTTTCTGAAATCCTCTCCAACCCTCTGTAGTTTGTTAAATCCTCAGCATCTGCAACTAATCCATAGGAGTAGATCTAGCCAGGGAGGTTTACCAATGAAAAAGTCTAGTGTTGAACTCATTCACAAATTTCGCAAAGATCTGTTTCGATTCAATGACCCCACCGTGGGATGGGGAGAAAGCGATCGCTATCGTCAATGCCTTGTTTGGAGCCGGACAATCCTGACATTTGGACTATCCGTGCTGATATTGGGGCTACTCGTTAGCATCTACATTCAGTTACGCGAAGAACCGTATCAGCGATTCTTACGAACTTGTGAGCAGCGACGACAAATCGATGCGACAAGCTGTACCTCTCAATGGGATCCAAGCAACTCTTAAGCCAGCATCGCCCTTGTGAAGGTTGGCTTTATTTACACAGGTTTTGAATTGAATAAGTAATTAGACAGAGTTAATTACATCTCTTGTGGGATGGGCATCTTGCCCGTCCGGACGGGTGAGGACACCCATCCCACAATTAATTAGGTTCACCTACATATGACACAGTAGGGGCACAGTAAATCGTGCCTCTCAGGTTGACATAAGCTGTTCCACATTTATTTTGCACAAGTGGCGAGCAAGATGCCCATCCCACAAGAGATGTAAACAAGTCGCAATTTATTTTGCACAAATTTATTTTGCACAAATCGGGCAGGCAAGATGCCTGCTCCACGGAAAGTTAAGGACTCTAGTGCTTTGTCAAGCCAGATTTGATGGGTAATGGGGAGTGGGGGCGTTGCCCTACGCAGGGGTTTCACCCCTGCACCTCGCAAAACAAAAATGACAGACTACTAGGTTCTTAGACCAATTTAAACATAAGGATGCAACAAATCATAGATTGAAACCATTGTCTCATCAGGCTTCTGCGATCCAAAATCTAAAATCCGATATTCAAAGTGGTATTTAGTTGCACATCACGTAGGATTTCGCATTGCTCAGTCGATCGTCCCGATGTGGATTTATGACGATTCAGATTTGTGATGATTTCAATGCTCAACATCATTTACGACACGACCGGAATCATCGGACAACCGGAATCATAACCCGATCGCACTTCCGGACGACGAACAATCTTTGTTTGTCGAGACGCGGGTTGAACTGTTTTTTGAACGCTAGGTTGAGGCTCTTGACAGTTAGCAATAGACTCTTCGTAAAGGAGGGCAGCGTGAAGATAAGCGATCGTTTCCATAGTTCCAGTGAATCGTTCTAGAGGATCTGTAAAAGGTGCTTAATTAGCAGTAAAGTATGGATTCTGAGTGATTTGGCGGAGGAGTTACCCACTTCCTCAGATGTCCCGGCGATCGCTGTTTAACACTCGCGTCTTCGGTCTTTTGAGCAGTTAAGCCGGGTACACCTGAGAAAGCGGACTTAAATTAGCCACAAATTCCGGATTTCGGAGGGTGAGTAGTGGGGCGATCGAGTTTGAAATTGGGAAACTTACAGATTCTAAAGTCCAAAATTTAATATGCAATGTTCCAGTTTTGGAAAATTAATTAACGCGAGGAGGAATCGATGCATACCTTACGAGTTGGAATCGCGGGACCTGTCGGTTCAGGGAAAACGGCTCTCGTGGATGCGTTGTGTAAGGCGATGCGATCGCAGTACCACATTGCTGTGGTGACAAACGATATTTACACCCAAGAAGACGCCCAGTTTTTGGTGCGGAGTCAGGCATTGGAGGGCGATCGGATTATTGGCGTCGAGACAGGAGGGTGTCCGCATACAGCGATTCGAGAAGATGCCTCGATTAATTTAGTGGCGATCGAACAGCTAGAGCGGAAATTCACCAATCTAGATTTGATCTTTGTCGAAAGCGGTGGCGATAATCTTGCGTCTACATTCAGCCCAGAACTTGTCGATCTCACCATCTATGTGATTGATGTTGCCGCTGGAGACAAAATTCCTCGCAAAGGGGGACCAGGAATTACCAAATCTGATTTGCTCGTGATTAACAAAATCGATTTGGCTCCAATGGTGGGTGCCGATTTGGGGGTAATGGAGCGAGATGCCCGCAAGATGCGAGGCGAAAAACCCTTCGTTTTTACAAATCTCAAAACGAGGCAGGGACTTGATACCGTAGTGAATCTGATCACGCTACATATGGGCAAGCCCTTAACCATCTCGCAAGGCATATCCCTATAGCAATTTTCAATTGTGTCCAATCCACCAAAATTGCCCTACTTGTAAATTTTTCGTTGATTTTGCCATCGGTCGGGACAGCCCCCCGTGTCTGCTCTCTCAGCCAGGGCAATCAACGCAGGGATTGCCCCTACTTGACCAAAACTGAAGAATTTAGGTTTTGTAGTGCAAGATACAATTCTTCGGCGATCCCGGTTCTACCATCACTCCTTATCATGGATTATTTCATAGAAATTTCTTTGTCATCCATCCTCAGAGAGACGTGGTGAAGTCAATGACGAGTGAATTGAGTCGGCGTAAGTTTTTGCTTTATGGTTCAGCAGCCCTAGGGACAAGCATTCTTCTAAAAGCATGTGCGGGTGGTGAGACAGATGGTTCAACCACAACTGAATCTCCAGCGGCTGAATCTCCTGCTGAATCTCCGGCAGCAAGTGGGGGAGGGGGCACAATTAAAGTGGGCATCCTCCACTCCCTGAGCGGCACAATGGCAATCAGCGAAAAGAGTGTAGTGGATTCGACAGAATTGGCGATCGAAGAGATCAACAATGCAGGTGGCATTCTCGGTAAGCAGATTGAAGTAGTCAAGGAAGATGGGGCATCTGATTGGCCTAACTTTGCGGAGAAAGCGAGAAAACTGATTGAGCAGGATCAGGTCGTGGTGATCTTTGGTTGCTGGACATCTGCCAGTCGCAAGGCAGTACTTCCCGTGTTTGAAGAGAAGAACCATATGCTGTTCTACCCAGTGCAGTATGAGGGTCAAGAATGCTCCAAAAACATCTTTTACACGGGGGCGGCTCCAAATCAGCAGATTGAGCCATCTGTAGATTGGCTGCTGGAGGAAAAAGGGAAAGAGTTTTATCTGGTTGGCTCGGATTATGTTTTCCCACGCACGGCAAACACGATCATCAAAGCGCAACTGCAAGCCAAAGGCGGTACAACTGTTGGGGAAGACTACCTGACTCTGGGTAACACGGAAGTCGCGCCGATCATCGCCAAGATTCGATCGGCTCTCCCCAATGGCGGCGTGATTTACAACACCCTCAACGGCGATAGCAACGTGGCATTCTTCAAGCAGATGCAAGGGGCTGGCTTGGCACCTGACAAGTATCCGGTTATGTCTGTCAGTATTGCTGAAGAAGAAGTGAAAGCGATCGGCGTAGACTTCCTCAAGGGTCAATATGCAGCGTGGAATTACTTCCAGACAGTTGAGACGCCAGAGAACACGAAATACGTGGAGGCATTTAGAGCCAAGTTTGGAGAAGACCGAGTCACTAATGACCCAATGGAAGCGGCTTACATCTCCGTTAACATCTGGAAGCAAGCTGTCGAACAGGCTGGTTCGGAAGGAACCTCAACCGATCTAGAGGCAGTGCGAACAGCCGCCGTTGGGCAGGAGTTTAGCGCCCCTGAAGGTCCTGTGAAGATGTTTGGCAACCATCACATTTCCAAGACCGTGCGGATTGGGGAAGTGCGGGATGATGGTTTATTTGAGATCGTCTATGCCACGTCCAGTCCGGTTGATCCGGTGCCCTGGAACCAGTACGTTGCTGAAACGAAGGGCTTTGTCTGCGACTGGACACGGACGGATGTCGGTAATCCAGGTCAATTCAAAGAGAGTTAAGGATCATCAGATAAATTTCTGGGGTGGGTGTCCTCATCCGCTCGGATGGGTAAGATGCCCATTTCACAAAAATTGCATTGTGGGATTGAGAATAAATCTAAGGAGGGTGGGCAATGCCCACTCTGTGCAGGCGTTCAGGGGAGAATCCATTTGTTAACTAGTATTCTAGACGGTATTTTTAGTGGTCTAAGCATCGGTTCCATTTTGTTACTGGCGGCGTTGGGTTTGGCGATCGTCTTCGGGCTGATGGGTGTCATTAATATGGCTCACGGCGAGTTGATGATGCTAGGAGCCTACGCCACTTTTGTCGTGCAAAATGGCTTCAAGAAACTCGGAGAACCTTGGTTACAGGTGTATATTTTTGTGGCTCTGATTGCTGCTTTCATTGTGGCGGCGTTAGTTGGGCTGCTACTGGAACGAGGCGTGATCCGCTACTTGTATGGGCGACCCCTGGAGACGCTATTGGCAACTTGGGGCGTCAGTTTGATCTTGCAGCAGTTTGTCCGCAGTGTGAATTGGGTGATGGTGATTGGGCTGGTGATGTTCAGCCTGTTGTTCTTTGGCGGTATGTGGATACTGCAACGACGATCGGATTTCGATCGCATTCGCAAATGGGTCATTGCCGTTCTCTTGCCGTTGTCGATCGCGATCTCGTTTGTAGTTGGCTCCGTTCTATCGAACGCCTATCAATTAGCCGTGACTCAACCCTGGTTCGGTGCCCAGAACGTAGATGTGACGGCTCCTAAATGGCTTCAAGGCGGCTTGCCGATCGGGAATTCTCAGCTTCCCTACACCCGGATGTTCATTATGGTGCTGACGGTGTTGTGCGTCGTTGGGATTTATTTCTTCCTGAACAAAACCCCGTGGGGATTGCGAATTCGATCGGTGACTCAAAATCGGAATATGAGTGCGTGTTTGGGCATTCCCACTCAAAAAGTGGATGCGCTCACCTTTGCTTTGGGGTCTGGGTTGGCAGGAATCGCTGGATGTGCGGTTAGTTTATTGGGGTCAGTCGGTCCAAATACGGGACAGAATTACATCGTCAACACGTTCATGGTGGTCGTGGTTGGCGGTGTAGGTAAGCTCGTCGGGACGATCGTGGGAGCCTTGGTAATCGGCATCTTGGACTACGTGATCGGGGCAGGCGTTCTGATGAATGTATTTTCCCAATTTCAGCCACTCTTCGATTTCTTCAGCTTCTTTGCCACTAGCAGCATGGCGAAAGTGATGGTATTCCTGTTGATTGTGCTGTTCTTGCAATTTCGTCCGGCAGGCTTGTTTCCCCAGAAGGGACGCACCGTGGATGCGTAGACTCGCTCTTTAGAACTTTCAGAATGCTGATTTGGAAAAAATGGAATGACTGCACAAGCAACCGCCGATCGACAAGGGATTGATTGGGCAAGGCGACGATCGCTCTTAATCGAAGTAGCCATTGTCCTAGCCGTTGCGCTAAGCCTCATGTTTATAGCGCCCGTCATCCTCTCTAGCTTTTACACGAATCTGTTAGGGCGGTTTTTGGCACTGGCGATCGTTGCCCTTGGCATTGATTTGATTTGGGGCTTCACCGGAATGTTGAGTTTGGGACATGGCGTATTTTTCACCTTGGGCGGCTATGCCCTCGCCATGCACTTGAAACTACAAATTCCGCCAACAGCCAGTACCAAGCTGCCAGAATTCATGTCTCTCTATGGCGTAACCGAATTACCTTGGTTCTGGCAACCCTTCTACTCATTCCCCTTTGCGGCGTTGGCAGTCTTCGTGATTCCAGCGATCGTTGGCGCTATATTGGGCTACTTGATTTTCCGCAATCGCATCCGAGGCGTTTACTTCTCCATCCTGACTCAAGCCACCACCATTATCTTTTTCAACTTTTTCAACGGTCAGCAGAAGCTATTTAACGGTACAAACGGTCTAACGGATTTTAAAACGCTGTTTGGCGCTCAAGTAAGCAGTTCCAATTCACAGCGTACTTTCTACATCCTGACAATTCTGATTCTGATTCTCGCCTATGCCTTGTGTCGCTGGTTGACCAGTGGACGATTCGGGCGGTTGCTAGTGGCGATTCGCGATGATGAAAGCCGAGTTCGCTTCTCTGGCTACAACCCGACTGGCTATAAAGTGCTGATATTCGCTATCTCCGCTGCACTGGCTGGAATTGCAGGTGCCATGTTCACGATCCAAACCGGGATTATTTCGCCCAACTCAATGAACATTGCCTTCTCGATCGAGATGGTGATTTGGGTGGCAGTCGGCGGTCGCGCTACCCTAGTCGGAGCCATTCTGGGTGCGATCGTAGTGAACTTCGCTAGAAGCTTGCTGAGTGAAAAATTTCCTGAGATCTGGCTATTTTTCCAAGGCGGTTTGTTCTTGTTTGTTGTGCTACTGTTGCCCAACGGAATTGTGGGATGGATACGGAGGGAAGGCGTTGACCTGTTCCAATCGTTGACCGGAACTCGCAAGCGATCGTTCACTTATCCCAGCTTAGAAGAAGACCCAGAGGTTGAATATGAGCGCAAAAATATTGGTGATTGACAATATCACCGTCAGCTTTGATGGATTCAAAGCGTTAAATAATCTCAACTTCAGCATGGATGCTGGAGAATTGCGCGTGATTATTGGTCCCAATGGAGCCGGTAAAACCACCTTCCTCGACATCATTACCGGAAAGACCAAACCTACTGAAGGACAAGTATTGTTCAAAGGACGAAATCTGCGATCGTACTCTGAACACCAAATTGCCCAGATGGGAGTCGGACGAAAATTCCAAACGCCACGAGTTTACCTTAACCTCACGCCGCGTGAAAACCTGGAGCTTTCCTGTAACCACCGCAAGGCAGTCTTCCCGACCTTGTTTAGCAAAACCCCTTCCGCAGAACGCCGCACGGTCGCCGGATTGTTGGAGACGATCGGACTGATCCACAAAGCCGACATGAAAGCCAATCTCCTCTCGCACGGAGAAAAGCAATGGCTAGAAATCGGCATGCTCGTTGCTCAATCCCCCGATTTGCTGCTGGTCGATGAACCCGTCGCTGGACTCACCGACGAAGAAACCATGAAAACCGGAGAACTCTTACTTTCTCTCGCTGAAAGCCACTCGATCATCGTGATCGAACATGACATGGAATTCGTCCGCCAGATTGCCCGCAAGGTGACGGTCTTACACCAAGGCTCTGTATTGTGCGAAGGAACGATCGATGAAGTACAAAGCAATCCACGGGTGATTGAAGTTTATCTTGGTCAACCCCACGAAGCAGAAGACAACATCCCCGTTTCCGCCAAACTCGAAGAACACAAAACTTCCCTCTCTGCCGAAGACATCGTTACCACCTGACATACCACCTGATACAAATTATTCTTCATCGAATGGCACTGACTTAAGGATGGTGAACAGTGCCCACCTTAGAAGTTTTCAAGGCTTTTGGCGATCGGTGAAGCTTACCTTAGCACCATTCATCCTTCATTCTTCATCCTTCATTCTTCATTCTTCATCCTTCATCCTTCATCCTTCATCCTTACTTCATCCCCCATGACCCTAACCAACTCTGCCATTGCTCCAGAAATTAGCTATTCTGCATCCGAAGTGATGTTGCAAGTTTCGGGGCTGAATGTGTATTACGGGGAGAGCCATATTCTCCGAAATGTCGATTTGACCGTTCCACGCGGACAGATGGTTTGTTTGATTGGGCGAAATGGCGTCGGCAAAACCACTCTGCTCAAAACCATCATGGGCTTGCTCAAACCCCGCAATGGCAATATCGTGTTCGATGGACGATCGATCGTTGGGCTGTCTCCCGATCGCCGTGCCCGTTTAGGAATTGGCTATGTCCCTCAAGGACGCGAAATCATCCCTCGCCTGACGGTGAAAGAAAATCTGCTGTTAGGCTATGAGGCAAGAACCAGCAAACCCCGCAACGCTCAAGACATCCCCGACGAGATATTCGAGCTATTCCCTGTGTTAAAAACCATGCTATCCCGGATGGGAGGCGACCTGAGCGGTGGACAACAGCAACAATTGGCGATCGCTCGTGCTATCATGGGCAACCCTCAGCTTCTCGTCCTTGATGAACCCACAGAAGGGATTCAGCCTTCCATCATTCTCGATATCGAAACAGCAGTTCGCCGGATCATTGCCACCACTGGCATTTCAGTATTACTCGTGGAACAGCACCTCCACTTTGTGCGCCAAGCCGATCGCTACTATGCTATGCAGAAAGGCGGGATCGTTGCTTCCGGCGCGACGAGTGAATTGAGCAACGAGATTGTTCAGCGATTCCTGGCGGTGTAGGGGATGAAGGATGAACACACCCATCTTCAAAGCACTTAGCTATAACAGTGAACATGGCTTCTGTAATGCCTGTTTGAGTAATGTCTTGTATTCTCGACCGGAGACGATATAGGCTCCAAATCGCTCCAAGTGGGGGTTGCTCATTTGGGCATCAAAGAGGAGGAAGTGGCGCGATCGTAACCGCTCCACAAGTTTGACCATAGCTACTTTTGAGCCTTCTGGAATGCGGTAAAACATTGACTCTCCGATGAACGCTCCCCCAATGACAATCCCCAGAATTCCACCGGCTAGCTCATCGTCTTGCCAGGTCTCAAAACTATGTGCCCATCCAGTTTGATATAACTCCCAGTAAATTTCCTTCAGTTCGGCTGAGATCCAGGTGGTATCGCGATCGGCACAACCCTCCACAACAGCACGGAAGTCTCGATCGACAGCAACGGTAAACCGCTTCTGATTGAGAACCCGTTGCAGCGATTTGGGATAACGAAATTGATCATCCAGAGGAATCAATGCCCGTTCTCGACTGGAATACCATCCCAACTGATCTCCCGTCTCATCTGCCATCAAGAAATACCCTTGGGCATATCCTTGAATAATGCTAGGAACGTCATAGTGAGTTTGAATCACCGTTAAGAATTAACATGACTACATAAAGATATAGCGATAAATCGATTTCTACCTGTAAATTTTTCGTTGATTTTACAATCGGTCTGCCCTCCAAGTATTTGCCCTCCAAGCAAAAGCAACCCCGCAGGGATTGCCCCCACACCATGCCATCCATCAACAGAAAATTTACGGGTGAAATTCGATCGCTATATTGTCAGAATTGTCATCAGCGTTGTCAGCAGTATCAGTAATCAGTGGTCAACCATTAGTTTCTAGAATAGTTCGGAATATCATATTGACATCCTCTACGACCAAGCCTGCCGGCTATGGACGCAGATTCCAATCAGAATCACTTCCGATTTGGTTTCTAGGCTCCCCGACCCACGTCAGCGATCTCTCCCAAGACCCTGTTAATTCAGGCGTTAGACATCACTTTCCGAGTGACCCCCGGTAGACTTTATGCAAGTAGAATAATTATACCTCAAATCCTTACGCTGTGGGCGATTCCTCGCTCATCTACGCCCCTCGCCACGCGGCGCTTGGCATAGTTCCGTATGGGAGACTCGTCATCGCGACGATCGCTCCCCCATACGACCAAGCCTACTGGCTATGGTCGCAGTACCCCGGAGGTCTAGATGGTTACTGATCGCTGACAACTCAGTTGGGAGATTCTTCGCATGGCTGAACCCATTCAAGCAATTACCCTTCCCCTTGCCCAAAATCCTCAACAGGAAGGAGAGTGGCTTCGAGCCACATTGCATCAATGGCTGGATCAAGAGTTTATCCCTGAAGCCGTGAATCACCAGATTGCCGATCGCGCCGCGCAGGTGTTTGTTCGGCAACGGATGGAAGGAGAGAATGATTTGGGATCGCTGGTGATGGCTATTGTCACCGAAATGCAGGCATTTGACTTCTCTGAAAGTTTTTTCAGTGAATTTGCCGTTGCCAACGCAGTCAGCGATCTGCTGCTCGACAGTCTGGGGATCGATCGCTGCTGCGGACAAGGATAACGAAACTGTTCAACAACTGTAAGACAACGTAGGGGCAGGTCTTGTGCCGACCCTGAAAGGTTTTGGGCACCCACAAAGGGATGCCTCTACCCCAAACATCCCTAAATTCAGCAACGCGGATTTTCCATATCTCCAGTTCCGAATGAGTCAGGCGCATTTTGTATCACTTACAACAGAAAAACGTAAGTAGTCATTTTTTTACCTCCAGCAAGCGAATCCATTCTGGTAAGATGAGCTTGGAATACTGTGACAAAAGCACTGATATGCCCCCAACATTACTGCCTGAGGCGACGCGATTCCAGCAAGAAGTCAAGCTGGGGCGCGTTCTGATCATTGAAGATGAAGAACTGATTCGAGAAACGATCGCCCTGGCACTTGCAGAAGAAGGATACGATGTTTTGACGGCTGAGGATGGTCGAAGAGGCTTAGAACTTGTTTGTAAGTCCGGAGAATTAGGGTATTCAGAAGGTGCCAATTTTGACCTGATTGTCCTCGACTTGATGCTTCCCTACGTGAATGGGTTGGACTTGTGCCGACTCGTTCGCCATGAAGGAAACACAGTTCCGATTCTGATGCTAAGTGCGAAAGGGAGCGAAACCGATCGTGTGGTTGGGTTGGAAGTGGGTGCAGATGACTATTTGACAAAGCCCTTTGGGATGCGCGAACTCGTTGCGCGTTGTCGTGCCCTGTTGCGCCGTCATCGTCATGCTCAGCTTCAAGCCCAAGAATCTGCCCTGCGGTTTCATGAGATCGTTCTCTATCCCCAAGAATGCCGCGTTACGGTTCGGGGTGACGAAATTAATCTTTCCCCGAAAGAGTTTCGCATTCTAGAACTGTTCATGTCTCATCCCCGTCGCGTTTGGTCACGAGAACAGTTGATCGAGCGCATCTGGGGACCCGATTTCATGGGAGACAGCAAAACGGTGGATGTTCATATTCGCTGGCTGCGAGAAAAGCTAGAACTTGATCCCAGTCGTCCGGAATACCTGCTGACTGTCCGAGGATTTGGGTATCGGTTCGGATAGAAGGTGTGAACAGTGAGAAGAGGATGGGTAAGTGCCTGGATTATTAAGATAGGCTATTGATGGATGGGGGTTAACTCTTATCTGGATTCAGTATCTAGATTGCGAGTGTCGCTATCCACTATTTACCGTCCATTATCCACTGAAGCTGCATCTAGTCGTGGCATTCCTGGACTTCCTACTAGGATCATCAATTGGCTTATCGTTGGTAGTATGGCAACGATCGCGTTTCAATGCTCGATTACGGAAGATGCTGCGAAATCTCCAGCCAGAAGTATCCGAGCCTTCCTCGTCTTTTCCCTCACAACTGGCGTTTGCGATCGCTCAGCAACAACGCTTTCAACAGCAACTCGAACAACAACTAGACACTCATACCAACATCCTGCAAGCGGCTCCGGTTGGATATGTGCAAGTCGATGATGAAAATCGGCTGATCTGGTGCAATCTCAAAGCTAGAAAGCTGTTGGGGATCACTCAAGAAACTTACAACAAGCCGCGATTGCTGCTGGAAGTGGTGCGCTCTTACGAATTGGATGAACTCATCGAACAAACGCGCAACGCGGGTGAACCTCGACAGAGCAACTGGATGTTTTATCCGGTCAGTTCTGATCCCTCGCGGCTCTCTGAACAGCAGGCGTATCCGATCCGGGGCTATGGTTTACCGTTGCCTGATAAGCAAGTGGGGATTTTTCTGGAGAGTCGCCAAGAAGCCATCATGCTAATGCAACAGCGCGATCGCTGGGCTTCAGACTTAGCCCATGAATTAAGAACGCCTCTGACCTCTATTCGCCTCGTGGCAGAAACCCTACAAACTCGACTGAACCCTCCCCTCAAAACATGGGTCGATCGGTTGATCAATGAAACCGTTCGCCTCAGCAATCTAGTCCAAGACCTGTTAGATTTGAGCCGAATGGAACGGGATTCTTTTCATGCGCTCAAGCTAAAAACAACTGACCTGGTTGAGCTAATTCATGCCGTCTGGGATAGCCTAGAACCCCTCGCCCATAAAAAGAATCTCACCCTGGATTACACCGGACCTAACTGCTTATCGATGCAACTGGATGAAGCTCGGATTCACCGCTTACTCATCAACCTACTCGACAACAGCATCAAACATAGCCCCCCCGATCAGAAAATATTAATCTCCATTCGAGTGGAACCTCCTGAGATGGGAGAATCTTACAACGGAGTACAGTTGGTTTATCTGGAGATCATTGACTACGGGACTGGATTTCCGGAAAAAGACCTGCCGCATGTGTTTGAACGCTTCTATCGGGCGGATCTCTCCCGAACTCGGTTGAGCCTGAATGCCTTGTCAGAAGAACCCTCTGAATCTGCGGCGATGTCGCAAAATGGAAGTGGGTTAGGATTGGCGATCGTCCGGCAGATTGTTGAGGCGCATCAGGGTTCCATCAGTGCCAGCAATCATCCAGATACCGGAGGGGCATGGCTGCAAGTCCGTCTGCCGTTGCACTCACCAGACCTATCCCCCAAAGAATGAGTTGTCTATCCGTTAGGCTCAACCAAGAGTTCTCCTCACTGTTTTGCTACCAATTCCTGTAATATTTGTACATAAAGAAATGGTTGCGACAGTTAACGGCTATTCCCCCTCGTTTATCCTTCCGATCCCACCAAACCCACCTAAATGTTGGACAATTGAGCGTGAAAGTATCAACTTGTCATTTATCCCTCTCTTTGTCAAATTCTGCCACCCCAATCTATGGCTGAACGGTTACAAAAAATTCTCTCTCAGTGGGGCGTTGCGTCTCGTCGTCAGGCAGAGCAACTCATTTTGGCTGGGCGAGTTCGCTTGAATGGGGCAGTTGTGCAGCTTGGGCAAGTGGCTAATCCGGAGGAAGATTGGATCGAGGTTGATGGTCAACGCATTCAGCCGATCGATCGCCCTCACTCTGTTTATTTGCTCCTCAACAAACCTTTGGGGGTAGTTTCGACCTGCCATGATCCGCAAGGTCGTCCTACAGTGCTTGACTTGCTCCCAGCATCCCTTCACAATCGCAATGGGATTCATCCTGTCGGACGTTTAGATGCCAACTCAACTGGCGCATTGCTGCTGACAAATGATGGAACGCTCACGTTTCACCTGACTCATCCTCGTCACTCCATCGCCAAAGCTTATCATGTTTGGGTGGAAGGATATCCGACTGAAGCCGTGTTAGAACAGTGGCGGCAGGGAATTTGTCTGGATGGCAGATTAACCCGCTCCGCAAAGGTACGAGTTCTCAAGTCAAATTACCCGGATCAAACAAAACTGGAGGTGGTGTTGTGGGAAGGCAGAAATCGTCAGATTCGTCGAGTAGCGGAGCAGTTAGGTCATCCAGTGGTGCGGCTCCATCGTGTGGCGATCGGTTCAATTCAATTGGGATCGTTGCCAAGTGGACATTATCGTCCTTTAAGTGAAGCTGAGATGAGCTTTCTGCAAACTCAGGTGAAGCAAATCGGTCAACCTTTGCCGAATTGAGTAATTGGTGAGAGAGTGATAAGAAGGGCTAGAGCTATGACGAAAGATACTTCCCTCCTACACAAAGAACAGCTAGAAAGCTTGACCGAAATCGGAGCATACCTGCGTCAAGTGCGGGAAGACTATTCGTGGACGCTAGATGATGTGGCATCACGGACGATGATCCAGGCGCGATTGCTACGGGCGATCGAGGAAGGGCGATTGGATCAATTGCCTGAACCCGTCTACGTGCAAGGGTTTATCAAGCTCTATGCGGATGCTTTGGGGTTGAATGGCTCAGCGTTTGCGGATGCCTTTCCAACGGGCAGACAAATTCAGATGTCTCATTCGTCCTGGAAAGATTCCCCGGCTGCCCAACTGCGCCCTTTGCACCTTTATTTGGCATATATTGCCCTAATCATGGCCTCGGTCAGCTTGCTGTCGTATGTGGTAGGTCGATCGCCTGTCGATAGCTCCATTGCCAATTCACCCATTAACCCCCAACCCTCCGTTAGACCTGAACGCTCCCCCGATCCAGGGCAGGTGCAGGCAGGGACGATCGGCGGAGTTGACCTGAACGCAAATCGCAGTCCACAAGCGCGTCCTGATCCAGATAAACCTGTACGAGTCGCCTTGAAGCTTACAGCACAATCGTGGCTGCGAATCGTGATTGATGGTGAAACAGAATTCGAGGGTGTCTTGCCTGAAGGCACCGAGCGCAGTTGGTCTGCTCAGAGTGAATTGATTGTGAGGGCAGGGAATGCTGGAGGCGTTCTGCTGGCCTACAACAGTGGTAAAGCTGAGCGGATGGGCGCACCAGGTGCCGTAGAGGAAAAAACCTTCTCCGCGAGTCAAGATGCGGCGAGCCTCCCGAATCCGAGTTCTGTTCAACAGTAAAGGAAATGTGTCATGGGTTACTGAATTCCCATGACCGTTTTCGGGTAAATGCGATACGCAAAGGAGCACGGCATGCCGTGCCCCCTACAAGTTTTTGATGGATTGGACGGAATTGAAACCCGCTAGGTCGTTTTGGACAGTCGGCCGTAGAGTGCGATCATCGATCGAATCTGCTCTGCCAGGTCATCGGTCAAAACGCCTGCTTGATAGCGCCAGCCCCAGTTGCCAATCGGTCGGCTGGGTTCGTTCATCCGAGCCTCACTGTCGAGTCCCAGAAAATCTTGAAGAGGAATGATGGCTTGGTTGGCGATGGAACTATAGGCAAGGCGAATTAAATCCCAGTGGATGCCATTGGGAGTGTGATAGCCGAAGTAGCGTCGAACGCGGTCTTGGTCTTCCGGCGATCGTTTGTTAAACCATCCCATTGTCGTATCGTTATCATGGGTACCTGTATAGATGAGACAATTGTGGGGGATGTTGAAGGGGAGATAAGGGTTATCTGAGCCAGAATCAAAGGCAAAGTGCAAGATTTTCATGCCAGGGAATTCAAATTCATCTCGCAGTGCCTCTACTTCTGGCGTAATGAATCCTAAATCTTCGGCGACGATCGGCAAACTCCCCAATTCATGCTCCAGTTGCTTGAATAATTCTTTACCCGGAGCGTTCATCCATTCACCGTTGATGGCAGTGGTTTCACCCTTTGGCACTGCCCAATATGCCTCAAAGCCCCGGAAGTGATCAATCCGAATCAAGTCTACGCAATCTAGCATGGTTTTGAATCGCTGCATCCACCAGCGAAAATCTTCCTCCTGGAGTTGTTCCCAGTCATAAAGCGGATTGCCCCAAAGTTGACCCGTCGGGCTGAAATAATCGGGTGGAACGCCCGCCATCAACGCTGGCAACCCGGTTTCTTCATCCAGGCAAAAGTGTTCCGGATGCGCCCAAACTTCTGCACTGTCATGTGCCAGATAAATCGGCAGATCGCCCAGAATTTGAATGCCGCGATCGTTGGCATAGGTTTTCAGTTCCGTCCACTGATGGAAGAACTTAAATTGCAGAAACTTGTGAAAAAAGATCTCTGGAGCGAGTTGTTGTCGCCATCGTTCCAGGGCATCGGGTTTGCGTTTAGCGATCGAGGTTTCCCACTCGTGCCAACTGGTGCCCCCATGCGCGTCTTTCAATGCCCGAAATAATGCATAATCTTCTAGCCAAGCGGCTTTCGCTTCACAAAATGCTGCAAATTTTGCCTTCAACTCTGAACTGGCGTGACGTTGAAAATTGTGACAAGCCGTTCGCAGCAATGGAATTTTGGTGTGAATGACCCAACCAAAATCTACCTGTAGCGGAAATTGTGGCACATTACTGAGGTCAGTATCCGTGAGCAATCCCTCGTCGCGCAGGCGGTCAGGGCTAATCAAAAGTGGATTGCCTGCGATCGCGGAGAAACACTGATACGGAGAATCGCCATAGCCGGTGGGACCAAGCGGCAAAATTTGCCAAATGCGCTGTCCACTTGCAACCAAAAAATTAACAAACTGGTAGGCTTCAGAGCCTAAATCACCAATACCAAATCGACTGGGGAAGGACGTGGGATGGAGCAGGATACCGCTAGATCTGGGGAAGGGCATAAAGAACGTGGCTAAGAGGCAGAATGAGAGCAAAAACGGAATATAAAACCCAATTTTCAAACAATAGAGTGAGCCATGCCCACCCACACCCTAACGAGTTATAAATTCAACACTCTAGAATCTATCATGCGATAGGTTTCTAGGACGCCGCAAGATAGGCGATCGATTTGCGCGATTCTGAAGTTCATCAATAAACAGTAGGATGGCACTGCCCATTAAACGCTTGGACTATGTAAATCTATAATGATTTAGCGGGCAGTGCCCACCCTTGTATCTTCAGAAATAGGCAACCCGTCGCACCCTTGGTGAACCAAACACCGCTCTGTAGCCAGGGTGCCTGTATTTTTAAGAAGAGCGTGGCAATCCAGATCCACCCAGGTGCTTGACAGCGTTCGGTAGCGCTCGGAGCCATGCTATTTGCCCAATGATGCCAACTCGAACAATCGCTAGAGACTAAGATCTCACATTTGCAAGGACGAGTTATCAAAGGGACACAAAAACCATACCTCAGCATAAACGATAACACTCGAAAAACCTGGGTCGGCATTGATATTAAGTCAAAACAGCTTGGATGGAACCTCTTGCCTCAAGGGACAACCTTCCAAGTCTTGAACAGCGAAGCTGGCGTGCAAGAAAGATCCGGTTTAGTCACGCCTCTAGACCATTCAATCACTCAACTGAACGGACAGCCAGAGCCGTCATGTGGTCACGGGTGTTTAGAGTTCACAACATTTTTCTCGATTCTCCTTGACTTTCAAGACAATCGCTGCTGGTATGTCAACCTCTATTCTGATCCGGATACAGCGAGTCTTCCAGACCTAGCGGGAGGTGTGTTCTGGCATACTCAGCATTGGGTTGGAGCCGTGTTAGCTACCGCTCAGTTAGAAACAGACAAATCTCATCAAATCAAAACATTTCTGAATTCAGCGATCGCAATCGGTCGAACCTTGCTACTGTGAGTGCTACATAGCTAATACTCAGAGAGAGTGACTATGCATCTTGTTTCGGTCAACGTCGGGCTGCCTCGCGATGTAACCTGGAAAGGGAAAACAGTGACAACAGGGATTTTCAAGGAATCGACTGCCGATCGAGTGATGATACGATCGCTCAATCTAGATGGCGACGGACAAGCGGATCTGGCAGTACATGGCGGACGAGACAAAGCCGTTTATGCCTACCCTTCAGAACATTACTCCTATTGGCGAGAACAGGTGCCGGACATGGATCTCCCTTGGGGAATGTTTGGAGAAAACCTGACTACGGTTGGATTGCGAGAAGACGAAGTGAATATTGGCGATCGCTTTCGGATTGGGGCTGCCGAAATTGTGGCGACTGAACCCCGGATGCCCTGCTATAAACTAGGGATTCGATTTGGGCGACCAGAGATTGTGAAACAGTTTCAAGATAGCCGTCTGACAGGAATTTATTTTGCGGTGGTGCAAGAAGGCGAGATTGGGCTTGAGGATGCGATCGAGTTAGTCAGTCGGGATGAGAGGCATGTCACCGTTGCAGATATCACGCACCTTTATTTAGACAAAAATTTAGACAATCCAGCGAACCGAGATCTGATGACTCGTGCTATTCAAGTTGAAGCCTTAGCCGCAGGCTGGCGTGATTACTTTCAACAACAACTTGCCAAATTAGCTTAGACCTTAATATTTAAACTTTAATATGAGGAGACACGGACGATGAGTCAAGAAGAAAAACGGCTTCAAGAGTTCCACGATCGCACGGCTCACTGGCGGCGATGGGGGCCTTACGTGAGCGAACGTCAGTGGGGAACGGTACGCGAGGATTACAGCGAATCTGGCGCAGCATGGGATTATCTTCCTCATGATCACGCTCGTTCTCGTGCTTATCGTTGGGGAGAAGATGGAATTGCCGGAATTTCTGACAATCATCAACGATTATGTTTCGCGATCACTTTTTGGAATGGCGTTGATCCCATTTTGAAGGAGCGATTGTTCGGGGTCACGGGCAACCAGGGTAATCACGGGGAAGATGTCAAAGAGTATTACTTTTACCTCGACAACACCCCGACACATTCCTACATGAAATATCTCTATAAATATCCGCACTCTGAATTTCCTTATGCCCAGTTGGTGGAGGAAAATCAACGGCGCGATCGCCAAGAGTTTGAGTTTGAACTGCTGGATACAGGTATCTTTGAAGACGATCGCTACTTTGATGTGTTTATAGAATACGCAAAAGCTGATCCAGAAGATATGCTGATCAAAATCAGCATTACCAACCGAGGCAACACAACCCAAACCCTACACCTATTGCCGACTCTCTGGTTTCGCAACACTTGGGCATGGGAATATGACTCTGACTCTCCCGTATTACAAACCATTCTGTTTGATGGAGAACAGCCGATCGATGTGATCGAAGCAATTCACTCTACCCTCGGAACATACCGATTGTATTGTTGTCACGAAGTCACGATCGAAAATACGATCGGTAAAACTAACTCGAAAGTCAACAGTGAACCTTCTTTGTTGTTCACCAATAACGAGACAAACTATGAGCGTTTGTTTAATACAAATAACACTTCACCTTATGTCAAAGATGGAATCAATGATTATGTAGTGAACGGTAAAACGAACGCTGTCAACCCAGAACAAATCGGCACTAAAGCATCTGCTCACTATAGATTGACGATCGCTCCTCAACACACTCAAACTGTTCGTCTTCGCCTCTGTCAAAACCAAGAATCGGAAATTGTAGAATATAATGGGCATTCTACTCCTTACACACTACACTCCGCCCCATTTGACTCCAATTTCGATCGCATCTTTCAAACTCGTCAACACGAAGCGGATGAGTTTTACGATCGCATTACTCCTGCTAACCTTTCTGCTGATCAACGCAATATTCAACGGCAAGCGTTTGCGGGAATGCTTTGGAGCAAACAGTTTTATCATCATGTGATTAACGAGTGGCTGAACGGCGATCCAGCAATGCCAATGCCACCTGAAATCCGTAAAATTGGTCGGAATCGCGAATGGATTCATCTCCACAATGAAGATATTCTCTCAATGCCAGATAAATGGGAATATCCCTACTATTGCGTTTGGGATACCGCATTTCATGCGATTACACTGGCAATGGTTGACCCAGAGTATGCCAAGCAACAACTCGATCTGATGACGCGAGAATGGTATATGCACCCGAATGGACAAATTCCGGCATATGAGTGGGCGTTCAGCGATGTCAATCCTCCTGTTCATGCGTGGGCAACCTGGCAGGTCTACAAAATTGAGCAAACCCTGTATGGCAAGAGCGATCGCCAATTCTTGGAACGAGTGTTTCAAAAACTGCTGCTCAATTTTACATGGTGGGTGAACCGCAAAGACCGCAGTGGCATGAATATCTTTGAAGGCGGGTTTCTAGGACTCGATAACATTGGCGTATTCGATCGCAGTACGGAGTTGCCGACAGGTGGCTATATTGAACAAGCCGACGGCACTAGTTGGATGGGAATGTATTGCCTAAATCTGTTGACGATCGCCCTAGAATTAGCTCAAGAAAACTCTGTCTATGAAGATATCGCTACTAAATTCTTTGAACACTTCCTTTACATAGCCGATGCAATGAATCACATCGGTGAAGATCGGACTCAACTTTGGGATGGTAACGACGGATTCTTTTATGATGTGCTGCATCTGCCGAATGATGAACAAGTGCCCTTGAAGGTGCGATCGATGGTTGGACTGATTCCGCTCTTCGCCGTCACGACGCTAGAACCCTCTGTCCTCAACACGTTGCCTAACTTTAAGAAGCGGCTAGAATGGTTTATTCGCCATCGCCCTGACTTAAAACGTAATGTGGCTTGCATGGAAACTCGCGGCGTAGGCGCAAGAAGAATGCTGGCGCTCTGCTATGTCACGTTGGGTCATGTTAATCCTGAAGATCGGTTCCGTCGTATTCTAGAAAAATTGCTGGATGAGAATGAATTTCTCAGCGATTATGGCATCCGCGCCCTCTCCAAATTCCACAAAGATCAGCCCTACTATTTTGATACTGACCAAACGCAGTATCGCGTAGACTACGAACCTGCGGAATCTAGCACTGGGTTGTTTGGCGGCAACTCCAATTGGCGAGGTCCCGTCTGGATGCCCGTCAATTACCTGATTATCGAAGCCTTACAGCACTATCACTTCTATCTAGGCGATGATTTTAAGATAGAGTGCCCAACGGCTTCCGGAAACTGGATGACGCTTTGGGAAGTGGCTAACGACATTTCGCAGCGATTGATGAAAATCTTTTTGCAAGATCCTGCGGGTCGCCGTCCGGTTTATGGCGATACTCGAAAATTTCAAACTGATCCGCACTGGCGAAATCTCATTCTGTTCTATGAATATTTTCATGCGGACAATGGAGCAGGTATCGGAGCCAGTCACCAAACGGGTTGGACAGGATTGGTCGCAAAACTATTACAGCAGTTGGGTGATCAACCGTCCTCTGAAGCTCAGAATCATGAATTACAGCAATTTTCAAAAAAATAAACCACAAATCGTCGGGTGGGCATCGCCCATAACGCTTGATCAATGGAGCGTTTTATGATCTGATGGGCAATATAAAAAGCAACGGAACTCTGAGTTGGCGATCGCAGTCAGCCAATCTAGATTTTAGAGTTTAAATTTTTGGATTAAACCGCTTTTTTAGTGTACGTGAGTAATAGACGACTACGATTATTTCAATAATCAGGGTGCTTCTCAGTAGCAATCCACTCGCAATCCTAGTTTTCTAATCCCATGAGAAGCATTTACCTCTTGAATCAACAACCTCTTGTCTTTAAGCTATCCGCCATTTTCGGGATCGCTCTTCTCTTGATGCGTATCCTGACTTTCCCCTATCCTCTCTGGTTCACCACATTAACGGGGGTGTTTCTCTGGACAGCTAGATTACAAGATTTCGGACTGTTTCATATTGTGGCCGTCATCTGGGCGATCGTAATTGTTGGTTTCCTGGTGATGTTTGGCAGTTCGTTAATCCATTTGTTGCTTGAGTTTAGACACGATCGCTCTCAAGCCACCCTTCCTTTCTACACTAATGTAATCACAATTTTGTTGGTGTTATCGTTGCCGACGATCGCTATTGAATTTGATTTCTACGCCAATCTCAATGCGCGTGAATCGATTGTCTCAACCATACAATCTGGAACACTTGCGCCCAGAAGTTTACAGACGGTTGATGTTCCCGCTGGGACTCAACTCGTGCAGAAAACGATCGCGACGATCGATCTGCCAGCGAACTACAAAAAGCTGTCTTCTGGACAGGAACCTGGTGAAATTCAAGCGGTTAGTGATCAAAACGGTAAGACCGAACTGGTTGTTTTCTTCGGCTATAACGGCTTAATTAAGCTTGATTCAGGATACTCTGCATTTGTCTACAAAGCAGATGATGAGGAGATTAACCAGGGAGATCTATTTGGAGTGGCTAACGTGGAATACTATGTTTGGTTGTTGAATGCAAAACCACTTGGCAATCATTGGTATTGGATCAGTGTTATTGAAGACTAAACCAACACCCCGATTAATTAACAGTCTTTCCTTATCCTGGCATAGCCTGAAAGGTGCGATCGTTTCAAGCCTTTTTCGCGAAAACACATGAGATAGTCGAATATACCCCTGGATGAGTAGTTATATCTAGTTTTGATAAAGGTTAGAACCAATTACGGATTCTTACACAGTTTATTGAATACAGAGAAGGGACTAGTAACTTGATTCAGCTAGTTCAACTGATCAAGTAGACATTATTAGCGAGTCAGGGACAAATTGAATTAGAAGTATCAATTGAATAGAGGTTGCCAAATGACATCTAATGCGTCATCGACTGGATTACGTGGAAATTGTCTATCTTTCCCGGAGGTACTCATCCAATCAGTTGGCACTATTGCGCCATCCTTGACAGCAGCCATAAACATCGGAATTGTTTTCGGTTCATCAGGAAATGGAACTTGGATGGCTTATGCAATTGGCACCATTGGATTAATATTAGTTGCCTACAATATTAATCATTTTGCAACTCAATTTGGCTCGTCACCTGGGGCGTTATACCTTTATATTGCTAGGGCATTTTCTCCATTCTGGGGGATTATCGCAGGATGGGGTCTTGTTTTTTCATACTTAATAATATTTGCTGACGTTGTTGCAGGATTTAGCTACTATGCCAATCTAATATTTGCAGATTTGGGCTTTAATATTCCTTCTATATTGCTTTACATCATCTCTATTATAGTAGTGACGCATTATTCGGCAGATGTCCAAATTTCAACCGTGATGATTTTCATAGTTCAATTGATTTCCATTGGAGGGATTCTTTTACTGGCTCTAATAGCATTAGTCAATCAAGGCTTTACAGTTGACTCTTCCCAGCTTCTGTTGGCGGATACATCCATTAACGGAATAGGGTTTGGAGCAGCTATTGCGATCGTTAGCTTTGTTGGCTTTGAAAGCTGTATTTCCCTGGGAAAGGAAGCCAAAAACTCTACAACATCAATCCCAAGGTCTTTAATTTGGAGTGTTGTGTCATCTGGATTATTTTTTATATTGCTTGCCTACATAGAAGTAATTGGATTTCAAGCTTATCCTAAGCTTTTAGAAACTAGTGCGCCATTATATGCGATTTCTCAATTAGCAGGGATGCAAGAAGTAGGATGGTTTGTTAATTCTGTAATTTTGTTCACCTTTATCGGCTGTGCAATTGCGAGTCTAAATGCTGGTTCTCGGATAATGTTTTCATTGGCTTGCAACAAGTTTTTTCCCAGAAAACTAACATACGTTAATCCAAAGAGTCAGACTCCATACATGGCAATGCGGTTGCTAAGTGCGATCGGCTTCTTGATTGTGACCGTAATGCAGATTTTTGGAATTAGCGATCTAGATATTTTTGGATATTTAGGAACAATGGCAACCTATGGTTTCTTGTTCATCTATGTCTTAGTTTCACTCGCCGCTCCAATCTATTTAGCCCAACGAGGAAAGTTAAAGCTCCAACACAAGGTATTCTCTATTCTGGCAGTACTGTTTATCTCAATCCCAATCACTTCTTCTTTTTATCCAGTTCCTCCCTATCCATTCAGCCTATTTCCTTATCTATTCCTAATTTATTTAGGCGTGGGTGCGTTTCTCTACATACGCTCTCGCAGTCAGGCACAGAGTGTTGCAGTAAGTGTGATGAGCGAACTTAACCGAATCGATGGTTAATTATTCCAATCTGCTAGTACAAACTAACGCCATATGCAACTTCATTTTCAGTAGGGAACGCAGAAGAACACTGAAGCCAGGAAGCTCAATGATGAAAGTCAACAGTAGGGCTAGCAGCAAGCTTATAAGTAAAACAAATATCTTGACGAGAAGTTTTGCTTGACTAACATACAGGAAAATAATAAGCTAATCGCGAATATAGATTAAAAACCAGCAAAAAATGTAGAGATTAAGCTTTAACTGCTGATTTCGCAGTTTGGACGGCAGTGATTTGCTAGCTGTACGTTTTTCGTTTGTTACGCAGAATGAATTGAGGTTGCTGTTTCCTGTTCTTCTAATTTCGGAGGCAAAGGAATCTTTTACGCTAAAAAGCGATCTGAAGACACCAATTTTTTTGGTTGATAGGTAGTGTTTAGCTGTCGGGGTGTGCATGGAAAAGAGCTACCACTTGACTCCAGAAGCATTTCGCTACTGGGGACATCAAGTGATTGATTGGATTGCATCTGAGTATTACGAAAAGCTTGAAGAATTTCCTGTTCTTGCACAGGTTAAGCCGGGAGAGATTCGATCGCATTTACCTGATACCCCACCCATTGAAGGGGAATCGGTGGATGCCATTCTTAAGGACTTTGCAGACATCATTGTTCCAGGACTTACGCAGTGGCAAAGCCCAAACTGGTTTGCTTACTATCCGTCGAATTCAAGCCCAATAACAGTGATAGCAGAGCTATTAATTGCGGCTGTGAACAATCAGGGGATGCTTTGGCAAACATCCCCAAGCTGTACGGAGCTTGAAACTTTGATGACAGACTGGTTTGTGCAAGCCCTTGGATTGCCAGATCACTTTCAACACAAACAGGGTGGAGGAGGGGTTCTGCAAGATTCGGCATCTAGTGGCTGCCTGTGCGCTATGATTGCGGCGCGAAAACAAGCCCTCGATCGAGAGCAAGAGGAGCAAAGTTGGTTTTCATCTGTAGATAAATCTGTGCAACCGCAATTGAATGAGTTTAGCCAACTCGATAAGAGCAGAAATATCTTGACTAAGATCAAGATGGTTGTGAAGCATTTATTAGAGAATCAACAGAAACCAGGTTTGCAGAGATTGTCGGCATATATCTCTTCAGAAACTCATGCTTCTGTGATCAAAAACTTCCGAATATTGTTTGGAGGTACACAAAATCTGAGAATCATTCCAGTTGATGAACAATTTGGAATGCGATCGGATTTGTTGGAAAAGCAGATTTGTGATGATCGTGGAAGAGGGCTAATTCCATTTTTTTGCTGTGCAACCGTTGGAACAACCTCTTCAGGGGCGATCGATCCAGTAGCGGAGATTGGACGAATTTGTGAAGCGAATAGCGTTTGGTTGCATGTGGATGCTGCTCATTATGGCACGGCGGCAATTTGCCCCGAATACCGATTTGTTAATGACGGCGTTGAGAAAGCCGAAAGTTACAGTGTAAACGCTCATAAGTGGTTTCCTGGAAACTTTGACTGTAGTTTTCTCTTTCTAAGAAACCCGTCAGCTTTGATTGATGCCTTGAGCATTACGCCTGAATATCTACGAAATCGTCCTAGCGAGTTAGGATTTGGGGTGGTAGATTATCGAGATTGGCAAATTCCATTGGGAAGAAGATTCCGATCATTAAAAGTTTGGTTTGCTATGCGACAACTAGGATTGGAAGGATTGCGATATCATATCGAAAGGCACATTGAATTAACTAAAAAACTAGAACAGTTGATTCGCCATTCTGATTTTGAACTTGTGGTTCCGCCCATTCTAAATTTGCTTTGTTTTCGCTATCCCAAGGGCGATGAGTTTAATCAATTGTTGCTGGAATCTGTCAATCAAACAGGGAAACTGTTTTTATCTCATACCAAGCTAAACGGTAGGTTTGTTATGCGGTTTTGCATATCTCAAACTTACACTCAGGAAAGGCATGTTGAGCAGGCTTGGAATTTAGTGCAAGGGAAAGCTAGAGAACTGCTAAAGCAATTTAGCTAGTACGATTTGCTGATTGTCAGTTAAATGATCGGCAGTAGTGAAGCAACAAATGCTTCTGGTAAGGTGTGGTTTAGTTAGTTCTGAATGAATTCTTGCATACCAGAGCATGTTTTGAATCAGGGTGCTGGATTGGGTTATGTATTTGTTTCTTTCATTATTGGGTGTACTCTATGTTGCAAACCATCGATGCGATCGCTAGTCTAAGCTCAATTGAACAAGAATTGCTGGAAGAGTTCAGATCTCAGGTCGATCTTGATGTCGATCCTTACATTTTTTTGCCATTGTGGCTCTTTTTATCTGATGGCATTTGCCGATTACACGGAGCAAGTCTATCCGTATTAACTGACACTGAAATTCAGCTGTTGTTTGCTAAAGTAATGTTTAGTGAACTTGGCGACGGGGAAGAATCAGAAATTCACAGCAAGCTGTTGAAAAATCTGTTATGCAAGTGGGTGGCTCCTAAGTTCCCATCTGTGTTTGATGTGAATGATGATGTCATTTCCTATTTCAATGCAACAGTGAAGCAAATTACTCAAGCAACTGAGTCTTGGGTTGTTGGCTTTCTAGTGGGCTTGGAGGTTCCAGCCCTGGACGAATTTAACATGGTCATCTCCTCATTTATGAGAATGGGCGTCCCTGAAGAAGCACTGATGAAAGCTCGTTATATTGAGATACATCAAGCGATCGAGCTGGATCACCAGGAAGCTGGCAGTGAAGCCATGGAAAAGATCAAAGCGGCTGGTTTCTCCATGACCGAAATGCGTGAAGGCGGCAAAGCGGCGATCGAATTTTTGCTTCACATGATCGGTAGCAAGGGTAATCTATTGTCTCCGCTTCAAGTTGCCTAAATTCAAGTGAATTGAAGATTTACCTCCTGAGATGCCTTTCATTTCAGGGGGTCTTTCTGCGAATGTTTAGCTCCAAATTAACACATCAGTTTAAGGGTGCATGAATCATGACTATCTACTGTTCTGCTTATCCTGTTTTCCTGATAAAGCCTTGGCAAGGAAGTAACCCATGTCTTCAGAATCAGCAAATCTACCATCGGTACGGTTGGGATTTATTTTTGCATTTATAACCGTTCTTCTCTGGGGAATTCTCCCTATTGGACTAACTCTCGTTTTATCAACATTGGAACCTTCAACTGTTTCCTGGTTCCAGTTTTCAACTTCTTTTATAATTTGGGGTGTTTATCTTTTTCGTACAGGAAATTTCCCTTCATTGAGAGAAGTTCGCACTATTAATCTTTGGCTGCTAGTATTAGTTGTGATTTGTTTGGTTGCTCATGATTTGTTGTTTATCAATGGAGTAAAAGGAACTTCACCAACCGTTTCTCAAGTTGTAATGCAAATTTCTACGCCACTGGCAAGTATAGCGGCGATCGCGATTTTTAGAGAACGATGTACAACTCTCCAATGGAGTGGAATGGGAGTTCTTGTCCTGGGACTAATCTTATTTTTCAATCAGGATATTCAAGAGTTAGTAGACTCTATAGAGCAGTATTTTATAGGAGTAATTTTTCTACTACTTTCAGCCTCATGTTGG
>JAAUSF010000072.1 GCA_012033255.1 Cyanobacteria bacterium RU_5_0
GAATCTACCAATTCGTAGGATGGGCAAAGGGTCTTACCCGTGCCCATCGTCAGCCAGAATCATGGATGGGCACGGATGCCTTTGCCCATCCTACGCAGGTATTTTATCTGTCGGAAATCTCCTTAAATCGTTTATGTACCGTGGATGAATCTGAATGTTTCAGGCTACCCGTCGTCGGTTGGCACTTTGGTATACGGCAGTTACAGCAGTGTTGCTGCTGGTGTTCGCTAGCGGTTTTTACCTGTATGTTCGCCATACGTTAGTTGAGCGCATTGATGACACTCTCAATCATGTTGTGGAAGTCATACAGCGATCGCTCGTCATCGAACCCAATACCCCTCCTACCAACCTCACAACTTCGCCATTTCAGGTCAATTTAGAAGCTAGCTTCCCCGGTAATGCTGATGCGGTTGAAGATGATCACATTGATCTAGAGTGGTTCAGCCCCACCGGAGATCTGCTCTGGTCTACTTTCTCTAGTCCTCTAGAGATTCCCCTCCATTCCAACGATGGTGAAACGGTTTATGCCAGGTTGAAGGACGAAGGCGGAAGCATGAAGGCGGAAGAGAGCGATTCATTCCTCGATGCTTCTCCCTCCTCAATGGCAAAGAATTCATCTTTTATCCTTCATCCTTCATCCTTTGCTCTCCGCCAAGTCACTCGGCAAGTGCAAGTTGGCTCACAAGTGATTGGCTATTTGCGGGTGAGCCATCCCTGGTTTGAGGTGACAAAACCGAGTCGGCAGTTGATTTGGGATTTGAGTTTAGGAACGGCACTGATGGTGGGGGCAGTCGCGGCGATCGGTTGGTTTTTGTCGGGGTTGGCAATTGCTCCGGTACGAGATTCTTACCAACGGCTCAAGCAATTCACGGCTGATGCATCGCATGAGTTGCGGAATCCGATCGCGGTTATTCAAACGAATGTCCAGGTGGCGCTTGCCGACCCTGATCCGCAGTTGCAGCAAAATCAACTGAAGGTTGTAGAGCGATTAACTCGTCGCTTAGGACGGCTTGTGGATGACTTGTTGTTTCTCGCTCGACAGGATAGCAGCATTACCGCGATGAAATGGGAAACGGTTGATCTCGAAGATTTGATTCGCGAAGTGATGGAGGAACAGCAGACGATCGCCACTGACAAAACCATTCGTTTATCGCTGAAACGAGCCGAGGCTGTCTCTTCAGCCAAAGAGAACCACTCCCTTCACCTGATTCCAGCCGATCGCGACCAATTGACTCGTCTATTTACAAATTTGATCAGCAATGCTGTCCAGTATACCCCTGCCCACGGACAGATTGACATTACGCTACAACGCGCTAAACATCAAGGCGTGAGCCAGTTGCAAGTGCAAGTTCGAGATACTGGGGTTGGCATTCCAGTAGACGCATTGCCGCATATCTTCGATCGGTTTTATCGCGCTGACCCAGCACGTACCAATCCAGATGGTTTGGGGACAGGGAAATCAGCCCTTTCGGGTGGTTCGGGGTTGGGGTTGGCGATCGCTAAAGTCATTGTGGACAATCATCAAGGGCGGATTGAGGTAGAAAGTATTCCCCATCAAGGCACCACATTTACAGTCAGCCTTCCTTCAGCAGTCAACAGCCAGTAGGCAAAGGTGAAGTCGGGACACAGAACCCTACATCTGGAGTTAATTGCCCTATATAAGCTCAAAAAACGCTATGTATAGGATTATTCTTAATTTGAACTCTCTGATTTTATCTCTTCAGAATGATAGTTTTATCTCTAATTTCTTGAGAGTCTTCCTTTGGGAAGACGAAGTGCTGAATGTTGAATGCTGAGTGCTAAGTTTAAGCCATTTCTCAGTCCTTAGTCCCCAGCCCTCAGCACTTTTCAAATCGGCTCTAAACAGGTCTGGATCTAAGTAGTGATCAGTGTAGAGGGCGATCGCAAATAATGTCTGAAAGCTCGAATAGACAAACAAATTATCCTGAATTTTGCAATTATAGTTCTTGTAGAAAAAAGGTTTTCTCTTAGATTACTGCTTTTGGCTCACACTAGTGAAAGCGTTTACGTTTGAAAAACCCAGGATCTTCACGCTAAAAAAGTTGCACACCCCCTTAAATTGTGATATTCGTAGAATAAATTGATACTTTTTCCACTTCAACTCTCTCCTAGGATTTTTCTGGGAGTTGATAGTGCCCCTCCAGGTTGATTTATCAAACTGAGTTGGAGTTACTTGGAGCGTTTTCATAGCCGAATTTTTGGGCTTGAAATCTAGGACGAGAGTTACCTTGCTGTTAGTGATTTGAGGAGAAAAAATCTATGGAGACATTAGCTTATCTCCAGTTGGCTCAGGACTTTGAAAATTCTGAGAGTAAAGAGCTTGTTTTTCTAAAAGACGGGTTGCCTCTGTTGAAATCTCTGAGCGATTTCCAGCTTCCTAGCAAAGCGACCCTCGTTTTACTAGGTCTTGCTTCTTCTGCGCTGATTCTGGGCATCACTGGCACGGCTCAAGCGCAGACTGTATATCCAGGGGATTCGGGTAGCACAGTCAGCTATTTACAGCGCCTTCTAACCGATAACGGGTACTTTGTCCCTGAGACCGGATTTTTTGGTTCTCAGACCGAGGCGGCTGTTCTATCCTTCCAATCCAACACTCCCTCCCTGGCTATAGACGGGGTTGCAGGTCCGGCGACCTTTGCCGCTTTGGAAGGGTTCACTCCGATTCTACCGGGGGGTAGCCTGAGATTCGGAGATTCAGGATCGGATGTTGTTACCCTTCAGAACCTCTTAACCGATAACGGTTACTTTGTTCCTGCAACGGGTTATTTCGGTACGTTGACCGAAGAGCAAGTACTTGCCTTTCAGCGTGATGAAGGACTGAGTGTAGATGGGATCGCAGGTTCAGCAACCTTCGCTGCCCTCGAAGGGTTCCGTCCGATCGAGCCTGGTCTCGTCCTGAGATTTGGAGACTCCGGCGCTGATGTCGAGGTTCTCCAGGAACTCTTAAATGACAACGGCCTATTCGTTCCTGTTACAGGATTCTTCGGTGACCAAACCCTAAGAGTATTGCTTACTTTCCAGCGTGTTCAGGGTTTAGATGCTGATGGAGTTGCAGGTCCAGCAACCTTTAGGGCACTCCGAACCTAGTTATTGGGGAGTGGCTTTGATGCTTCAGCGTTGCTGGCAAACGGATGATGGCTTGTCTTGAAGTCACGCTTAAACCGCGTGAGGTAGGTGCTGCCCACCCATACTTTCTCGTTATGCCAACCCAGGACGATACTAGATTCTGTATGTAGGTGAACCGAATTAATTGTGGAGTGGGTGTCCTTACCCGCTCGGACGGGCAAGATGCCCATCCCACAAGCTGTGTCATTAACTCTGTTTAACTACATTACTTGGACGAAGTCTACGATCGAACCAGCAACGCTGATTTTTGTTTGACTAACTCATCACAACTAAAACTTGTCCAGTTGAGGTGTGATGCGATCGCATGAGATGAGTTGGTCTTGCATACTGATGAAGGATTAAAGATCTATGGAAACATTTGTGTATCTTCAACTTGCTCAGGAGAATGAAGATCCGGCGAGTCGGGAGATCATTTTTTTACAGCATAATTATTTTTTGCAATATACTCGAACGCTTTTTGCGTCTGTTTGGCAACTTAGGCTTTCGAGTCAGGCGATCGTGGCATTGCTGAGTCTCCTCTGTTCAACCTGGACAACAGGAATGTCATCCGCCTTGGCTCAAAGTTCAGCACCAACATTCGTTTTTGATGACTCCTCCTCATCCAGAGTCCGCCCAGTGACGGTTGATTATCCTCCTGGATATGCTGATACTCCTCCAGGTGTCATTCGTCCAGCAGTGGCAGATTATCAAACAGATGATCGATATATCACGCCTGAAGGGATAGACGGATTCAGGTTAATTGGATGCGATCGTCGTCCTGCCGCCGAATCGGAGTGTATTGTCAGCAACGCATTCGGTGATCAGGTGACAGTGCCCTACTGTAGTCTGTATCCTGGTACTTCAGGTTGCACATCGACAATCCCCATTCGCCCCGATTATCCGGGGTGTTACGTTCCGGTTCAACCTGATCCCTGCTATCAGCCCATTCGCCCCATTGACCCTGATTTTGGATTTGTTCCGGTTCGTCCGGGTGGCGAAGTGTTCCTGCGACGGGGTGATACGGGAGCCGAGGTTGTTTATATTCAAGATTTATTACGGGAAGCGGGATACTTCAATGCCACTTCCACCGGATTTTATGCCACTCTCACCGAAGCAGGCGTAAAAGCCTTTCAACGCGACGCTGGATTAGGCATAGATGGAATTGTCGGGGCTGAGACGCTAGCGGCTCTGGAAGGATTCCGCCCCATTGAACCGGATGGCAAAGTAGTCTTGAGACCTGGCGATCGCGGTTCTCGTGTGGCTGGTTTGCAGCGAGCATTAGCCCAACAAGGATATTATTTCGATCGTATTAATGGCTACTATGGCGCATCCACGCAAAACGCCGTATTTGACTATCAAAAAGACAGAGGCTTGCGTCCAACCGGAATTGCCGATAGTCTGACGTTAGATTCCCTCGGATTAGCCGGTGACGGCGCTTAATACTTTATTCTTCGTCTAATTCAGCTTCGGAGAGCAGCAGTTTATGGAACCCCTAGCCTATCTTCACCTGGCTCAGGATTATGATGATCCTGAAGGGAAGGAGTTTGTCTGGTTGTCAAATGGTTTGAGCCTGGTTGCGTTGAATTGGCTTAAGCTATCCAGTCGAGCGACGATCGGCTTATTGACCCTCCTTAGCACGACATGGGTTTCAAGTTTGACCGAAGCAGCATTGGCTGCCAAGCGAGAAGCCTATGCAGGCGGAGGATACTTCTATGTTTTTGAGAACGGTTCCTCTCGTCCGTCCGATCGGACCCCTATGTCCCTATTTCTCCGGTTGTTCCGGTTTTTCCTTGTCCTGATCCTTACTACCCGATTCAACCGACTCCTGTACCCGTGCGTCCGTCCGTTGGGTTGAAGCAGGGAGATAGCGGTGCCGAAGTTCGTTACCTTCAAGATTTATTGCGGGAAGCAGGCTATCTCGACAGTCCTGCAACCGGATATTTTGGGGCAAACACCAACAGAGCCGTGCGGGCATTTCAAGCCGATTATGGCTTGCGCGTCGATGGTATTGCGGGTGTGAAAACGATCGCCACTCTCGAATCTGTCGTTGGTTTCCGCCCCGTCGAACCCGGAGGAAATGTATTGCGACACGGTTCTACCGGAGCAGAAGTTCAAGCGTTACAGACCGCCCTCCGCAACCAAGGATATTATTTTGGGACGATCGACGGAGTTTTCGGGACTGATACCGAACATGCCGTCAAGAACTATCAATATGATAGATTTCTAGTTACCGATGGTGCTGTCGGCTCGTCAACCAAAAGAGTTCTCGGACTCATCTGAACCCAAAAAACTTCCCCTTTTTCCTCCTTATCTCTCTCCTCCTTCCCTCTCCACCCTTCCAGGAAAGCAACCAGGGTACCCTGTTTGGAGTTGAGGAGTTGACCTGGTACAAGCGTATCATACTTTCTCTCATGCCTCAACTACGAGCCATTATTTTTGATGTCGATGGGACACTAGCCGACACCGAGCGAGATGGTCATCGGGTCGCATTCAACCGATCGTTTGCGGCAGCCGGATTAAGCTGGGACTGGTCAGTTGAGTTATATGGAACACTACTCGAAGTGGCGGGTGGCAAAGAGCGAATTCAATTTTATATCGATCGCTATAATCCACCCTTTGAACCGCCCATTGCCGCCTTAAAAGACTGGATTGCCTCACTCCATGCAGCTAAGACGGCTCACTATAAGCAATTATTAGCAGAAGGAATTATTCCAGTTCGCTCAGGAGTTAAACGGCTCCTCATGGAGGCAAAAGAGCAAGGACTACGATTGGCGATCGCCACCACAAGCACCCCCGATAACGTCACGGCTTTGTTAAAAACTACCCTCGCTCCCGATGCTCCATCTTGGTTTGAAGTAATTGCGGCAGGCGACATCGTCCCTGTTAAAAAACCCGCCCCAGATGTTTACCTTTACGTCCTGCAAAAAATGGCTTTAGCGCCACAACACTGTCTCGTGATCGAAGATTCCTATCAAGGTCTCCAAGCCGCCTTGCAAGCCAGACTGAAAACCGTTATCACCCTCAACAATTACACTCGCCATCACGATTTCTCTGGAGCTACCCTTGTGCTGAGTCACCTGGGAGAACCCGATCAGGGATTTGAGGCGATCGCTGGCAATCCCGGCAATGCGACCTATTTCGACCTAGCCTTAGCAGCTTGGCTACTGAGTAAAGGATAGGGATGGATGAGTAGATGAGATACATATGATTAGGTCGTAGACCATTGAGTGACCGTCAGTGGGGAGGTAACCAAAGGACTGTTTGTAGTTTGATAGGATGTGATGCCCAAGTAGGTAACAGTTATTATTTGGGGAGGTGTTTGGGAAATTGTTGTTGGGAATATGACCACAGCTAAACCAAAGTAGATATTGGGCGGTTGCGCCTAAAGTCTGTGAGTTAGTTATAATAAGCTGCCGCTCCCTTGGTTTATTCTCGCGTAGTAGGCTGAGGAAGTTCATAGTCGGTCAAATTAAGTTATGGAAACCCAGGTCGTTCTTTACATTTATTCGTTTCCTTCGTATTTAAGAGAACAACCGAGGGTAAAGATTGGTAGAACCTCTGGAAGCATTGATGCTGATCCTACACAATTAGCATGGCAGCGTATACGCGCACAGATCAGAACCTCGCATCCAGAAGAACCTCATTTATTGGGCGCAATTAAAATTCCAGATGAGCGTGTAGAGTCAATAATTCATTCTCAGTTGACGGCGAAAGGATACCATATCTCAGAGGCACCTGGTATCGAGTGGTTTAGGTTCCCTAACCAACAAGAACTGCAAGATTTTGTAAATAAACTTTATCGTGCAGTAATTTTCGACGATTTCTCAGAACTAGTCGGGGGACGAAGAGATATTGAGGGAGACTCGTTCGAGTCTGTTGTTGCCGCATTTGGAGTGAAAAAGTTAAGCGGTAGTGAATTTAGCCGTGAGATTGAGTTAGTCAGGATGCTTGATAATGAACTATCTCATTTCTATCCTGGTTTCCCTCAATGGTTAGACAGAACAATGAGTGATTCAAGTGCTGTCTTCAATGTAGCTTACAGAGATAGACAAGCTATTGGAGTTGCAATTTGGAAACTTAAGAGTCGTGGAATAGCTAAATTATCAACTCTCTATGTTTATCAGGATTTTCGACGCAGTGGTATTGGGAGAAACCTGATTTTAACCTGCTTTGAACAGTGGAAATCAGAGAGAATTAGAAGAGCTTTTGTTACTACAGCTAGAGTTGAGCTTATTCCATTCTTTGAACGTTATGGCTTTTGGGTAGAAGGTATAGGGCGTGAGATATACGAACGCGAAGGTCATCAACCGGAATGGTTCTTAACAAAGCTACTATTTTATGATCCTGACACAAATAATTTAGATGTTATAAATAAGGCAAGATATTTATTTCCGTCAATTATTGGGTCTTCTTATAATCCTGAAGGTAGAAAGGAAGTCACACAGATTCAATACAACGATGCAACTATTCAGTTACTGGACTCTGATGCAAATTCTGTTCATCGTTTTTCTTTCCATTCTTGGCTCAATCTGACATATCCAGCAGAGTCAATCTATACTCCTCGGACGGCTTATGTTATACCAATTCGTCCTCAGTTTCTAATTCAAATATTTCAAGCTGGCAAAACAGTTTACTACGGTAAGCCTACTTGTATTCAAGATGACATGAGAGGGGCATCGATATTGTTTTATGCTAGCCGTCCTATATCTGGTGTTGTAGCGATCGCAGAATCGTCAATCGATATATTGGAACACCTGCTCAACTCTACAATGATTTAGGTGTAAGAGGCGTTCTTACACTAGAGCAGATCGGTGGAGAAGCACAAACTCGACATGCTGTTGAGTTTGACTTCCTCATGCCACTTCGTCAAGCAATCAGTCGAAATGACTTATTAAGCAATGGGGTCCTGAATGGAACGCCACAAACAATGCATAGTATTTCCTTAGAGCGTTATAGAAGAGCCGTTGAACTTGGAGGTATTTATGCAGGTTAAGCATATTAAAGCTCTAAGTATCAAGCAAGTTTATGCTGAACGTATTATTGCTGGCACTAAGAAGATTGAGTTAAGAAAGCGCTCAGTTGGCATGGAATTAGGCGATCTTGTTCTTCTATATGAAACTACTCCTGATTCTGTTATAAGAGGAGGCTTTATAGCTGATAAGACTATATCTTTACCTCCTTCTAAGATGTGGAACCAATATCATCATATTATGGGGGTAGACAAAGAGTTTTATGACGTTTATTTCGAGAACTGTGAATCTGCATACGGCACTTTAATACACCAAAGTTTTTCTTTTCCTGCACTACCTCTAAAACAAATACAAAAACTTTGCCCTGGTTTTGTACCGCCGCAAGCTACAATCAACTGGCGTGAGGATTGGTACATTCAGGCTGAGTGGGTTGATGCACTTCACAAGGGAAGAAATGAACTAATGCAAGAGGAGCGGTTGGGTGAACAGTTGAATTTACTAATATTTTAGTGAATGCGTCTGACGGCTCTTCAAAAGGGTAGGTAATATGGAAAAACGTAGAATAATTTTTGTTGCTGGAGTGCATGGTGTTGGTAAAACGACACTTTGTAATGATCTAGCAGCTAGATTTAACATTGAACATTTTTCAGCAAGCAATTTGATTGGCAGAGAGAAAGAAGAGGAGCATCTTCGGAGTAAACGAGTTGAAAATATAGTTGGAAATCAAGACCATCTAGTAGTAGCAATAAATAAGTATTTCAACAATACAAGTTGGTATTTGCTCGATGGACATTTCTGTCTTCTCAATAGGGATAATGAAATTACTCAAATTCCGTACTCAACCTATGAGGGCATCGCCCCTAGTGCAATTCTTGTCTTAGTTGACAAGCCTGAAAATATTTATGCTCGTTTAAGTTCAAGAGATAGTATCAAGCATGATTTAGCCTTGTTGCGCTCTTTTCAAGAACAAGAAATCCTTTACGCTGAATCTATTAGGGATAGATTAGGCATTCTCTACTTGCTAGGCAATTCTACTGAAAATAAAGATGAGATATTCACTTTTATTGAAGATTTATTAATCTAAGTGATGCTTGGATAGTGACACGATTTTGCTCCAATCGGTCTAAATAATCGCGTTGTTGTGGACGAGCAGAAGAATTTTGAGGCTGGTTTTGGGGCTAATTGCCGCCACTGAGTGTAACTGATGGGTGAATGGGTTAGGTTGAAGGGCTACTCACCGCATTACTCCCTCCTTTTCCTCACCAAGCAATTAAGAAAGATTTTTGTAACGATGAAGGGTGGATGATCTAAGCTAGCGGAGGAGACTTTGCATATTTCGGTAGATCGAACCGTGAAACGTATTTCCCTGATTTCTCTTCTGGTAGTTGTGGGTCTTTGGGGTATTGCTCAACCCGCGCATGGACAAGCGTTAGTCCCACATATTTTGGAGTTAGATCGAGAACAGTTAGAGCAACAGGGGTTAGCATTGGCGCAGGAAGCCGCGCAACTGACACAATTTCAGCAATATGAATTAGCGTTGGCGAGGGCACAATTAGCGGCTCAATTGCTTCCAGACAATCCAGATGTGTTGGCATTGTTAGGAAGCTTGTATCTGCAATTGGGACAGCTTGATCCAGGAATTGAGGCATTACTGAAAGCTCGGACGCTCGATCGCAGTAACTCGGCGGTCTTGTTTGCGTTAGGTTCTGCCTATTTTCAGCAGGAAAATTATGAATTAGCCGCTCAATATCTTCAGTCAGGATTGCAAATCAGACCTGATACGCCTGGAGCGTTGTTTGACTTAGGTAACGCCTACTATAAGCTGAACCGTTATGATGAGGCGATCGCTCAATACCAACGTGCCGTAGAACTGGAAACAACATTTTGGCCCGCTGTCAATAACATTGGGCTAGTGCTTTACGAGCAAGGCGACATAGAAGGCGCACTCGAAAAGTGGCGACAAGCCGTAGCCATTGATGCCACTCAAGCAGAGCCACAATTGGCGATCGCTGTTGTCCTCTATGCTCAAGGTGAAACCGAGGAAGCCCTCACAATAGGAGAAACGGCTCTCCGCATCGACAGCCGCTATGCTGATCCCATTTTTCTTCAGGAAAATCTATGGGGTGAACGGCTCATCGCGGATGCCCAAACATTTCTATCACAACCTCAAATTCGCGAAGCCCTGGCTCAGTTGAACGGCAACGACACAAGTCCTGAGCAGGCTCCGCCGCAGTGAGGCGGGGAGGCACTTTTCTTTTAACACTCCCAATGCGCTAGCGTAGGGAATAGAAGTCGTTTGAATCTACGATCGTGTTGTCCCCAAAGAAGTCTGTTCTCCTGATTGGTTTTGCCCTTTGTGCGATGCTGCCTGCGTGTGCTAGCAGTCCTTGGGCGCAGGGCTTACAGCGATCGTTGGCTCCTGATCCCAGGCTAGGGACGAATCCAGTGACGTTTGGTAATCCCAGTGCTGAGCCGAGTGTTAGTCCTGGTTTGAGTCCAACGCCATCCTCGTTGCCGCTAGGGTTTCCGGCGGAGATTCCTCGCTATCCAAATGCAGAATTATTGTCAGTGAAGCAACCTGACCAGAGTTCTCCTGATTTATCCGGTTCAGAAGCTAGTACGCAAACTCGTTGGATGACGGCGGATAGCGGTCAGAATATCGAGCAGTTTTACCGTCAACAGTTTCAGACAGAGGGTTGGCAGGTATCCCCATCGGGAAATGCAACTGATTCATCGGGCACAATCACGGCTCAGCGAAATGATTTGCAGGTGACAGTTGCCGTTGCACCTTCTGGAACGATTTCTGAAACTGGGGAGACAGAATTTACGATCGACTATCGATTTTCCGATAGTCTGACGGTAAGCCAATCTCCAGCCCCATCACCGAATACCGATCGTGCCCCGCAACCGGGCGATCCAGATTTTGTTGGTCCTGTTCCTCTAGAGGAAGGAGCGATCGACTCATCTCCCAGTTCTGCCCCTTCTCAAGCATTCAGTGATTTGAGTCAAGCCTCAGCCCAGTTACAGCCCTACATTACTGATCTGGCAACATTGGGGGCGTTGCCGCTCAAAGCAGATGACTCAGCATCAACAGGGGGTGAATTTAAGCCGAATGCGGCAATTACTCGACGGGAATATGCGCGTTGGCTGGTGACGGCAAACAATCTGATTTATGCAACTCAGCCGACTCGTCAGATCCGGCTGGAAACAACAACTGATCAAGCGGCATTTCAAGATGTCCCGACTTCTGATCCAGATTTTGGCGTGATCCAAGGATTAGCAAATGCGGGTCTAATTCCTAGCCCTCTGTCGGGAAATTCCACTGTTGTCACCTTCCGCCCCGATGCTCCCCTGACACGAGAAGACTTGATCCTCTGGAAAGAACCGCTCGATTTACGCCGTGCCTTACCAACAGCTTCGATCGACGCTGTACAACAAACGTGGGGTTTTCAGGATGCTGCCCAGATCGATCCAAATGCCCTTCGCGCTGTTCTGGCTGACTTCCAAAATGGCGACCTCTCTAACATTCGTCGAGCGTTCGGCTATACGACCTTATTCCAGCCGAAAAAATCCGTCACGCGGGCAGAAGCGGCTGCCGTTCTCTGGCATTTTGGCTCTCAAGGAGATGGATTGACTGCCAAAGATGCCTTACAGATCGAGCAACAGGCAAATTAGGGGTTGGAAGCGTTAGACGATCGCCCCACCTTAACCCTTGATGATTTCATACCTCCGGGCACAGAGAGGGGTGGTGTTCCCTCAGCCAATTGCTGCTGTTGATTCAAGCTCTGAAGCGCATCGACCAGGGCACGGCAAACGATCGGCTCTGTTTCACGGTTGAGCATGAGACGAAAACAATCTGCCAGGTGTGATGAAGTCATTGGCGGTACGGGGGCAAAGCGATCGTTTATTCCTTGCATGAGGCGGCGAATCGCGATCAATCGCTTTAGCGGATCAGCATCCGCTAAGTCTGCGAGAAGCTGGTTGAACAGTCGATCGGGGTGATGGTCGCTGGTTTCAGCGCGCTCGAACACGTGCCAGATCAGTAGGAGTAGCAAGGTGAGAGTGCCCATTCCCTGTAAAATAATCCCCTTGGCTAACCAAGACCCTCCCGACTCTAGCCAAATGGAAAGGGTCAGATAGGTGCTAATCCCCGCGATCGCGCCACTCGTGAGGGTTAGGGTTAACGGTCGGTTAGACTGGCTCCACAATTTCCGCCAATCTGACCAAGGCATCTGCCCCTGTCCTTGTTGCACCCAATACATCGCTATCAGTGCAACTAGCCCAACTCCGGCTGACAACACGAGTTGCCAATTCCACATCAGCAGCAAGCTCAGCATGATCAAACCCAGCATCCAACCTTTTGATGCTTCAAGCCAACGAGTCAACCGCTTAAGATGCCCGGAGTTCAGGAGGGGAAGAAACGAATCCTGAAGCTGATTGACGAATTGCTGCCATTCAAGAGAAGCTTGTGCCACGGTACTTAGATCTGTTCCCAGATTTAGTGTCAGTATTCAGTGACAGTATAAGTCGATCGCTCTCTTCTTGGGCATACCAGGAGTATTTTCCTGAGACGATCAGAAGTGATATAGCTAAGTGCTGAGTTCTGAGGACTGAGTGCTGAGTCAGGATGGATTGACCGTTTGCCTTTCAGCCTTGGGCAATGTCCTAACCACGCTGGCTACTGCTATAAATTCTCGCTAGACTAAACCCTGATGTCTATCTACGATGCTATTTATGCCGTCGTGTCCCAAATTCCTAGAGGAAAAGTTGCCACCTATGGACAGGTTGCGGCTTTAGCAAATCTACCCGGACAGGCTCGATTGGTTGGCTATGCCCTTTACCGTGTCGATCATTCCTCCGACATTCCCTGGCATCGGGTGATTAATGCCAAAGGCGAGATTTCTCAATCTCCCTTTCGATATGGATCAGATGATGTACAGCGATCGCTCCTCGAACAAGAAGGCATTCAATTCAGTCCTGTGGGCAAAATCAGCCTTAAAGAATATTGTTGGCAGCCTTCTCTGCCTCTACCCCCTGCGTCCCTTTTCCAATAAGATAGTGAACTGCGACCAATTTACTTCATTCCACCTGACTCATGACAAAGCAGTATTGCATCACGCTATTATCGGGCGATGGCATTGGTCCTGAAATTATGACTGTTGCTGTGGCAGTGTTGAAGCGGGTGGGAGAACAGTTGGATATTGGGTTTGAGTTCAAAGAGGCGTTAATTGGAGGAGCGGCAATCGATGCCACTGGAGAACCCTTGCCTGCTGAAACGCTAGAAATCTGCAAAACCAGTGACGCTGTGCTGTTGGCGGCGATCGGCGGCTACCAATGGGATACGCTGCCCAGTCACCTCCGCCCCGAACGCGGACTCTTGGGACTGCGAGCCGGATTAGAGCTATTTGCGAATCTCCGCCCTGCGAAAATTTTGCCCCAACTGATCAATGCCTCCCCTCTCAAGCGAGAGGTAGTGGAAGGTGTAGATATTATGGTCGTGCGAGAACTGACTGGGGGCATCTATTTTGGTCAGCCAAAGGGAGTTTTTGAAACCGAAACGGGCGAGAAGCGCGGTGTGAACACAATGGTTTACACTGAGGGCGAGATCGATCGAATTGGACGAGTTGCTTTCGATATTGCTCGCAAACGTGGGAAAAAGCTTTGCTCAGTGGATAAAGCTAATGTTTTAGAAGTCTCTCAGTTGTGGCGCGATCGAATGATCCAACTCGCTCAAGAATTTCCCGATGTCGAACTGTCCCACCTTTATGTGGATAATGCGGCAATGCAGTTAGTTCGCTATCCCAAGCCGTTTGACACGATCGTCACAGGCAATTTGTTCGGCGATATTCTTTCAGACGAAGCCGCCATGCTCACCGGCAGCATTGGGATGTTACCTTCTGCTAGCCTGGGTACCTCTAAGCCCGGAGTGTTTGAACCTGTTCATGGTTCTGCTCCCGATATCGCCGGACAAGATAAGGCAAATCCGATCGCTCAAGTCCTCAGTGCTGCCATGATGCTTCGCTATGGGCTAGATGAACCAGAAGCCGCCGATCGTTTAGAACAAGCGGTCTTAAAGGTGCTAGACGCAGACTACCGGACAGGCGATATTATGTCTCTTGGGATGAAATTGGTCGGTTGTCAGGCAATGGGAGAAGCCTTGTTGGAAGCGTTGGGCTAATCTCCTCTAGAAACTGACTAATTAACTACCAATAAGAACCTATCCGAAAACCCATTTTGGAGAGTGGGCATTGCCCAGCCTACCTGTGATACATCAATTGTGATCGAGGGTTTCGGATAGGCTCTTAGTGGGGAATTCATATAATTAACGTAAACCATGATCAACATCAAAAATAAGAAAGAGTTATTCAGTCCACAGTATTTAGTTTGATTTATCCAAAAAATACTGAAACATGATAATTTCAGCTAATTTGCTAACACTCATAGAGTTAGAAAAGACTATATCAATTGGATTAGAAAGAATCGATCTTAGATCACTCACTCATAACTTGCGTTTAACAGTATTCGGGGCGATCGTCTCAATGAGAGTTGCCCTGAGTAAGGTGCAGCTAGGCGGGGCAACCAGATTGTTGTCTCAGTTTGGCTGATATCAGTATTCAATGATCCTAAGGTATAAGCAATTTAGGTTTAAATCAGACATTCTCATTACTAATCCCATTCATCCTATGCCTTGTTCAGAGGTTACAGAGCTTAGCTTTTCTCGTAGTATCAAAGTAGAGTAAGCCATAAGAGTGAACCTTATCTTAAGGAACACTTGCTTTATTACGGGTAAACTCAAACTGCCGTTTCAAACATTGAGAGGATTACTACATGCCTAGTTTTAAGGTGAGATTAGTCAACGAGGCTGAAGGACTAGATACCACAATTGAAGTCCCTGATGATGAGTACATCCTGGATGCGGCTGAAGAAGCAGGTCTAGATCTGCCCTATTCTTGCCGTGCAGGTGCTTGTTCGACTTGTGCAGGTAAATTGACCGCTGGTACTGTTGATCAGTCTGACCAGTCTTTCCTAGACGATGATCAGATTGAAGCAGGCTATGTACTTACCTGCGTGGCTTACCCCACCTCCGACTGCACCATCCTGACCCACCAAGAAGAGGAACTTTACTAAACGATCCTCAATGACGGGACAGAGGACCAAGCGATCGAAGTCCTCTGACTCGTTCCTCAAATACTCAAAGTAGCGACTATTAGGATTAATGGGCAGGAGCGCAGGCGCGTTTCTGCCTTGTTACATGTGTAATTTTCCTGGATTGGTTTTGAAATAAAATAGCCCTACCAATGCCTCCCGATCGCAACTGCTACGAGAAACCCGTGAACTAGGGCTTAAAATTCCATACAAGGATTAATACAAGGATTCAGAGAATAACCAACCTATCCTTGTGTGTCGTGGGCTTCGTCACTGTAGCCAGGGGATGCTTTATAGAGAGCATCTAACCGCTCACGCGCATCATCCACAGTCATCGATCGCATCACTAAAAATGGTTCACTCACCACATTACCATTCTCATCCAGCAGTTCAGGGTGAGACACCGAGTGCATTCGGCTCTGCTGAGACAGAGGCAGATGAGAATGCCGACCCTGTGTGCCATAAGAACGCTGAGACTCCATACCTAGCGTCATCAAGTTGCGAATCAAGTTACCAACTGCCAAAAACGCCAGAATTGTAAAAGCAAAAATGTAAATTAAATGCAACATATCCCCTCTCCAAGCCGAAATCCAATAGACCGAATTGGCGTATTCTTGTGCGAAATAAGCAAGTACTGAAATCGTAGCGTTATCTAACTGCTCCCAGCTAGACGCGACCTGCCAGCATGGGTTGAAACAATTTCTTAAGTTGTCCTATTTTAAGCTCTCAAATTCCTGAGAAGATCTAAAGTTTATTCGATTTTTCTATTGATTGCCTAAATTAGGATGTTCTAGCCGATAGCGCATCCCCACCTGCCAACATTCTGTCACCAGCTGATGCCAAGGCATCAGGGTAGAAGTTTCTAACCCAACCTCTCCACCGATCGCGTGAAATAGCATCTGAGCAGACCTGACCTCCTGTTGAGCCTGCTTAACCCGCGCCAACAACTCTGCTTGCTTTTCCTTGCCTAGAAAGTCAATCTCATACGTTTCTAGAAGAGTGCGCGATCGCTCAAACCAATACTGAAAGTCCTCTAGAAGCGGCTCTAGCAAGGTTTTCAAAAGCCCAGGCTCCGGTAGATTAGAGTTTAGATTAAACATGCATTTAATACTGATCTTAGAGTCCTCACTAGCTTAACGTAATTTACGATTTGTAACAATTTTTTATAAGTTTCTCAGAAACGGAAGCTAAGCGAGATTTAAGTTTCGTTTGTTGAGATGGGAATCGGGAATGGGGAATCAAACTTGGAAGCCCACATTGAGGTAAGCCATCCTGCACTTATTTTGCACAAGTGAACGGGCAAGATGCCTATCCCACAAGAACTCTGGAAACTTGTGATGGGCAGATTGAAAGGGTTCAGCTTCTACAGCCGTTTCCCCTGGCATAAGCCACACACCCATCCACCCCTCCACTCATCCACCCATCCACACGCAATTGCGCTTTACTCATCTGAAAATCGCTGTAAGTCACCGATTCCCGATTCCCGATTCCCCATTACTCTTGATTCGATTCTTCTATGGATTCTGCCTTGTGTTGAGGCGTAGGAGGGATGTCAGATTGCGGCTCTAGCTTGATCACTTCAATGACGACTGTTGTTGCTTCGTCGGGTGGAATCTCTGGGGGAAATTCTTCGGCACTCTCTTCTGGGACAACTTCGATCGACTCTGCGATTATTTCGTTCAGGGTTTCGTCCAGGGTTTCGTTCTTTAAAATGCCTGTTGGCTGTTCAGTGGCATCTATCGGGCTAACTGGCTCTGGCGTTAGATTGAAGATCGGTTCCTCTTTAGGAACTTCATCTTCAACCACTTCGATCACTTCGATCGTCTCAACGAAGGATTCTGCCTCTTCAAGAGAATCTATTGTAGACTCATCAACAATTTCAGCCGTAATAATTTCAGCCGTAATAATTTCAGCGGTGATTTCTTCCACGACTGCTGCCTCGCTGTCTATCAAAGGAGAGTCCGCGATCGTCGTTTCGCTCTTCTCTTCTGACTTGATAGTCCGTTCCTCAAAACTTTCGCCATCTTCGGTGACAGATTCTTCCCCAAACTCATCGGGTAGTGCCTCTTCCTCAACTATCTCAACCGTTTTAGTCAATGGCAGATGATTTAAGGAATCAGCTCTTACCTCGTTAATCGCTTCTACGGCTTCTGCGATCGCCGCTTCATCCGAGTGCGCTTCCTTTGGCTTTCGTGGGATCGAAGAATCTGGAGAATCCGGTTGAGAGGGTGCCGAAGGCGGTTTCACACCCGATTTTTGGGTTGTTGCTTTGGTCGGTGCTAAAACTAACGGCGGCAGGATTTTTGGAACTCGCAAGCCAATTAGTGTGAAGTCTTTAGAGATTTGTTCAACAGGATAGGGAGCCATTGCGGCAAACTGGTTTTCGCGGGTGAGCAAGACTCGCATAACACTAATAGGGATTTGTAAGAAGAGATTGCTGGCCAGGAAGGCGATCGCCGCAATCAACAGTCCACTACCTCGGCTCAGGGAGGGTAGGAAGGTCAGACTAGAAGCGAGAGGTGCAATTCCATATAACTGCCACAGTACCCATGCCATCGCAAAGGCTGACAACACAGCCAACACTCGATTCGCAGGGGCTTTGAATTGTTGTAAAATCCGTCGTTGATCATCCGTCAACTGAGTTGGCTTGAGTGCCAGCAGCAGCAAACTAAAAATGTTGAATGGGCGTTGCCACTGCATCCAAAGGATAGGCAGAATGCCAATGCTCCCAACAAAGGCGAGTTCAAACCAGGCAGGCATTAAGGGGGCACCTATTCCTAAACCAAGCAGGCAAATCTCTAAGAAAATTGGCAGAGCAGCGACGCCTGCCAAGTGAATCCAAAGGTAGGGGTCAAACCAAAAAGAACGCATAAGCCATGATTGAAGGCATCATTGCCATACTACTACCGGAGCAAGACACTCTTGGCTTTGGTTGTTTAATCTAGACCTGTCAGAAATAGTTTGTAATGATTTGGAGTGTCCTATGTGTGGACGATTTACCCTAAGCCAATCCGCAGAGACGATCGCTGAAGTCTTCCAACTTTCCGCAGTTCCTCAGCTTGAGCCTCGCTATAATATCGCACCAACTCAACCTGTTTGTGTGATTCGGACAATTGCAGAACCTTCAGAGCGGGAATTTACCTATCTATACTGGGGGCTGATTCCATCGTGGGCAAAAGATCCATCAATCGGTACACGTCTAATCAATGCGCGGGCAGAAACAGTGACCGAGAAGCCTGCATTCCGCGCCGCTTTCAAACGAAGACGTTGTCTCATTTTGGCAGATGGGTTTTATGAGTGGCAACCGCTCCAGAAAGGGAAGCAACCCTTCTACTTTCAAATGGAAGAGACTCAGCCTTTTGCGTTTGCAGGGTTATGGGAACATTGGGAAAGCGCAGACGGAGCGATCGAATCTTGCACCATTCTTACGACTGAAGCCAATGAGATGCTGAAGCCGATTCACGATCGGATGCCCGTAATTTTGCCACCAAATGCCTATGATATGTGGCTGAATTTGGAAGTGCAAGGAGGCGATCGGCTCCACTCCCTCTTACGTCCCTACTCATCTGAAGCAATGTCTTGTTATCCCGTTAGCCTCAAGGTTAACAATCCTCGATACGATCACTCAGACTGCATTCACCCGCTTGAGCAAGAATAAACAAATTAACGTGTGCCTCAATCAAGCTGAACCCTAATTCAATCTGCCCATCAAAATTTCCAGAATTCCTGTGGACGGGCAAGATGCCCATCCACTGGTGCAAAATAAATGCGGAACAAACCAAAAAGGCAAAGGGAATGAGAATTATTTACCCTTTACCCTTTGCCTTTTACCTTTTACCGAACTAAGCAGACAATGTTCGACGCTTTGTAACAAGACGATACGCTTCGATGATGTCACCGATCGCCCACTCCTTGAAGGAGTCTACGCCAACACCGCATTCATAACCTGCGTTGACTTCCTTCACATCTTCTTTCATCCGCTTCAAGGAATCGAGGCTACCCTCATAAACGATATCCTTACCTCGCAAAACTCGTACCTTGCAATTGCGGATCATCTTACCCGACTGAATGTAGCAACCTGCCACTGTTCCTCGTCCTACAGGGAAGACTGCCCGAACTTCAGCCTGACCTAGATGTTCTTCCACGAGTTCAGGCTCTAGGAGACCTTCCATCGCACCTTGAACATCTTCCAAAAGTTTGTAAATGATGTTGTAATCGCGGACATCCACACCGAGTTCATCTGCTGCATGTCGTGCGCCACTCGCAAAGGTCGTGCTGAAGCCCACAATCACCGCCGAACTCGCAGCCGCCAGATCTACATCTGTTTCAGTGATTTCGCCTGGAGCCGCCAACAGAACTCGAACTTGGACTTCTCTCTGAGGAAGCTGCTGTAAGGCTCCCAAAATTGCCTCAACCGAACCTTGCACATCAGCTTTCAGGATCAAGTTAAGTTCTTTCAACTCACCTTCCTGAGCCTGTGCTGAGATCGTATTGAGACTGACACGACGAGATGCCATCGCTTGTTGCAGACGCGATTGACGCTGCTGATCTGTGCGGTTTGCCGCAATAGAACGGGCTTCTTTCTCATCCTTATAGACTTCAAATTCGTCTCCAGCCGCCGGGACATCACCCAGTCCCAGTACCTCGACCGCAAAGGATGGGCTAGCCACTTCAACGCGCTTGCCTCGATCGTCGATCATTGCCCGAACTTTCCCAAATGTCGAGCCAGCTACTAAGATATCGCCGACTCGCAAGGTACCATTCTGGACAATCAGGGTGGCAACTGGTCCTCTCGCTTTATCGAGATTCGCTTCAATTACCGTTCCTCTAGAAAGACGATCGGGATTCGCGTGAAGATCTTCCACCTCAGCAATCAGCAGAATCATCTCCAAGAGCGTATCTAAGTTCTCGCCCTTGATGGCGCTAACAGGAACCATGATGGTATCGCCGCCCCATTCTTCCGCAACCAGACCATACTCAGTTAACTCTTGCTTGACGCGCTCGGGTTGCGCCTCTTCTTTGTCAATCTTGTTGATCGCAACGACAATCGGGACACCTGCCGCCTTAGCGTGGCTAATTGCCTCGATCGTTTGAGGACGTACCCCATCATCCGCTGCTACCACCAGAACTGCAATATCCGTAACTCTAGCTCCACGTGCCCGCATTGCCGTGAATGCTTCGTGACCTGGCGTATCCAGGAAGACCACCTGCTGTACCCTGTCATCCACCTCCACATCCACATGGTAAGCACCAATGTGTTGCGTAATACCGCCTGCTTCGCCCTGCGCCACTTTAGTCTTGCGAATGGAATCCAATAAAGTAGTTTTACCGTGATCCACATGTCCCATGATCGTAACAACAGGGGGACGGCGTTGGAGGCTATCCAGATCGGATGCATCCAGCATCTCGGTTGTCTTCTTGGCTTCTGCTTCCACCTCAACCGTCCTAACAGGCATCTCAAATTCTTCCGCCACCATTGTGATCGTAGGAATGTCAAGAATCTGGTTGATATTCGCCGCAATGCCCTTAAAGAAGAGGGTTTTAATGATGTCAGTTTCAGGCACAATCATCGCCCCTGCTAGTTCATACACTGACATAGCTCCCGATACAACTAACTCTTCTGGGCGTTGCTGAACTTCTTCTTGACGACGATCGCGCCGGAAAGAGCGAGATTCGCCCGATCGCTTTGGTTTCTGAGGAGTAGATGCTACCGCAGGCTTACTCTGAGCCGATCGTTTTGGCTTCGGTGGACGTGCCAGTGACAGGCTTACCTGAACTGGCGAATCTTCACCATCATCCTCGTCATCCTCTTCAAGGATTTCATCAATCAGATCAATTTCTTCTTCATCATCAATAACAGGTTGCGCTCGACGCTTCGCCTTAGGACCAACCTTACTTGCCTTTTGAGACTCTTGCTCTTCCTCTTCCTCTTCTTCCCATCCCTTGCCGCGCTTGGGAGGCCGAGGGGGTGCCGGACGACGCAGTTCCAAATCAATCGATTCTGGCGTTCCACCCAACTCAGCCGGAGCGGCAACTTGCCCATCTACATCTTCAGCATCCTTATTGAGCGGTTCTGCGCCAGGTCGAACGGGCTTACGCCGTAACTCTGGTATCGTCGGCTTGGGCTTAATCAAGGGTGGTGATGCCGATCCAGCCGATTCACTCCGCCGAGGAAGCTCTTTAGTTGCTACAGCTTCAGATGACGTTCCACCATTATTTCGTGGACGCACAACGTCCCGACTGGTGGATGACTGCTCAGCCGACTCAGTAGTCCTGGAGCGTTTCAACACAGGGCGATTAGACAAATTTGTTTGGGGCTGTATCTCAACACCCTTCTCAGGTGCTTTATGCACAGGTCTAGCTGGAGGAGGGGTCAACTCAACCGACTCGTCATCCCTAGCAACATCAACATCGATATCAACATCAATATCGATATCAACGTCTGAATCAATGCCTGACGGACTTGAAGCGATCGGTTCGACATCTGGAGAGAGTTCTTGCTCCAAATCTGCCACAGGAGGCAGTGACTCAAGCTCATCCACAGGTTCCAAATCAGTTTGAGCAGGAGGGCGGCTGGGCACAGACGGCTTTGCTAGCGGCTTAGAGGGCTGAGGTGCAGCGGACTTAGCGCCAGAATTAACCGTTGGAGGGGTTGGTTCAGCCTCTGGGCGCTTAGGAGGTTCAGCCAGGGGTCGATGCTTACGAATCTCTAGAATCTGCTGTTTCTTCACAGGAGGTTGAGGACTAGACTGTTTATTGACAGAGCTATGAATTGGTGCAGCAGGCTTAGACGGAGAGTAACTGGGAGTGTATTTCTCGGCAGCAGTCCGAATCCGAGCAGCCTCATCTTCTGTAATTGTGCTGCTATGACTTTTAACTGAAATGTTGAGCTTATCGCAAACCGCCAAAATGTCTCGATTGTCCAAATTCAATTCCTTTGATAACTCGTATATTCTCACTTTGCCGTTGTTCATCCACTATCCCCTCTGCGTCCCAAATCATTTTTACATAGTGACCTACTGCTCTTTTTGACGAAACTACAATTGAACCATCTAACCCAGTCTTCGGACTCAAACTCTTCAAATCAGAAAAAGCCTTAGATATTTCTAGCGTCATTGACAAGAGCGTTTTTACTTTAGGTAAAGACAATAACCTCAGTTGTTTCCTGTACCTACCCCAGGATAGCTTGAGGCTGCTCGACTTGACCAAAACAGCTTCTTTGCTCAATCTTGCACAAATTTCCAAAACTGGAGGTGCTTTTAACGCAGGTACGGGGCAGGTTTAGATTTCACTCCTGTAAGACATTTCATTTGTAGATGCTTAGTATCTTATCTGCTCAATGTACCTCCTACTCTAGATGCCTTCAGCACACTTACCCCTAATCTACTACCTCGTCTGAGATTCTGCATCGGTCTCAAATAGACGTTGCCAGAGCACCTGATAGAATTCTTCTAGAACAGAAGCCTTCAGCGATCGCCCCAACCGATTTTTCTTTTGAGCCGTCTGTAGACAGGCCCGATTTGGGCACAGGTACGCCGATCGCCCCATTCCCTGATCTAATTGTACCGTCTGTGACGGAAATACCCGCACAACTCGCCAAAACTCTTCCTTCGGAGCGATTTTACGACAACTAACACAACGACGATAGTTTGGAAGCATAACATATGCACAGCCTGAATAAAGAGTGAAGGAGTAAAGGAGTAAGAGTGAGAGATTTCAATAAATAAGGGGAATATTGCGTAATTCTTCCCTCAATGATCCCCTCTTCATCCTTCATCCCTCATCCTTTCCTAACCTTGAGGACGTTGTAGGGCTTCGCTAACTTCAGTTCCAAATCCATCAGCTTTAGCAGATTCTTCCTCGTCCTCAAAATCGTCGGTTTCATTGAGTTCATCATCGTCTTCAAGCAACTCTTCCTCCTCAGCTTCAGCACGGATGGCTTCGCGAGCAAGACGACGTTCCTCAGTAATGGCTTCCATCTTACGAGTTTCCGCTTCGTGATCGTACTTAGCAGAGTCCTTGATGTCAATTTTCCAACCCGTGAGACGAGCCGCAAGACGGACGTTTTGACCTTCCTTGCCGATCGCCAAACTTAGCTGGTCTTCCGGCACCAGAACATGGGCTTGCCGCTCATCCGGATTAACCAATCGCACTTCTTCCACTCTAGCCGGACTGAGCGCATTCGCAATGTAAGTAGCTGGATCAGGCGACCATCGGATCACATCGATCTTTTCGCCGCGTAACTCATTCACAACCACTTGAATACGCGATCCTCTCGCTCCAATGCAAGCTCCAACTGGATCAACATCCCGCTCTAGCGTATCGACAGCAATTTTAGTGCGAGGACCCACTGAACGAGACGGAGGATTTGCTTCCCGTGCTACCGCCACAATCCGGACAATTTCATCCTCTATTTCAGGGACTTCTGTCGCGAATAAGTCTACAACCAACCCGGCATCGGCTCTAGAGATGAGCAGTTGAGGACCTCGGTGAGATCCTTCCAGGACTTTCTTGAGGTAAACCTTGAACGTGGCATTTGCCCGGTAATTGTCGTTAGGTAGCTGGTCACGCTTTGGTAATTCTGCTTCAACTTCTGGCTGACCAAACCCACTGTTGACTGCCATAATCACGGATTGCCGCTCGAATCGTAATACTCTGGCTTGCAGCACGGTTCCCTCAAGTTCCTGGAACTCCTCCTGGACGAGTTTACGTTGCTGATCGCGAAGCTTCTGCGCGAGGACTTGCTTCGTTTGAATCGCTGCCATCCGTCCGAATTCTCCCTGATCTGGAGTGACATCCAGAACTACAGTGTCTCCCAGTTGAGCTTCGTCGGCAACTTCTTGAACTTCTTCTAAGGCAATCTGATGGTCTGGGTTGGAGACACTTTCGACGATCGTTTTCGTCGCTAGCACCCGGAACCCCTCATCCTCCACATCCAGTTCTACATCAAAGTTATTGAAGTAATCTTCGTCAAAACTAGTTGAGTCAGGGCGGTGGGTACGCCGATACCGTTCATATCCTTTCAACAGAGCTTCTCGCAACGCGGCTTGAACCGCGTGCTTCGGTAGATTGCGTTCGCGGCTGATGCTATCAATCATGTCTTGCAGCCCAGGTAGAGTGACCATCGACATAGGCGAATCCTCTCAAGTTTTAAGTTTTAAGTTTTGAGTTTTGAGTGAGTTAAAGGGTAGGTAAAGTGGGGGGAAGGGAGTTTTAAGTTTTAAGTTTTGAGGTTTAGAACAGATGCTCGGAGGATTCCAACTCAAAACTCAACATTCAAAACTCAAAACTTTCCCACTAGTCGCGTTCAACAAGTTGTACTTTGCTGACGAGATGGCGGGGAACAGCGATCGATCGCCCTTTCTGGCTGAGATAAACAGCCGTTTCATCGCGTCGAATGAGTTGCCCCGTCCAATTGACATGACCATCGTGAGGTTCTATTGTTGTCACAACTACAGAGAAGCCCTTGAAGGAAGTGAACTCTCGATCGGTTGTTAGGGAACGGGAAATGCCAGGGCTAGAAACTTCTAGAACATAAGCATCAGGGATTAGATGAGATGCGTCTAGAGTCGTTTCCAAAGCGCGACTCATGCGCTCACAATCGTCTAGGCTAGTATCTTGTTCCAGATTGCGGACATCAACCCGCAGAACAGGAGGGTTATGGTTGGTATGAAAGACAGCCCCCACGAGATCCAGTCCGAGGGTAGCGGCGATCGGTTCTGCCAACTCAATAATTTCAGGAATGAGAGGATGGGTCATGTTCTCAGAGAGAAACGAGACAGAGGATTACTCCAAGTAGAAACTAAAAAAAGTGGGTATCGACCCACCTCCTTAGTGAAATGATGTCCTTGTGGCTGGTTACAAAACCAACCTCCGATAAGCTCAAGTGTAGCGCATCCACTTTGGAATGGGAGCTTAATCTGTAATGAAACCTTGAGTGAGTTCGTAAAGATGTTTCTTCTGTAACTGAAGTTGTTCGAGATCTGCCATTTCAATCCGCTTAATGTAATTCAGCTTAATTTCTTCCAGCAGTTCCACTGAAAGTAATTGAATTTCTTCTACTGCATCATCTTGCTGAATTTCAGTTCTAAACACCTCTCCAAACCGACCAACTAATTGTTTGATCAAGCCCGATCCAACTTGATCTTCCAGCGATGCAGTAATTGCCTGATAGCTATTTTTAGAAACCTCCGAAACCAATTGTTTCGTGAGTTGATCTGTCCAGTCGCCCAACCCTGGCAAACGTTGGATTCCGGCGTAGACTGGAGAGTTATTCAGCACACTTGTCATGCTGTGATGGAGCAGTGCTTCTATCTCAGGTTTGATTTTGGGAAGAACTTGATAAACCAGAACCGTCGTCAATCGATTAGCGATCGCTTCTGCCTCATTGATGCCATTGATATCAATATATCGACGCCCTCCGGATGGGTTAAGGAGCCAGCGCACAGCATCTCCTTGCTGAATCGCATCTTGTGCTTGATTAATAATGCGAATGACTACCATCTCGGTTATCTCTATGGCAATTCCCGAAATAGCACTGCGGATGATGCGGTTGTTAATTGGATCAAGGTTAACAAGCTTGGATTGATTAATGCGAATTGTAACGGGAACCACCCGCAGCCAGCGCCAAACTGGGATCAGCAGCAGCAAATCATACCAGCGCCAGATGGCAGCATCAAGCCAACTCACCCCTTTATAGCGACGACTGAGATAAATGGTTCGGATGAGAAACTCTATCCCAAATAGACCGACAAACCAACTATCAATCCGCCAAAATTCATCGATCGGCTCACCGTTTAAGCCAATGCCACGATAGTAGTTGCTAGCAATTAAAGGGCGAATTTCTGCATTAAAAAATTTAATCGACTCTTGCCACCCCGATCGCGACAAATAATCTTGACTCCAAAACGTAATGAACGCTTGCTTAGATGATTCAGCGTCAGTTTCATCACGTATCCGTTTTTTAATTCGTTCTAATGTTCCTGATTTTCCGGCTCCTGCAAACGGATTTTCATCAATCATTTCAATACTGCGCGATCGCACTTGCTCCAATAGTCTCTCTGACTGAGGAGAACTTAATCCTTCGAGTGCAACTTGATCCTCCAGACGTTGCACTGTTTCCAAATAATCCTCAGTCGATCGATGAGATTCAATCCCTTTGAATTGCTGACCATACCATTGCGTGAACTCCGGAAACTGCCTCAAGTAGAAGTTATGCCAAGAAATATAAGATATATCAAAAAAGACTAGACACAGATTGATTAAGGCAACGATCGCCATTATTTTCTCAAACCATAAACCCTTGACTTGCTTTCGCGGCTTAGACACGACTTTAGGTTGTTTTTGAATAGCATGACGGTAGAGGGTGGAGGGGTGGAGGGTGGAGGGTGGATAGTAGAGGGTAGAGGGTAGG
>JAAUSF010000073.1 GCA_012033255.1 Cyanobacteria bacterium RU_5_0
GGGGGTGGGATGGGGGGGTGGGATGGGGGAGTGGGATGGGGCGAGTTGCCAGATGGCGCGGCTGTAGCTCCAGAGGAGAAGGGGCGGGAGAGTGAAGGCGATCGCGGCAACCCAACCTGGAGCTTCTAGCGTTTTGTACCACCATCCGGCGAGTGGTCTAAGGTTGAAGACGAAAGAGGTGGCGATTAATACTCCAGTGAATCCAAAAATCACGCGGGAGCGACACCAGTGTGCCATCGGGACAAACAAAACACTGGCAATCAACGGCATATGCCAGACAACTAATTGCCACACGGAGAAAGAGTGTCCGGTCAGCCACGCATTCCAGCCTGGGATATACCCATTGCCAATCAAAAGCAATGCCATGACGCCCAAGGAAGTCAATCGCAGGCTATATGCCATTGCTGCAACGCCAATACCCCACGCCAGCAGCAGTTCATAGAAATTTCCGCTCTGGTGAAACATCTGGGACATGAGTGACATATTTGCGCCTAAAATAAGTGCGCCTAGAATCAGCAACCCATGTCCTAACTTTTGAAATCGTTGATGAGCAGAGCGTCGCCACAGATAAAATCCGGCAATATTGACGCTAACAAATAAACTCAACAACACAAGAACTTTGAACGATCGCGTCCATTCCTGCCAGTTTGCTGCGACAAACGTAATCACCCCTAATCCCAGGAGAATCGCTCCTAATCCCATCAGAATGGCAATAAAGCGATTACTGGCATCTTGCTCTAACGCATTGAATTGATAGCGATCGGCTAATTTTTCATAGAGTGCAGCATCAATCAGCCCTTCAGTCCACCATTTCTCGGATTCTTGACGCAATTGGCGGCGAAATTTTTCTGTCGGCATTGTTTTAACACCATTGGGATGTGTGTGAAGCGAAGACTGTGTAAACCCAAGATACCCAGTTCTGTGATCGCCCCAACTACCCCATATGCCACTCTCTAAGCTGGTTCCATCCCTCTCGACCAGAACAAGATTGCCTTGGCAATGTCCTAACTACGCTGGCTACTGCTATATCACAGCTAGCGTGGGCATTGCTCACCTACAAAATGGGTTTCAGATAGGCAATTAATACCTACAACCCCTTCAGATCACTGATTAACAGAACTCAAACAGACATGAGTTTCTTAACCATCAAAAATAAGGAATACCAAAATAGCTATAATAAACGAGAACAACTTACGAATAACGTTTTTTGCAGAACTTATGATGCAGATACTATCGATAAGTAGTGCAGAGTATGACACATTTCATGACTATAAGAGTAACTATTATCTGAATAGTAGATTAGAGTATTTCAGACAAACTGATTACCCATACAGCGAATTCAAAAATGATACATTGTTTAGCTCTAGTGGGTCATTGGTCATTAGTTATCGGTCATTTGAAAAGAGCATAAAGACAAAAGACAAACTATGATGGAGTGAGCTTCCAAAGCTTTAGCGATCGTTCTCTCACATCATGGGAGGCGATCGATTTTGGGCTGATCAAACCCGTCAAAGCCCCCTCAATCCACTATCCCCATCCCTTCATCCTTCCATGACCTCCCCTCCTATCCAATGGTATCCCGGTCACATTGCCAAAGCAGAGAAACAACTGCTGGAACAATTGAAAAAAGTTGATGTGGTGCTGGAAGTCCGGGATGCGCGAATTCCGTTAGCAACTTGTCATCCACAGGTGCAGCAGTGGATTGGCAATAAAGAGCGAGTATTGGTGCTGAATCGGGTCGATATGATTCCGCCACAGGTGCAGAAAGCGTGGACAAAATGGTTTCAGGCACAGGGAGAGCCACCTTATTTCACGAACGCCAATCACGGACAAGGGGTAGCGGCAGTCGCGAAGGCAGCACAAATTGCCGGAGAGAGGATGAATGCCCGACGACGCGATCGGGGAATGCTGCCTCGTCCGGTTCGAGCAGTGGTGCTTGGCTTCCCCAATGTGGGCAAATCAGCCTTGATCAATCGATTGCTCAACCGTCGAGTGGTGGAGAGTGCCCGTCGTCCCGGAGTCACCCGTCAACTGCGATGGGTGCGGATCTCCGATCAGATCGAACTATTGGATGCTCCTGGTGTACTACCTTCTCGATTAGCAGATCAGGAAGCGGCATTGAAACTGGCAATTTGTGATGATATTGGTGAAGCCGCCTATGATTTTCAGCGAGTCGCTGCCGCCTTAATCGATCGCCTCAAATTCTTGCAATCCCAAGCGCCACAAATGATGCCTGAGTTGCCACTTCGATCGCGCTACCATCTTGATCTAACTCCATTAACCGGAGAGAGTTACATTGAAACATTAGCGGAGCAAAAATATCAAGGGAATAAAGAGCGATCGGCTCGTCAGATTTTGAACGATTTTCGTAAAGGAATGTTAGGTGCGATTCCCTTAGAATTGCCTCCATCAGCCTAACTAGGCATCTTTTGGGGTCGTGGGGTGATGGATATATCGGTTTTAGCATCCATATATCTTTGTCAAGTTTGTCAAGAAGAATTCTGCTAGAGCCTATCCAAAAGCTCATTTTGTAGATGGGCATTGCCCACCCTATCTGTGATACATCAAATGCGATCGAGGTTTTCGGATAGGTGCTTAGTGTCTTGGTGCCTTTGTGGTTAATTTAGATTCATTTAATCCACGATCCTAAGAGATTGCAAAAATTCAGGTCAGGAGCGTTCGCTAAACGGAATTTTTCAGTAGAGTGAGTGAATTCGCGATTTTTCTGCTAAAACTACTGTTCAATACCCGAATTGATTAGTATATTTGTACTTAATTACGATCGGCGAACTCGCACGTGTATATCAAGCGCATTGAGCTTTCTCACTTCAAGTCCTTTGGTGGCACGACTCAAATCCCTTTGCTACCAGAGTTCACAGTCATTTCTGGACCAAACGGTTCAGGGAAATCAAATATCTTAGATGCGCTGCTGTTTGCCCTCGGACTATCTAGTTCCAAAGGAATGCGGGCTGAGCGGCTGCCTGATCTGGTGAATCAAAATCAGACGAGTCGAGGGCGATCGACGATTGAAGCCAGTGTCACGGTGACGTTTGCCATAGAAGGGAATGGAGTAGAAGACAGGGAGACCCGAAGACGCGGAGACGCGGAGACGGATGAGCAGGATACCAACTTTGAAAACAACGGTTCTACCCGTAACGGACAGTTAGATAGCCTATCTGACACTCATCACAGCAACGGACACTCCCCTCACCCCCTTATCCCCTCATCCTCCCACTCCCTCACCGAATGGACTGTCACCCGCAAACTCCGTGTCACCCAACAGGGCACTTACACTTCCAACTATTCCATCAACGAACAAGCCTGTACCTTGACGGAATTGCACGAGCAGTTAAACAAATTTCGCATCTACCCGGAAGGCTACAATGTGGTGTTACAGGGGGATGTGACCAGCATCATTTCGATGAATCCGCGAGAGCGACGAGAAATCATTGATGAACTGGCAGGCGTAGCGGCATTCGATCGCAAAATCATTCAAGCCAAAGAAAAACTAGATGCCGTCAAGGAACGAGAGGAGCGATTCCGAATTGTTGAGCGGGAACTGATTGCTCAGTGCGATCGCCTTGCCCAAGACCGGATTAAAGCTGAGAAATATCAACGGCTCAAGGCAGAACTCCAGACAAAAACGCAATGGGAAACCGTCTTACTCTGGCGAACTCAAGCACAGCAAGCCCAGCAGCTACAAGCGCAAATCGAGCAGGACGATCGCACCCACGCCAACCTGACTGCCCAACTCACTACCCTTGCCGGTGAAATTCAGCAAGCGACGGCTCAGTTAGATCAACTCAACGCCCGTGTCAAAGCCTTGGGAGAAGATGAGTTCTTGGCGCTCCAAGCGTCGCTGGCAACTCGTGAAGCAGAATTGCGGCAACTACATCGCCAAGAGCAAGATTTGATCGCGACTAGCCAGGAAACCGCCACTAGCATCGATCGCCGCCAACGCGAGATTCAGGAGCAACTTCAGGCGGGAGAAAGATTGGCTCAAGAAAAACACACATTGGAAACCCGCGATTTGACTATGCTCCGTCAGAACCGGGATCAGGCGCAACAGGAACTCGATCGCCAACGAGAAGCCGCTAGCACGATCGCGGAGGCTTCTGAAGCTTGGGTACAGGAACAAACGGCTCTGCGCCATCAAATGGAGGCGTTGCTGCACACCTTGGAACCGCAGCGCACGGAGCAAGCCCGACTGCATGAACGAGTTGAGCAGTTGCAACTCAAGATTCAAGAGCAGAATCAGGCGTTAGAGGCGATCGTTCAGGACGCAGCAGACAAGCAGCAGCACTATCAACGGGCGATCGGCACGTTGAGTGAATCGCATCAACAGGTCGAATCACTTCAATATACCGTCACGTCTGCCGAACGGGAACTGCAAGTGCAGCAAGACACGCAAACTCGTTTGATCCAGGAGCAGCGCGAGAAACAGCGACAACTTGACAAACTAGAAGCACAGGCACAGGCGATTCGAGACACTCAGGGCACAGGAATTATTCAAATACTGGAAGAATCCGGTTTGGCGGGAATCTGCGGGTTGGTTGCTCAGTTGGGACGGGTCGATCCGCAATATCAGTTGGCGTTGGAAATCGCGGCGGGGGCTCGATTAAGCTATCTGGTTGTAGAAGATGATGGAGTGGCAGCGGCTGGAATTCAATTGCTGAAACGCTTACGAGCCGGACGAGCGACCTTTCTACCGCTCAATAAAATTCGATCGCCCCAATTTAACCCAATCCCTGTCTGGAATCGTCCGGAGGGATTCATCGACTATGCCAGCCATCTGATTGACTGTGACGAGCGCTACCGAGAAGTATTTGCTTATATCTTTACCAGTACCGTTGTCTTTACAAGTCTTAATGAAGCCCGTCGCTATATGGGGCAATACCGCATTGTCACATTAGATGGCGAACTCTTAGAAACCAGTGGCGCAATGACGGGCGGCAGCATTACTCAACGGCAAGGGGCACTTCACTTTGGCACCGTGGAATCGGCAGAATCCGCTGAAGCGATCGCCCTACGGGAACGCCTCCACGAAATCGATCGAGTCCTCAGTCGGTGTCAGATGGCTATTGCTGAAGCGGTGATGCTGGTCAAACAACAGTCTCAAGCGTTGCTAGAAGCTCGTCAGCAATATCGAGAAGGGCAACTGCAATCGGAGCAACTCCAGAAGCAACTCGCGACTCTCGTGACGCAAGAGGGACAACTGCGATCGCAGCTTTCCCAAAACACGCAAGAACTCACCATCGCTCAAGATCGCCTATCTACGCTGGAGCGAGAATTACCCCAACAAGAAGCAGAACTGCAACGCCAACGCCAAATCCTCGCCGATTTAGAGCAATCGCAAACGCATCGAGAATGGCAGCAAATTCAGGCGACGATTCGCACCCAGGAAGCCCAATTGAACGATCGCCAACGGGCACTGCAAGCCGCCGAACACCGCCTTCAACATCTGGACACGCAACAGCACTCGGCTCAGGAGAAAATTAACCAATTTCGTCAGCGTCTCCAGGACTATCGCACCCAACAAGCCAACCAACTGAACCAACGCTCAGCCCTCAGCACCCAGTCCTCCTCCCTCACTGAGCAAATTGCCCAAACTCAAGCGGCAATGGCAAACCTGGAGCAAACTCTGGCGGCAGAAAAGCAGGAACGCGATCGGGCTGAGCGTCAACTTCGGGAACAGCAAACCGCACAACAGCAGCTAGAATGGCAGCGACAGAAGCTTTTGGAAATGCAACAGGCACGGCGAGAAGAGTTGGCAACGTTAAGGGAACAGCTAGAGACAAAACGGGCAGAATTGCCTGAGCCACTGCCGGAAATTCCAGAAGCACAAGATCTGGTGGCATTGCAGTATGAATTGCGATCGCTCCAGAAAAAACTTCAGGCGATGGAACCTGTCAATATGCTGGCATTGGAGGAATACGATCGGACTCAAGCTCGTCTCGAAGACCTCAGCCAAAAACTCGCCACCCTCGACGAAGAACGAACGGAACTGTTGCTGCGGATCGAAAATTTCACCACTCTGCGGCAACGTGCCTTTAAAGAAGCCTTTGATGCCGTTAACCAAAATTTTCAGGTTATCTTTGCAGAACTCTCCGATGGAGATGGCTATCTCCAGTTGGATGATCCCCATGATCCCTTTGCCAGCGGTTTGAACCTGGTCGCCCATCCCAAAGGTAAGCCTGTCCGCCGCCTCGCGTCTATGTCTGGAGGCGAAAAATCCCTCACGGCACTCAGCTTTATCTTTGCGCTCCAACGCTACCGTCCTTCACCCTTCTATGCCTTCGACGAGGTAGATATGTTCCTGGATGGGGCAAACGTAGAGCGATTAGCTAGAATGATTAAGCACCAGGCACAACAGGCACAGTTTATCGTCGTAAGTCTACGAAGACCGATGATTGAGTCGGCTGAGCGAACGATCGGTGTCACTCAAGCCAGAGGAGCCTATACCCAAGTTTTGGGAATCGATTTGCAGGCTCAAACTGCCTCTGTGTAGTGTGAAAAGTAGTATGGAGAAACCTTCTGCGGAGGGATAACATCCGTCCCTAACAAATCAAGATAGATTCATGTAATCTTGAGTAATCTTAATTAATATTGATATCTAAGGTATCTGTATTAGTTGCCAGATTATTACTGATATACGTATTTGCTTCGAGATTAGGACTCGAAAATGACCTTTGAACAACTTTGTCAACGCTCTGATCTGATTGGAACACAAGTGATTACCCGCGATGGCGGCAAACGCTTGGGGGTGATTAGTCAACTGTGGGTGGATGTCGATCGCCGTGAAGTGGTCGCGTTTGGTGTCCGAGAAAGTATGCTGTCTGGGGTCTTATCCAATATTCAGCAAACAATGCTGCTGAGCAATGTCCGTCAGATTGGTGACGTGATTTTGGTTGAGGATGACACCATATTTGAAGACAACTTCAACTCAGAAGCTTACAGCAAGCTGATCAGCAGCGAAGTGATTACGGAAACGGGAGACTTGCTTGGTAAAGTCCGGGGCTACAAGTTCAACACAAGCGATGGCAAAGTCGAGTCGATTGTGATTGCCTCGATCGGATTGCCCCAAATCCCTGACCAACTGATTAGCACTTACGAACTGTCGATGGAAGAGGTGGTGAGCAGCGGCCCCGATCGCCTCATTGTGTTCGAGGGTGCAGAAGAAAAACTTAACCAACTCTCCGTTGGATTGCTAGAGCGCATCGGCATCGGCAAACCCCCTTGGGACCGGGAGGACGAAGATTATTACCCCACGCCCACCAAAACTGAAAATCAACTTCCTTCTGGCGTTCGTCAACCGGTCGAACCGATGCGAACTCGTACCCCGATCGCCCAAGAAACTTGGGATGAAGACCATTGGCATGAGTCGAAACCAACGGCTGAGCCGCTTCGGGCAATGCGTGAGCCAGAGCCAACTTACGAGGAGAAAAACTGGTCGGATGTTGAGGAAGTTGAATACGAAGAGATTCATGGAGAGCATCGCTCCGTGGAATATGCCGCTCAAGACGACGATGTAACCAAAGATGCGTGGGCAGATGATGAGAATCCTAAGCCCTATCGCTCTCCACAAGTGAATCTTCCCGAACGAAAACGTGTTGTGGAATATGAGGAAGAAACGGATTACTAAAAAACGGGAAGAGGGAACGGTTTCTTGTGGGGGATGCATCTTGCCTGCCCTGATCTAGACGGGCGGGACGCCCATCCCACGAGAGATGTAAAGAAGTTTTACATGACGTTAACTTCCTATTCCCTATTCCCTATTCCCTATTCCCTATTCCTTCACATCTGCCAATTCATTAAGGCTTGGTTGATCCGATCTGGTAATTCTGTGATTGAAAGAGAGGGTGGGAGAATTCGAGTCGCGATCGCCCCCCACATGGCTTCAAACGATCGGGTTTCCGCGTTGCCACCTTCTCCAGCGACCTGGCAGTTCCACACTAAAATAGGCGGCTTAACTTCGAGTTGCTCTAATCGTTGTATTATCTCCAGCAATAGTGGATGCGGCTCAGCAGAATGGACACAGAGCAGCCACAAATCTACGCTGCAATGCTGTAGTTGTCGGGTGATGTCGTGCCAAGAATGCCCGATCGAACTGCGGAATCCAGCCATCTGCATATACTGCACCAACGCACCGATAGAATGGGAGGCTTTGAATTCCGGAATGGTCTGTCCACCCGAAGGCACCGCCATAGTAGACAGATTCTCTTCCAAAGTGGAAAAATCGGTCACGAGAATATGGGGTGTCCAACTGATGCCGGCTGCCATCTGGATCACTTGCCACAAGGCTGAAATTTCTGGAGAACCGGAGCCGCTAGTCGGGTTGCGATGGGTCGCGATCGACACGAGACAGGGAAATAAGCTGAGTCCAGGGACTTGATTAGCCGCTTGGGTAATTTCAGGGGTCAGTGTCACTAAGGGTAATGCTGATAGGAAGGGGTATTGGCTGAGTTGCCATGCATAGGCGATCGGGTCAGAGAACTTGCCCCCCAAAAGCACGACATTCGGCTTCCAAACTCGCGCTAGCAAATCTGCCTGCTCTAGATCATCGACCTCCAAGACGCGGCACTGATGCGGATACAGGAGGCTATGAATCTTTTCCAGTGCGACAGGCGGGTTTTCCTCATAGAGATGTAACACTGTCAAACTTAAGCTAGATGGCTGTTCTGCTTCACCCATAGCCGGACTAACCAGCCGATCCAAACAGCGTCGTAAGGATTCTGGCTGAATCGGCAGACTCAAAAAACCATCCGCCCCGTTTTGGTATGCCTGGTCTTTTTCAACTCGCATCGCCGTCACAATGAGTGGAACATGACGAGTTTCCTGATCCGCTTTGAGCAGCGTCAAAACATCCCATCCTGATAACATCGGCAAGAGTGGATTGAGAAAAACGGCCACGGGCTGGAGACGACGAATTTTTTCCAACGCTTCCGTGCCAGAACGAGCGATCGCCACTCGGTATCCCAACCCTGCCAGTTGACGGCTTAACTCCTCAATTAACTGTGGAGTTGCCTCTACCACAATCACCAGACGATTTCTGGCTGTAATGGTGGTTGGTTGACCGAAGGACGATCGATGCTCAACTTTGAGATTTTGGGGGGCTTGCGAGGGCGCTTGAGGCGGACTGGGCGGCAAGAGCAAGGTAAATTGGCTGCCTGCGCCTTCCACGGAGGTAAATGTCACATCACCTCCATGCAACCGTGCTAACCGTTGGGTCAATACCAACCCTAATCCTGTCCCCTCAAACTGACGAGTCAATGGATTTTCAAGTTGTTGAAACTTTTGAAAAATTAGATGCTGTTTATCCGCCGGAATGCCAATTCCAGTATCCCAAACGGTAAAGGCAATCCAGCCATCCCAAGATTCAACCCTCAGACCAATCTCGCCAGTTGCTGGCGTAAACTTGAGGGCATTAGACAGCAGATTAGACAACATCTGGCGCAGGCGCAATTCATCTGCCACGAGGTTTTCTACCCCTGGTTGGATGTCTAGACTAAACTGAGCGAATATGTCCGATCGCCCCTCAGCCATTGCCGATCGCCCTTCTGCACTTTCCAGCAGATGCATTTGCCGAGCTTGCTCATGAGCATGGAGACATACTGCTTCAACCTGAACAGGCTCCAGTGTCAGATCTAATTGTCCTGTTTCAATCCGTGTCAAATCTAAAATGTCATTCACAATCAGAATCAAATGCCGACCACTCTGGTAAATCAGTTGGGCATAGCGAGACTGCCGCTCGTTCAATTCTCCCAGCAAGTGGTCTTTTAGCAAGCTTGATAAACCGAGGACGGCGGTGAGGGGTGTTTTCAGTTCATGACTGATACACGCTAAAAATTCGTCTTTGAGGCGATTCAACTGGACGAGATCAGCGTTTTTGGCGGCTAACTCTCTGGCAACCTGATGCTGTTCAGTCGTGTCTTGGGCTAGCACCAACCACAAAGATTCGGTTTGCGCCAACAATCGCCACACCGGATCAGGGCTAAATCCCAGGGTTGCGAGTTTAAATTGAGAGGCTGGCGATGGGTCTAACGTCTCAATGGAAGCCTGACTGAATGCGAGGTCGAAGCGGCGATCGAAATGAGAGGGGGCAATCCCCATCGGAATTTTTAGAAACTTCCACACCCGATCCTGTCCATTCTTCATTGGGCAGATGCAAACACAAGTGTTCGGTTCTATCCCCAATCGACACGAACCAGACTGCCGGACAACCCCGTCATCCGGACGAATTGGATTCGTCCAAACGTCAATTGGTAAGCCATCTGAAACACGATCAATCGGTGGACTCGGCGAAGCCCCAATTGCTTCACCTTGCCGTTCTTTCCAGGCGATCGACTCTAAAATCAACGCCGCTTCTCGTCTCACCTGACCCGGATCACGCAGTTCCTCAACTTGCTGTCGCCATGCCAAATTCTGAGTGACGACTCGTCCGGTTGTTGTTTGGAGCATTAACGGAATTGGCAGCCGCTCCAGCAAATCGATCAGAGGATCGAGGACGGTTGGCGGATCGATCGGCACCTGGGTTGGGGGGGGGAGTGGCGGGAATGGATCGGCGGCATCCAGTTGAGGCAGGGAATGGATCGCCAAACATTGCAGCAGGCGAAGGCGATCGAGCAACCCAACATACTCCCCTGACGCATTCACTAATGCCCACTGGCGTTGCCCAATTTCAGATAAGTAGGGCTGAAGTTGATCAAGCGGTAGATCAATTGGGAGCGGCGTCAGAGGTTCTAGAAACGTTGAGGTGATGGCTCCAGCATTGGTGGCATGAATCAGGTGTTGCAGATAGCCAATGCTGGGTTGAGAACTCACTTCGGAGCGATCGATCGCAAAATAGCGCACCAACTGACGCAGCCTCAACAGACCTAGCGGCATCTGATGGAGATCAATGACTACAACATAATCCGAAGTTGTTTGCTGGAAAATCTGCCATGCATCCACCAACGTCTCAGTTTCGACGCATACCGGAACCAAAACAACAAATTCTCTGAGAGAGGCAGTATCCATTCCACAAATGCCGAGAAATCGCCTTTAGATGAGGGCGACAGTACATTCTAAAGCCATTTCCGCACGTCATTCAGGAGTAGAGTATGGCTGCTTATATTAGAGGCTATCTTAATTATCACCGGATGGTCGAAGAAGCGAGGGCTTTTCAACTACAATGAGTGTTAAGTATTCTAATAATCATCAAGATTTGTTTCTAAACTGCATTACGTAGTTCAGGATATGTTTTGATTTACACCATTTTTTGCTCACGGGTTTATTTGTAAGGCATTGCGTTTTCATCTCTCGATTTGTAGTCTCTATTCTTCTCAGTCGATCGCTCAGTTGCTTTCACAGATTCTGAGCGATCCCCCTGCGACCGAAAAAAGTGGGCGGTATACCTTAAACCAGTTCGATTCGCCACAGGAACTCTTGGAGTTTGTCCAGGAAAACCAGCCGATCGATTGTTTGGTTCTCCAAGATGCTCCAGAATTGCAGTCATTGCTCGACCAGCTTCAGCAGCAATCGATGTTCTTTCCAGTGGTCATTGTGCAGCCAAATCCGACTGTTTCCATTGTGGGTCACCCCGCATCTCGCTTCTCATATCACCCCGCGATCCTAGAAATCTCGGCGAAACACCTCAGCCAGATTAACTCAGTGATTGATCAGGCGATCGGTAAGTTTATTCAATTGGTTCCGGTCAACCCATCAACGGATGCAAGTCAGGCTCCGGTGGCACTAGTTGAACAGCCCGCAACCCATCAATCGCTGATGGCACAGCAAGCCCGTTTGGCTAAAAAACTCAAAGAGAGACTCGGATATCTTGGTGTCTATTACAAACGTAATCCACAGCATTTTCTCCGGCACATGACTCAGCCTCAGAGAGAAGAACTGTTGAAACAATTGAAGGAAGAGTATCGTGAAATTATTCTGTTTTACTTTTCAGATGAAACCAACCTAAATCAAAGAATTGATAATTTCGTCAATCTTGCATTTTTTGCAGATGTCCCTGTTTCTCAAATTGTAGAAATTCATATGGAATTGATGGATGGATTCTCTAAACAATTAAAGTTAGAGGGACGGAGTGATGAGATCTTGCAAGATTATCGGCTAACTCTGATTGACACGATCGCCCATCTCTGTGAAATGTATCGTCGCTCCATTCCACGAGAGTCGTGAACATCTGACTGAGCTAGACTCAAAATCATTCAATCCACCAGGTGCGAAAACGTGTGATGATCCTAATTATCTTGACCAATCCATTCTGATAAATCAATATCATCATGTCCCCAGATTCCACCCGATCCGATTTCACGTATCCAAGCCGAGGTATTGCATAAAATCCATGAGTCCTCTAAAAAAGACCTACATTCTGAAGCTTTACGTCGCTGGCAACACGCCCAATTCAGTACGGGCGTTAAAAACGCTAAACAATATTCTGGAGACAGAGTTTCAGGGGGTCTATGCACTCAAGGTGATTGATGTGCTAAAAAATCCGCAGCTAGCAGAAGAAGATAAAATTCTGGCAACTCCGACGCTCGCCAAAATTTTGCCGCCGCCCGTGCGTAAGATTATTGGTGATTTATCCGATCGCGAACGGGTTTTGATTGGTCTAGACCTCCTCTATGATGAATTGCAGGAAGATGAATTGAATGAATTAGAAGGGTAATGTTACTCCTTTATCTTCTTCATCTTCATCTTCTTTATCTTTATACAACTCATAGAACCTTATTCTACAAATTGAGATTTATGCTAAGCCGCCCAAAGCCAGAATTAAACCCTCAATACATCAGCATTTGCACTAGCATGAGCCTACTCAGTATTATTAATCTCTAAATTCCAAATGCTTCACTCCAACTAAAAGACTACGACAAACCATGACGCAGACAAACCAGGATGGACAACCGCGTAACGCAGTCATGACGGGGGTTCAAAAAATTCGTACCATGATCGAGGGCTTCGATGACATTAGTCATGGTGGCTTACCCATCGGCAGAACCACCTTGGTGAGCGGTACGTCTGGTACGGGTAAAACGCTATTTGCCGTGCAATTTCTCTACTACGGCATTACTCAATTTGATGAGCCAGGAATATTCGTGACGTTTGAAGAATCTCCGGCTGACATTATCAAAAATGCCTATAGTTTTGGCTGGGATTTGCAAAAGTTGGTAGACGAAGGAAAACTGTTTATTTTAGATGCTTCCCCTGATCCAGAAGGACAAGATGTTATCGGTAATTTTGATCTGTCTGCGCTGATTGAACGGATTCAATATGCCATTCGCAAATACAAAGCGAGGCGAGTTTCGATCGACTCTGTAACTGCCGTGTTTCAACAGTATGATGCGGCGTCTGTAGTGCGACGAGAAATTTTCCGCCTTGTGGCTCGTCTGAAGCAAGTCGGCGCAACCACGATTATGACAACGGAACGAGTCGAGGAATATGGTCCGGTGGCGCGGTTTGGAGTCGAAGAATTCGTCTCCGATAATGTGGTGATTGTTCGGAATGTGCTAGAGGGAGAGCGACGGCGACGGACGATCGAGATTCTCAAACTCCGGGGGACGACCCATATGAAAGGCGAGTATCCCTTTACGATTACGGATCAAGGCATTAATATCTTCCCACTCGGCGCTATGCGACTGACTCAACGATCGTCTAATGTTCGTGTGTCTTGTGGTGTGAAAACGCTTGATGAAATGTGTGGGGGTGGCTTTTTCAAAGACTCGATCATTCTGGCAACTGGCGCAACCGGAACAGGCAAAACTTTGTTAGTCAGCAAGTTTCTGCAAAATGGCTGTCGGGTGAATGAACGGGCGCTCCTGTTTGCTTATGAAGAATCACGGGCACAACTGTCTCGCAACGCCTATTCATGGGGCATTGATTTTGAGGATTTAGAACAGCAGGGCTTACTCAAAATCATTTGTGCTTACCCAGAATCAGCAGGGTTAGAAGATCATTTGCAAATCATTAAGTCTGAAATTGCTGAATTTAAACCCTCTCGAATTGCGATCGATTCTCTATCTGCTCTGGCTCGTGGTGTCAGCAACAACGCCTTTCGTCAGTTTGTGATTGGGGTGACAGGCTTTGCCAAGCAAGAAGAAATCACAGGCTTCTTCACCAACACGACCGATCAGTTCATGGGTTCCCATTCCATTACAGATTCCCACATTTCCACTATCACCGATACGATTCTATTGCTGCAATATGTTGAGATTCGCGGTGAAATGGCAAGGGCAATTAACGTATTTAAGATGCGCGGATCGTGGCATGATAAGGGAATTCGAGAGTATGTGATTAGCGATCGCGGTCCTGAAATCAAAGATTCCTTCCGTAATTTTGAGCGGGTCATCAGTGGTTCTCCCTCTCGCGTTACCGTTGATGAAAAGAATGAACTGTCACGGATTGTTCGCGGTTTCCAAGAAAAAGCCAATGATGAAGAATGATCTTAAAAAATTCCGTATATTTCTAGTTACTGAACCATGTAGTTGTGGTACAGCATACAGACAAAAAAACTGCATGGCTATTAAACCGTGCGGAATCCAGGGAACCTTTGTTGTATACCTTTAAAGTCATTCACTCAATCAGGTACCCCATGACGCAGAAACGTTCCGCCAAACTGTTCTTAGCTGCCACTATCAGCCTGCTGTTGTTGGCGACAGGATGCCAAAAGTCTGAAGATACGGCAACAGACAATTCCTCATCTGATTCTCCTTCTGTCAGCGTGAATACTGACACTCAAACGGATGACGGTAGCAAGCTGGATGCACCTGAAGCCACTAATGAATCTGAACCTGACACAGAACAAACTCAGGTGTCTGAGCAAGACAGCGATCGCTTCTTCACAGCGCTGGATACAGCCTTGACTCCTGAAGAGAGAGAAATTCATGAAACCGTGGGTAACGAAAAAGCTCTGAATTTGGCAACCGCCGCTTGCCAAGATCTAAATGCGGGTAAACCATTTACTCAGGTTGCTGAAGAGGTAGTTCAAGGATTGCAAGAAGCGGGTCTCGAAGGCGATCAACTGCAACAAGTGGCACAGTATTCTGGAAAGGTGATTGGGGTTGGGGTTGGCGTTTTCTGTCCACAACATGCCAGTCAAATCACTGAAGCTAGCAATGGTGATGCGCCTGCGGATCAATCTTCCGGTCAAGATACCGATCGCTTCTTCGCCGCTCTTGATACGGCTTTGACCGATGATGAGAAAGTGATCCATCAAACCGTTGGTGATCAGAAAGCATTAGATTTGGCAAATTCTGCCTGTCAAGAACTGGATCAAGGTAAGCCCTTTGCTCAAGTGGCTGAAGAAGTTGTCGGCGGATTGCAAAGTGCGGGTCTCGAAGGTGATGAACTGCAACAAGCGGCACAATATTCTGGAAAGGTTGTCGGTGCCGGAATTGCAGTCTTCTGCCCTCAACATTTGGATCAACTTCAAGGCTAACGATTTACAGTCTTTTCAGTTGCATCAGTATATCTGTGAGGGCGAACTGAAATCGCCCTTCTGTGTTTTTGTGGAAGTCTATTCTGCCTGCCGAGAACTGGATCAAGGCACGCCCTTCATTCAAGGTTAAAAAATGGTAATGGGTGATGGGTGATGGGTAATAGAACGGAATTTTTGCTTCAATGCAGTCTTTCAAATTGATTACCAATTACCAATTACCAATTAACGATTTTGAAGATCAAGAAACTTTAATTGCTGATAGAGCATTTGAGTTCGAGGGAGTTCAACACCTGCCTGTTGCGCCATTCGCAGGGGATTTCCAAAAATTGCTTCCACTTCTAGAGGGCGATGTTCATCATAATCAATCTTCATGCTGGTGCGATACGGCTTCATCTTGGCGGTATAGTCCAACATTTTTTCAATAAAGGCTGGTGAAAGGGTACGATCGCCCTCCCCCACACAAGCAGCGAATCCGATTCGCACCTCTTGCATCAGATGTTCCGCCAACGCCCGGATGTGTTCGTCTTTCATCATTTCATCGGTTGCCGCATTCAACACTACTGAAAGCCCGTTAAACGGAATATTCCAGACCAACTTCTGCCAACGCGATAAAAATAAATCTCCCGATCGCTCGATCGGAATTCCGGCTTGTTCAAAGTCTGTCGCAAGTTGTTGAAGGCGATCGGTGACTCCACACGGCGCGTAGTTCAGTGCATAATCTGCCAACGTGATTTCTTTGTAATCCGAATGACGAATATGTCCGGGGGCAATTTTGTTTGAACAGAGAAAGCACAGTCCACCAATGACGCGATCGCTTCCCACAATTTTTGCGACTTGTGTTTCAATTCCCAAGCCATTTTGCAGCACTAACACCACTCCATTTTCTTTAACAACAGGTGGTAAAAGTTGTGGTAACAAATGATTCTGCGTTGTTTTCAATGCCACAATCACTACATCACACCGAGGCATTTCACCTACATCGCGATAGGCATTCACATGAGGCAGTTTGAAATCGCCGTCGATCGATTCCACAATCAACCCATGCTGATGAACATATTCATAATCACTTCGCAACAAAAAGTGAACCTCTAACCCTGCCTGTTGCAAGCGTGCGCCATAAAAGCCGCCCAGCGCCCCCGTACCTACGATCGCATAAGTACGTTGAGCAGGGAGTCCTGAATCATCTTCAAAAATTAACGATCGCAACCCATCCTTTGCCTCTTCGGAAAGGCTAATTTGTCTACGGTTGTCCGGAGCCATATCCACCTCCTTTGTTAGCCTGCCTCAATTCTCTCAAATAATCATAAAATGACTGGGTCTCGCGGCTTTTTCAACGATCGATCAATCAACCTGAGTTGATCAACTATCAGAAGAAAAAGCTACAAGACCCAGTGAATGTTTGAATCTTGAATAGCTAAATTACTCAAAACTTAGAACTCAAAATTCACAACTCATAGCGCATCATCACCTTACCGTCTGCCGCGATAGGGCACCTTGTTGAGGTAGTCGATGTCATTAGCACGAAGGCTCTGAGCATAATTGCCTTTGGGCGCGATCGCGGCTGCCAATCCACGGAACTTGCGCGGGTCGCCTTCGGGAAGCATCCGCTCCTGGAATTTGCGCGTGTAGAATTTCTCCACCACAAAGCGCCAGTCGGTCTTGACAGTTCCAGCTTGCCCCTGGAAATCCTCGCCATAGCGGGGAGTCACCAAATTGAAGGGGCGTCCTTCCATCCGTTTGCGCTGGTAGGGGACGGTGAAATCACCATAGGCTTCTGTGTATTCTTCGCTATCAATGAGCGCATTCACGAAGCCGTAGTAGCCCAATGTCGCTACTGTGATTGACCAGGCGATTCTTTCATCCTGGCTGTAGGGCGATCGCCCAAAAACGCTTTAGGCAGATTTCCACCAGGCGGTAGTTATCATTGACTTCCACAACCTGGCTGTAGAATCGCTCAGACTTTGCGAGTCCACGAACGAAATCCCGCACCGTAATTGCCCGGTTCTTCAACTGAGACTCTAACGCCAAATGGCGGTTGAACTTGAGGATTTGATGTTCGCTGAACACTTGACGATAGCCTGCCCAAATGACCTGCTGCATATCGTCTGGAGTAGCCGCATCTTCTAGGCGATAAATGTAAGGTGTATCTTCGTCTTCATCGGCTTTACCAAAGCTGGCAACCCGATGATTCTGAGTCGTTGGTTTATAGTTGAGCAACGGCAATGCCATGCTGTTATCTCCCCTTGTTGAATTGGTGTACAAATCAGCAGCTCTGTATTTGGCTCAATTATCTCGCGGATTGTGACTCGAATTTGGGGATTTACATCGGTTTTCCACCTGTAAATTTTTTGTTGATTTTGCAATCAGTCGGGGAGACCTACGTGTCTGCCCTCTAAGCCAGGGCAACCACACAGGGTTTGCTCCTACGTTTGTGGCTCACCCATTTGAAAATCGCTGTAAAATCTACCCCCCGCACTCGCTGACCCAGGCTTATAGTCCAGTAAGGGAGGGGCATCTTGCACTCTCCTTCGCCGTGATATAGATATTCGCGATGCCCACTGGAGGGTTAGCGAACCGGGAAGCTCGCGATCGTGTTGATGGATGCCGGAACCTTTGGCTTAGTAGTGCGTGTCATATCGGGAATCGAAATATTAGCTGTTTGCACTGGAGTGTATTTCACCTGCGGAATGCTGAGAGAACGTGCCATCTCCAGAAAGTTTTTCACATTACCCGATTTGTAGCGTTGTTCTTCCAAACGATCGCGCCAGTAGTTGCCATAGCGAGGTGTCACTAGATTAAACGGACGCTCTTTATAACGACGACGCTGATAAGGAATTGTGGTATCGCCAAAGGACGTGGTGTATTCATCACTATCGATTAACGCATCCACAAAGCCATCAAAGCCTTGAGTGGCAATCACGATCGACCAGGCGATCTGCTCATCCTGGTTATAAGACGATCGACCGAGGAGGCGCTTCAGCGTGATGTCCACAATCCGGTAATTGGAATTGGTTTCAACGACCAGCTTGCGATATGTATCCGATTTCGACAGGCCTCGGATGAAGTCGCGAACGGTGATCGATCGATTCTTCAGTTGTGATTCTAGATCGGCTTGCTGACTGCTCTTAAGAATCACATGCTCACTGAACACTTGCCGATATCCCGCCCAGATCAGTTCCTCTAGGTCAGTGTTATCAGTGCAATCTTCCAATCGATAGATGTAAGGCGTGTCTTCGTTGGGAACCTCATAACCCGGAACCCGATGGTTCTGTGAGGTGGGTTGGTAAGTGAGTAAAGGGATAGACATTGTGTTTGAAGGATGAAGGATGAAAAGTCTTACAGCAATTTCAGATGGGTCAGCCATAGACGTAGGAGCAAATCCTGTGTGGTTGCCCTTACACCTAGATTTTCGGCAGGTAACGGTAGGGAAGGGCAACAGCGACGGGTTTGACGGTCGGTTTGGGAGTTGCCGATTCGCGGGTCATATCAGGAATCTTGATTAAACTGGAGGTAGCTCGTGCGACATCGCGTTGGGGGTTGAGTTGCGGCACCGCTAAGCTTTGAACCATGTTGAGGAAGTTGACCGGGATTGCTTGACGGATGACCTGGCGATCGAGATTGCCCGCCTGATAGCGACGAACTTGATAGTAGGAGCGGATAGATATCCCTAGTTCGATTTGGCGATTGCGCCAGTAGTCGTTATAACGGGGGTTAGCCAGGTTGAAGGGTCTGCCCTCCATGCGTCGTCGTTGATAGGGCACAATATCATCCCCAAAGTTGGTGCCATATTCCAGGCTGTCAACGACTGAGTCAATGAACCCATGTAGCCCCTTGGTAGCAATTACGATCGACTGAGCAATCTGCTCATCTTTGCTGTAAGAGGCTCGTCCGAGGAAGCGTTTGAAGATGATGTCTACCAGGCGATAGTTGGAGTTCAATTCAGCAATCTGCTCCCAGAACGTATCGGATTTACCGAGTCCACGAACAAAATCTCGCACGGTAATAGCTCGGTTTCGCAATTGCGACTCTAGAAAGGGCTGACGATACTGATCGAGAATCAAATGTTCACTCAAGATTTGCCGATAGGCTGCCCAAATGATCGCATCCACATCTGCATCAGAAATCGCATCCACGAGTCGATAGAGTATGGGATCGTCCTCGTTGGGCACTTCATAGCCTGGAACACGCTGATTTTGGGTTTTCGGCTTGACTTCAAGAAGAGGAATCGACATTGATGTTTACCTATTGAGTTGAGCTACTGGATGAATGAGTAGAAAGCGGTACTTGCCGTTGATCAATGGGAGGAAGGCGATCGCAGTTTCATCCGATCGCCCGATAAACTCTGGCTTGCACAGCCAAATCAGATTCAGTCTCAGCCATCTGCTGAAAAGTTGCGGAGATCTGGGATAGCCATTCCGGTCGCATTGAACCCGTTGCCAATGCCTGAAGCCCGACGACAGCCGCATAACGGATTGACCAATCAGAATCTTGCGCGATCGCCAGCAAGACCTCAAGCACCCGAAACTGAGCCGCTGTGACCTGAGCCTCTGGTAGAAGCTGCCATTGCAACATTCCAAGTCCCTTCGTGGCGGCTCGACGCACACTCGGTGCAAAATCCGTCATGGCTGCCGACAGCAACACATCAAGGGCGCGTGGGTCAGCAATCATCACCAACGCCCGAATCGCCCATGCCCTAGCGCCATAGTTGTAATCATCTAGCAAAACCAGCAATGGCTGAACCGCCACCGCTCCCATCTGCACCAACCCATTCACCGCAACAACGGCAGCACCAGGATTGTTATAGCCCAACACTTTGATCAATACCGGAATTCCCGCTTCCGATCGCGCCATCGCCAACGCCCGAACTGCACCAATGAGTCGTTCAGGGGAATCGGCTTTCTCGATCGCATTAATCAACGGTTGAACAGAGGTAGATTCAATCACAACCATAGTTTTGGGAAGGATGTTAAGGATGAAAGAGAGTTAGGAACACTGGCTTCAATCTCGAAAGAATGAAAGTCTCACCGATGAAGGTGTTGATGCGAAAAAGCACCAATCCATCTCATCTTTCATCCGTCATCCTTATCTAAAGCAAGCTGTCCATCAGATCCATGACTTTAATTGCCGCTTCGGATAGAGGGGTCGCTTCTCGGACTTGGCGCTCCAGCAATCCTTTGAGGGAAAACAGTTTGAAACTGTTCTCGGCGGCACTGCTAGCGATCGCATCTGCCGCAGGCAAATATCCTATGGCACCCAAATCGGATAGGGCGACTCGGCGCAAGTTGATATCGCTGGCAGCAAGAGCTTGGATGAGGCGATCCCCATAGACCGTCTCATGGGTCAATTGGTACATGGCGCGAGTTGTCGCATACTGCAACCGATCGACAGGATGAGACAAAAAGGGCTGAATTCGGGCGATCGCCTCCGGCTGCCATTCGGTTCCAGGGGCCAGCAATCCCAATGCTTCTACCAGTGCCTCACAGGGTTGAGCTAAATGAGGACGACCAGAAACAGGTCGAGCTGCTTCAACTCCATCCTGCAATAGCCATAGTAAATCGGGTATGCATATCGGATCACCAAGCGTTCCCAGGGATTGAGCCGCCGCTTCCCGGACGTAAAAATCCTCACAAGCCAAACAGCGCACCAAGCCAGAAACCGCCCGTCGATCGGACAGTTTGCCTAATGCGCGTGCGGCATTGCGTCGGAGAGGATAACCTCCAAGCTCAGTGCGATCGGATTCATCCTCCAGTGCCACAATCAACGCATCGATCGCAGCAGGTTCACTGACCCGAAACTTTCCTAGCCACCAAGCTGCATAATATCGCAAGCTTAGATCCGGGTGAGTCAGATTGGCGATCGCTTGCTCAACCGTAAGGGAACCACCCTCAGACGACTCAACTGGCGGCATATTGGACGGTTGTCCAGGACTAGATTCCAGCATTGAACGAACAGAATGGTGAAAAACTGGAACAAGATTGGCTTCAGGTAGGATGGGCATTGCCCACCCTACACTACTGAGGATTAAATGCTATTCAGCACCATTGCTAAGCGGTTCAATCTTGATAATCTTGCCACCCATCCGCAGAATTCGCTGCATTTCTTCGTTCATGCGATTGTAAGGCACCGTAATGAACACGCTGCCACTCCGACGAATCGAATAGCTATTCCTGTCGTTCTCTTGATTCTGGCGCAGCCCAACAACTTCATAACGGAACATCCGGCTTCCAGAAGGGGTATTCGCTGTGCTACCGACCGCAGTTTGACCGAACATAAACCATTTCTCCCAATTCATTAGTTAAGTTTTGAATTCTTAGTTTTGAGTTTTGATTAGCTAGCTCTGAGTTTTAAGTTGGAAATCAATACTTAAAATTCAAACTTCAAAACTCAAAACTCAAAACTTGCCTTACGCAGGTGTTACGCTCACAATCCTGCCACCTTGACGCTGAATTTGTTGCATCTTATAAGACAACTGGTTGTAGGGAACCAGGTATGCAACACTACTGCGACGAACGCTGGGATAGCCAGGAGCGCGAATACCAGCCACTTCCAGGCGATAGACCCGATCGCTTTCGCCCGTCACGGAACCGCCCAAACATTTGGTGGGGGCAATATCACTGGAGGCGTGGAAGTGTGCCCAACCGACATTGCCAGAAGGACCGACGATTGAAGAGGCACGGTTTTGAGCCAAGTTACGAGCAAGGCGAGAGGTACTTCCTTCCGTCTGAGCGCGATCGCTGTTGGCATAGCCACGATAGAGACGGAAGAGATTGGTAAAGCCAACCGTTCTCGCGCCCGTGTGGAATTGGAACCCTCGATAGTAGGGAACAATATTCTCGCCAAAGTTAGATTGATACTCCTCTGAATCAATGTAGGAGTCAATCTCAGCATCAAAGCCTTTGGTTTCGTAGAGATCCAGATGATAAATGACCTCGGATTCATCATAAGGAGCGCGACCCAAGAGATGCTTATAGTTCAGTTCGATCACACGGGTCTGGAAGCTTCCATACAAGAACTTCTCTTTATACAACTCCGACTTCGCCACGCAACGCACAAACTCCCGAACGGAGATTTTGCCGTTCCGCAGCAGGGATTCAGCACTGGTCAAGCGTTCAGACGCCATCAAATAATCATTACCCAATACCTGACGATAGACTGCACGGATGACAGACTCCACATCCTGTTCGGTATAGTTCGGGCGGAGTTCAACCCGTGCGGCATCGCTAAATGCCGATGTTCCCAGCCGAGAGGCTGCTGCTGTAATAGGCACGTGAAATTCTCCCAACTAACAACGAGTGAACAAAAGAATGAAGGGTGAAGGATAAAGGATGAAGAGTGGAGACGGGTGAAAGCTGAAGATTTGAAGCGCAAGGGAGATATCTTTTCATCCCTCATCCCTCATCCCTCATCCTTCCACTTCATCCCTCATCCCTCATCCCTCATCCTTCCGTTACGCTGCCGTGATGCTCACGACTTTACCACCCAGGCGATTGATTTTTTGCAGGGTGGTGGAGAGTTGCTCGTAGGATACGAGATATTCAGTGTTGCTCAGGCGAACTTGGGGAGAACCCGCCATTGCCCGTTGCGTCACTTGAATGCGATAAAGCTGGTCACGATCGCCGCCAGCCGCACCTACTAATGCAGAACTGAGGCTGACCGATCGACTGACCGCACTGATTGGGGGAAAAATGGGCATCGGAATATTCTGGGCAACTTCTTGAGTCAGCCGTGCTCGATTTTTACCAAACTGGGCGCGATCGCTGTTAGCATACCCTCGATAGAGCCTGAACATCCGATTAAAGCCGACTGTTTTTTGCCCTCGTTGGCTGCCAAAGCCGCGATAGTAGGGCACAACCCAATCTCCAAAGCTCTCTTGATATTCGGGCGAATCAATGTAGGAATTGATTTCAGCTTCGTAACCTTGGGTGTTATAAAGGTCAACGTGAAACGCAATTTCAGACTCGTCGTAAGGTGCCCGACCCAAGAGGTGTTTATAGTTCAGTTCAATAAAGCGAATCTGAGGATTGGAGTGGAAGAATTTCTCGCGGTAGAGTTCAGATTGGGCGATCGTCCGCACAAAATCCCGCACGGTAATTTTTCCCTGGCGCAACAGTGACTCTGCACTGATCAATCGCTCAGATGCCATCAGGTGATCATTACCCAACATTTGGCGGTAAGTAGCACGAATGACACCCTGGAGTTCTTCCTCTGTCCAGTGGGTTCGTAGCTCGACCTTTTCGGATTCAGAAAATGCTTCAATTCCCAAACGGCTCGCCGTTATTAAACCTGCCATTTTAACAGCCCCCGCCATCGAAAAAAATATTGAATGCGTTTTGATAAAACATGCCCGGAATGGTATACCACTGCTAGTCAACTACCAGCAATTGCATACCCTTCCGGGCAGCACGATCGATTAGCTTAGCGCATTGATCGCATAGTCGATGTAGGTATTCGCTTCGTTAGCGGCTTGACCAGACAAACCGTGGTTAGCCTTGATGTACTTCAGAGCTTCCACATACCAGCTTGGAGACAGATCAAACGTGCGGTTGATCTCATCCAAACCAGCAACCAGATACTCATCCAAAGGACCAGTACCACCCGCCACCAAGCTGTAGGTGACAATCCGCAAGTAATAGCCGATGTCACGAGCGCACTTAGACTTACCACGAGCATCGTAAGCAAAGTTAGCGCCTTGAGTCTGAGTGGTGTAAGGGAACTTCTGATACACCGCGTTAGCAGCACCATCGATCAGTTGCTGAGCCTTGCTGGTCAAAGTACGAGCCGCTTCTAAGCTAGCGGATGCACGCTCGAACCGACCATTAACAGCTTGCAGTTCGGTGTTGCTGAGAAAACGACCTTGGGTATCAGCAGCAGCGATCGCTTCAGTAATGGGGGTCTTCATGTTGAATTATCTCCCTAAATAAAGTAGTCCTTCAAAGTTTGCGTTGAAAAAGAGTAGCTGTAAGGTCATTTGTCATTCGTCACCTGTCACTTGTTGAGTACCAATGACAACGGACTAGCGACAAAGGACAAACTAAGCAACAGCCGCTGCTGCACGATCGAAGTAGCTAGCGACTTCAGAAACCAACGCACTGCAATCGCCAGGGGTGATGCCTGCGGGATCGTTGACAATCGCAATAGCCGCATCCTTCATCTTGGCAACGCCAGCCGCAACGGAGCCACCGGGAACACCCAGAGCTTGGTAGGTTTCACGCAGACCGTTCAAGCAGCGATCATCAAGAACGCTAGCATCACCAGCCAGAGCAGCATAGGTGACATAGCGCAAGATGATTTCCATGTCGCGCAAGCAAGCCGCCATGCGGCGATTGGTGTAAGCATTACCACCAGGAGCGATTAGCTGAGGCTGCTCCTCAAACAGAGTGCGAGCAGCATTAGCAACAATAGTAGAAGCGTTGCTGGTGATGCGGTTTACAGCATCCAGGCGCTTGTTGCCCTCTTTGACCAGGTTGGTCAGCGCATCCAGTTGAGCGCTGCTCAGGAATTCACCCTTTGCATCGGCTTGAGAAACAACTTTAGCGAATGCGTCTAGCATGGACTCAATCTCCTAATCGTTTTGGTAAAGTTCGGTTCGGTTCAAACCTTGAGATGTCAGCAAGTTAAGTTCAAGCTGGCTAAGCAACCTGAAGGAGTTAAATCAACAGACCTAACCGCAACCCTGATTTTTCAGCCTCCCTCTCACATACGCCACCCTTTGAACTGAGTGATCAGGATGGCAGCTTAGAGAAATCTGAGAAAATTTCACATTTGTATGAGAGAACAAAAAGGCTTGATAAATCAGTGGTTTGGATAACTTTTGTCTGTCATTTTTACCCTCCAGGTATTCTTATACAACGCAGTCGGATCTTTATTTGTTACAAGTTGTTAAGTTGTATCAACATATAGAGACGATCGACCTAAAGCCTTGCAAGTAAATGGGTTTACTGCAAAACGATCGCATACTTCTTTGCATTTCTTCAAATGCATCACAATTTATAGTTAATTTATATTAACTTCATATTCTTTTAAGATTCCCTAAAACCATTGTTGTTTCTAGATGAATGGCTGCTTTTCTTCGATCTGTTTTTTGTAGTAAAAATGTTTAGATATATATACCCATTCCGATTCAGAATCTTTAAGTTTAGTAAAGGAATCTTGGGATACAGCAATTTCGGTACAACAGATTTGCAAGGTTCGCAAGGATTTTAAGCGAAAGTTGTCCCTTCACCTCCTTCCTTCAAATTAGATTTGCAATCATTTGTTCTCAGAATGGCTTTACAAAAGAGCGTATCTTTGTAATTAAATTCCACCTGTAAATTCTCTGTTGATGGATAGCGTGGTCGGGGCAATCCCTGCGTGGTTGCCCTGCCTGAGAGGGCAGACACGTGGGTCTGCCCCGACTGGTTGCCCTGCCTGAGAGGGCAGACACGTGGGTCTGCCCCGACCGATTAAAATCAACAAAAAATTTACAGGTGGGATTAGTTTGAATAGCGGAAATTTAGAATCAGTGATGGGTGGCTCCGTTGAGGATTAGTTTGAATAGCGGAAATTTAGAATCATGTTTGCAAAGATTTTAGTGGCGATCGATCAGTCTTCTTTAGGGGATCATGTATTCAGCAAGGCGTTATCGTTGGCGAAAGAACTGAAGTCAGAATTGATGCTTCTGCATGTTCTATCTTCAGATGAGGAAGGGAGTCCGCAGTTGAGTTTATCGCCCAGCGTTGGCACATCTCTCCCCTTAGATAGCGCCGCACTAGAACTTTACCGGGAGCAATGGACGCACTATGAACAAGCAGGAATTGCGTTCTTGCAAACTCATGTTAAAGCAGCGACATCGGCTGGCGTGAAAGCAGAATTCACTCAAACTCCCGGTCATCCGGGTCGAGCCATCTGTCATCTTGCAAAGACATGGGGGGCTGACCTGATTGTGGTTGGGCGGAGAGGTCGCACAGGGCTGAGTGAACTGTTTCTGGGGAGTGTGAGCAACTACGTCGTTCACTATGCGCCTTGCGAAGTGCTAACCATTCACACGCATCACCCTTCGGAAAACTAGAGCTAAAGCTAAGGAGATTTCTCTGGTAATTGATGTTGTAGAAATCTCCTTAGGAGATTGCCGACAGATAAAATACCTGCGTAGGATGGGCAAAGGCATCCGTGCCCATCCATGATTCTGGCTGACGATGGGCACGGGTAAGACCCTTTGCCCATCCTACGAATTGGTAGATTCTT
>JAAUSF010000074.1 GCA_012033255.1 Cyanobacteria bacterium RU_5_0
AACCTCTATCAAGTCTCCAGGCAGCTATTTATTCCGGTGATTCGGCAATTCATCCTGAAAAATCGCTCAGAACCCGCCTCAGCGTGATGACCCACATTACTCTATTTCTGTCAATGCGTAAGTCCTAGATCAATTCTGGAAATTGTAACACCACCACGTTCCATCCTCGCTCGATCAGGGATTGGGCTAGTAAGATACATGTTGAACTGCCATCATCGGTAATTAAACACACTCGATCGTGAGGTAAAGTGAGATCTAAAGCATCGGGCGCATTCAGTGGTTTCAGCTTGACTTGAGAACGCTGAATTTTGCGTTCTAGTTGAGGGACAAGGTTAACGGGTTGTTTTTTTTCCATTCGCCAACCCTGCATTGCCCATCTGCTCAACAATCTGCTTCAACGTGCGAAGTTCGCCTAGGTGTTCGGGATTGAGGGGTGACACATTCGGGAATAACTCCTGGATGGCTCCTAAGATCTGCACCCGCTTGATCGAATCAATACCTAAATCCGCTTCCATCTCCATCTCTAGCTCCAGCATGTCAACGGGATAACCTGTTTTTTCGCTAACTACTTTTAAGAGGGATTCACTCAAAGCGGCAAGATCGGTAGCATTCTCCGAGATAGAAGGCACGACAGGCATATCATTTTGGGCTTGTCGATCGGGTTGTGAACCATTCTTTGAAATGAGTTCATTAGCTTCTACTGATTTTTCTTGAATGATCGTTAAATCCTTGCTTAAGGCGGGTTCATAGAGAGTCGAGGCTTTGCCTTGGACAGGTGATAAACCATTCCTTGATACAGATAAATTAGGCATCTCAGAAGGTGTTTGAACTGATGGTAAATCGTTACTAGAAACAAGTAGATGACTATTCTCAGTCAGAGATGTTTGGTCTGGTAAATGACCGTTATTGGAAATGGGTTCGTGATTATTCTCAGGGAACGATATCTCAGCCAATGACATACTGTTACTAGAAAGAAGTTTATGATGATTCTCGGCTTCCGCAGGGTGGACAATGCTCATTTTGCCATTCCGTATGAGCGTATCAGAACCGATCGACACAGTGCCCGAAGCTGGAATTACATTGTCAACAGAAATCCTATCTGCATTCATCAAAGCATACCCTTGCTGCATCAACTGGAGAAAACTTTTGGTATATTCCTGCTGATTTTTCAGGGATTGTTCTTGGAGATGCTGCTGGAATCGTAAGACTTCAATTTGATGTGCCTGAAAATGGCTGAGGCTGCGCTCTAAACTCTCAAGAAACTGTTGCTGATAATTTTGCTGGTAATTGGGAGATTCAGACATGATGAATACCTCTGGTTGAGAAACAAGTGAAATGGGTGCAGGCTGAGTCACTTGGTGCCCGTTCTGCAATGCTTTGGCAAAAGCAGCCTGTGTTTTTTCACTGACATAGTTGCTGCCGTTGAGACGTACATTCAAGCTTTTATGGGGTTGGGGACGAACCACAGTAGGGAGCCAATAGCGATCGACGTTTCCTAACGGCAACCCTGCGACGCGCAACTGAACTACCGCTTCACGAAAGACTCGATCGCTATCCTTATGTCGATCCTTCTGATGATCCTTGAACTGTCTTGAGTGGGGGTTTAGAGCCACCGCTAAATGGGGACGATCGCCAAGCGTATCGTTGACCAGATTCGTGAGAATACTTTTAGGGCCAAATTCGACAAAATAATAGCCCCCTGCGGCATAAATGGTTTCGATCTCCTGCTTAAACAAAACCGGGTTGAGGAGATGCGCTTCCAATGTTTGACGAATTTTTTCCGGTTCCCCTGGATAGCGATTTCCTGTAATGTTAGAAAATACAGGAATGGTGGGTTCTCTAAAGGGAACGGCGCGAATCGCTTGAGCAAAACGCTTCTGGGCATAGCTCACCAAGGGAGTATGAAACGCGGCGGAAACGGGGAGTCCGATAAAGACAAAACCGCGATCGGTCAATGCTTGCTGAACTCTAGCCATTTCCGGCTTCGTTCCCGCTAACACCACCTGAGTATTCGAGTTATAGTTGGCAATTGTGATCTGGGGAAAATCTGCAATTAGTTCTTTCAGCGTATCGATCGCCCCTTTCACAGCAATCATGGCTCCCGCATCGAAATGGCTATTTTGCGGTACTGCCATCGCCTGACCTCTGGCGTTAACCAGGGAAAAGTAATCCTCATCCCTCAACACACCCGCAGACCACAACGCCGTCAGTTCTCCAAAACTGTGCCCCGCTACAAAATCAGGTTTGAAGCCAGCTTGTTGCAAAATTTTATACAGACCTACACTAAATGCAGCGATCGCGGGTTGTGTATATTCGGTGCGGTTTAAGGCAGTTGCTTGAGCCTCTTTTTCCGCTTTTGAAAAGGTAGGACGAGGAAAAACCACACTTGAAATCGGCAACAACCCCGCTCTCTGCCTGATGTTATCCAGTTCAGCATAAGCTTGTCGCAGAGTCGGAAAATTCAGCGCCAGTTCCTTACCCATCTCCAAATACTGAGATCCTTGTCCGGAAAAAAGCGCCACCACTTTCGCCTGCGGACTGATCCCGGTTTTGCGGTAATAGACGCCTCTGGGATGTTCCCAAACGTCCGCCGTAGTGGGATTGCTGAGGAAATCGATCGCCATCTGTAACAACTCACAGGCTTCTGCGATCGATTCGGACACAAACCCGACTCTGACTAAGATAGAAGGGATTTTCAGAGCGTTAGATGCATCGATTAGTTTGGCATAGTGTTGTGCTTTATCTTCAGCTTGCAACTGTTGCAGAACAGTCTGACACTGCGCGAGCAATTGTCCTTTCGTGCGAGCCGCCAGCAGAATTTCAGTGCGGTTATGATGTAACCGATAGCCTTGATTCTGTTCGCTAGAGTATTCTTCTAAGACGACATGAAAATTTGTACCACCAAAGCCAAACGCACTGATCCCTGCTCGTCTTGGCGTTTCACTTAACGCGCGAATCCAGGGTCGAGATTCGGTATTGAGGTAGAAGGGCGAGTTTTCAATTTGCAGTTGAGGATGCGGTTGATTGATATTGATTGTGGGTGGCAAAACTTTATGGTGGAGTGCCAGAGCCATCTTAATCAAACTGGCAGCACCGGCAGCCGCTTTCGTATGTCCAATTTGAGACTTAACGCTGCCCAGCGCAATCTGTTGCTTTTGGGACTGTTGTTTCTCGGAATCATTTTCGCTAAACACGGCATTGAGAGCAGCAAACTCCGCCGGATCACCCGCCATCGTTCCCGTTCCATGCGCTTCGATCGCACCGACACTGGCGGGGGCAAATCCAGCTTCTTCGTAAGCTCGACGCAACGCTAACACTTGTCCTGAAGCACGAGGAGCGTAGATGCTTTTAAACTTGCCATCGCTAGAAGCGCCAATGCCTTTAATCACGGCATAAATGCGATCGCCGTCTCGTTGAGCCTCTTCGAGCCGCTTTAGCACCACCATCCCGATGCCTTCACCTAAAATCATGCCATCGGCATCGGCATCGAAAGGACGCGCATTCTGCTGTTTGGAGAAGGCTGGCGTTTTGCTAAAACTGAGATACATTAAGGGTGAACTGTCAGTATCTACTCCGCCCGTGATCATCATATCGCTGCGAAACTCAGTCAACTGGCTAATTGCCATCGACAGGGCACTTAAGGAACTGGCGCAGGCGGCATCCACCACAGAATTAATGCCACCCAAATTGAGTCGATTCGCAATCCGTCCAGCAATCACATTTCCTAGCATTCCGGGGAATGAATTCTCTTCCCATTTGATGTAAGCCAGTTTAATTTTCTCGATAATTTTTTGGGTATCTTCATCGGATAACCCGCTGCTCTTTAAAGCCTTTTCCCAAACTGGATATTGCAAACGGCTCGTCAGGGGTGTAAACAGTTTTTGTCCTCCACCCACCCCCAGAATCACGCCCGTTCGCGCTCGATCGAAATCTCTGGTTTCGTCATACCCCGCATCGGCGATCGCCTCTTTTGCCACAATCAGCGAAAGCATTTGCGAAACATCCGTTACCTCTAAAATGTTGGGAGGTAGCCCGTATTCTAGCGGGTTAAAATCAATATCGGGAATAAAGCCACCTCGTTTACAGTAGGTTTTATCAGGAGTATTGGGATCTGGATCGTAGTAATCATCAATATTCCAGCGGGAAGCAGGAACATCAGTGATACAATTTGTTTTGTTAATAATATTGTTCCAGTATTCTTGTAAATTCCTGGCTTGCGGCAAGATACAAGCCATACCAATTATGGCTACTGGGGTTTGCTGGAGTTGATCATTAGTTTTCCTTTCTGCCATTATCCTTTCATTCCTTCTAGCGTCGTATGTACAGATATATAGCGAAAAAACAATGTTTTTGTTGTACGCAGTTTTGGTTTGATTTATCTTGCTTTTATTCTCCGCAAGTTATGGAAAACTGTCGATGCAGGAAAGTTCTTATGATGTTCTTATGAATCGATCGCAAAGTTCTAAATGAGGCTTTTATGGGCACACTTCGCGCCTCACGGAATCCCCCTTTCGATGTCCTGATGGAAACTAACCACCTTCATGGCGTTGATTCTCCGACTCAATATGCAGCGATCGTTCTAGTGCAATAATCTGTTGAAGTTGAATAATGATTCGTCGGTTGCGCTCCTTGCGATGCCAAAATTCACCCACTTGAATACACCAATCAACCAGAAATAGAAACGCAATCAACATCAAAGGGAGAAGCAAAAAACTGAACGTATCAGGCAAAATCGTGCTGTTTTGATCCGGTTCAATGCGAACAGGTTGAGCAGAGATCTCGATTTGAGTGTTCGTAGAAGCTTCTGGTTTCATAGCTTTAACTTCCTTCAATTGCAAGAATTACTGGTTTTTTAGTCAATCCCTGATTCAGCCAACGTTCGATCAATTCCCCGATTTTCTGGCTGTGGCAGTTGCTTCAGTTCTCTGGAACTGAGATTGAATCCGGCTCAAAACTTGACGATCGATCGCTTCTTTTGCTTGTCGAATCGCATTGAAGACAGAAGGAGCCTGTGAACTGCCGTGACTGATGATGCAAATCCCATCTACGCCCAACAACAAACCACCTCCATGCTCACTGTGGTCAACTCGTTGATTAATTCGCCTTAAATGCGGTTTGAGTAAGGCTGTACCCATTCTGCCCCGCCAGCCTTGAGGCAGTTCTTCTCGCAGAGTGTGCAGGAGAACCTCAGCAACCGCTTCCGCAAATTTCAGCAAAACGTTCCCAACAAATCCATCACAAACGACTACATCAAAACGACCGGATAGAACATCTCGTCCTTCCACATTGCCAAGGAAGGATAGGCGAGGATTTTGCTCCAATAGTGGATACGTTCGCAGGGCTAACTCATTACCTTTGGCGGGTTCTTCCCCAAGGTTGAGCAATCCTACCTTTGGCGCTTCTATTCCCAACCCATACTCGGAGTAAATTGATCCCATCACCGCGAACTGCTCTAAGAACCTTGGACGGCAATCTACATTTGCCCCTACATCCAAAATCAGCACAGATTTATCTGCCATCAGGGTTGGCAAAACAACGCCGATCGCGGGGCGATCGATTCCCGGTAGGTGACCTAAACGCAGCAGAGCGGCTGCCATCGCAGCTCCAGAATGCCCTGCTGATACGACCGCATCAGCCTGCCCCCGTTTGACCCAATCCATCGCCACATTAATAGAGGCGTTGGGCTTGCGGCGTAGCGCACTCAAGGGTTCCTCGTGCATTTCTACCCATCCTTTTGCTGGAATAATATCCAACGCAATCGCTAACGCATTGTGCTGCTTCAACTGCGTTTCAATCTGCTGGGGATCACCCACTAGCAAAATCTCTACACCGAGTTCTGCTTGTGCCCTGAGCGCACCCGCAACAATTTCACCCGGAGCATAGTCTCCCCCCATCGCATCAATGGCGATCCGTGTCTGAGTCAATCTCATAATCATTATCCTTTGGTGTTAGGCTTTATTCTTCAGATTTCTGTAGCGTTTCAAATTAAATCAACTGAAGCACTTGAACCTTTTTTTAAGGTCGCAGTCCTGCGTGAAGCACAAGAGCTTATGACGAGAAGAGAATAGCCATAATAGATAGCAAATAGCTGCAAATCTATTTTTGACTTCACTCCTTTTATTCTTGAGAATCCTGTGAATTGAGAACAGTCAAGATAACCAAATTAGCGTTATTTAAGATTATTTTAACGATCGCCAACGCAATAAAACTCAGGATTTCAGGATGCTCTCGCCTCATAAGAACATTACAAGAACTTTTCTGTATCGACAATACTTTGAAAGCCGGAGAAACTGAGTACAAGATAAATCGAGCAGCACCTAAAGTTAAACACTTGCGAACAAAGGAGAGACATCATGACTTCTGCAACGATTCAAAACACTAAACTGAAAAACATGACAACGGTTCAGAAATCCAATGTAGGACGTAGCCCATTGCAGCTTGCACCTAAAACTTACAAAAGCAGAGAATTGATAGCTCAATGGTTGATTGTAGATGGGAAATTAGTTTGCCAATGGAATACTGTTGAGCATTGAGGAAAGGATCTCAAAATCATTTCTTAGTCACGTGAGTGATCAATTAACGGGGTGTAAGAGCAGCGTCTCTGCGTGGCTACCGTGTACATACAAGTTCTCTGATTCGGCATTCGCGTAGTTTGTTGCCCCCACACAGGGGTTTCACCCCTGCACCTCGCAAAACAAAAATGACAGACTGCTGGAGTCCGATCGCTTAAGGAGATTTCCGACAGATAAAATACCTGCGTAGGATGGGCAAAGGCATCCGTGCCCATCCATGATTCTGGCTGATGATGGGCACGGGTAAGACCCTTTGCCCATCCTACGAATTGGTAGATTCTTTGCTGGAAATCTCCTAAGTTGTCCTTAACTTGCTTTTCTGTTCTGGCAAAACTGAATGTGGGTTCATACGCTGTGAATAAACCCCGCAACCCAGAGTAGGCGATCGATGGAATTTGAGCAAGGACTAGAAATTGTAGATGATGCCGTTTTCGTCAGAATTGGCAGACGGTTGACTGAGGTGGAGATCGCGATTCTTCAGTATTCCTGGCAAGGGTTAACCTACGAGGAAATTGCTGACGCGACCCGTTACTCAGTCAGCTACCTCAAGCGTGGTGTCGGCCCCAAGCTCTGGAAGATACTGACTGAAACGCTGGGTGAAGAGGTGAGTAAAACCAACCTTCATCCTCCGCTGGAGCGCCAGTGGCGGCAAAGAAATAGAGCAGTAGCAACAGAAACAGGAGACGAGAAAACTGTTTCTCCTCCCATCTCCCCTCCCACCTCAACTCCTCAACAAGATTGGGGCGAAGCGATCGACATTTCCACTTTCTGCGGTCGCACGTCCGAACTCGCCACCTTAGAACAATGGATTCTTCACGATCGCTGCCGTCTTGTTGCGGTACTGGGAATGGGTGGGATTGGTAAAACGGCTTTAACGGTCAAACTCGCACGGCAAGTGGTAGGGAGTGGGGGAGCGGGGGAGTGGGAGAGTGAAGGAGTAGGAGGACACAATCACCCATCCACCCATTCACCCATCCACCCATTCACCCATCCACCCATCCACTCATCCACCCATTCACCCATCCACCCATCCACCCATCCACCCTTTCAATCCGTGATCTGGCGATCGCTCCGTAACGCACCACCGTTAGCCACATTGCTTACCGATCTCATCCTGTTTCTGTCTAATCAGCAAGATACTCAAGTTGGCATCAGACCACTGCTCAATCATCTGCGTACTGCTCACTGTCTGGTGATTTTGGATAATCTGGAGACGATTCTTGATGCCGAACGAGCAGGGCAATTTCGGGCAGGCTATGAAGAGTATGGAGATCTGCTGCGGGTGGTGGCAGAAGCGTCTCATCAGAGTTGCTTGCTGCTCACAAGCCGTGAAACGCCTGCTGAAGTGGCTGATTTAGAAGGAGATGAGCTAGCAGTCCGATCGCTGCGCCTCAATGGTTCAACCGAAATTGCACACGCTTTGCTGCAAGCAAAGGGGTTAGTTGGCACAGAAGCCCAAAAGCAGGAGTTGTGCGATCGCTATGGCAACAATCCGCTTGCCTTAAAGATTGTTGCCACATCGATTCAGAGCTTATTTGATGGTGAGGTTGGCACCTTTCTAGAAGAAGATACAGTGATCTTCAATGGCATTCGTCGGTTGTTGGATCAACAATTTAATCGCCTGACACCCCTCGAACAAAGCATTATGTACTGGTTGGCGATTAATCGGGAATGGACGACGATCGCAGAATTACAGGAAGATCTAGTTCCTGCTGTGCCCAAACCCAGATTACTGGAGGCGCTAGAAGCATTAAATGGACGATCCTTGATTGAGAAACAATCGGGTCGTTACACGCAGCAACCCGTAGTCATGGAATATGTAACCGATCGATTGATTGAAAAAGTGAGTGCAGAATTAAGAGCATGGGGGATAAGGAACGAGGAAGAAAATATAAACGATTCGACAACTTCTCTCTTCCAAAGACACGCACTACTCAAGACAACGGTAAAAGACTACATTAGAGAAAGCCAAGTTCGCCTGATTTTGCGACCCATTGCGAACCAATTTTGCGCCGAATTTGATTCAACGATCGCAATGGAACAACACATTCAGCACATCTTAAAACAACTCCGTTATTCTCTTTCCCCATCTCCCCCATCTCCCCCATCTCCTTCATCCTCCCCATCTCCCCCACCTTCCCATCCCCTCATCCCCCTACCTCCCCATCCCCCTACCTCCCCATCTTCAGGCTACGGAGGTGGTAATCTGCTTAACCTCTGTTGTGAACTTCAACTCGATTTAACGGGCTATGATTTTTCTCAGTTAACGATTCGACAAGCCTACCTGCAAAAGGTAAACTTGCATCGCGTCAATTTTGCCTACGCAGATTTCATCAAGCCTGTTTTCACTCAAACCTCTGGTGAAGTTTTTGCGGTTGCGTTTAGCCCCGATAATCAGCGACTTGCAACCGGAGAACCTTACGGCGAGGTGCGTGTTTGGCAAATCGTTGATGGTCAACTTTTGTGGACATGTAGAGGGCATAGCAGTTGGGTTGTGTCAGTCGCGTGGAGTCCAGATGGTCAGTTTATCGCCAGCAGCAGCACGGATCATACTATCAAGCTCTGGAATGCTAATACGGGTCAACTCTTGAGAACCTTGCAAGATCACACGAATGCAGTATTGTCCATTGCCTGGAGTCCGGATGGTCGATTCATTGCCAGCGGTAGTAGCGACCATACCGTCAAACTTTGGGATGTGGCGACAGGTCAATGTTTGAGAACCATACAGGGGCATAGGAATTGGGTACGATCGGTAGCGTGGAGTCCGAATAGTCAGTTCATTGCCAGTGGCGGTAATGATCAGCGCATCAAGCTTTGGGATGTTCAGAGCGGGCAGCTTTTGAAAACCTCACAAGAACATGGCGAACAGATTTGGTCGATCGCTTGGAGTCCCGATGGCACAATGATTGCTAGCGGTAGCGCTGACCACACCGTGAAACTCTGGACTATCAACCCTGGACAAGAATTAAGCACCCTACAAGGACATGCAGACTGGGTGCGATCGGTGGCGTGGAGTCCGGACGGTACAACGCTTGCCAGTGGCAGCAGCGATCACACGATCAAACTCTGGGATATTCATACCGGACAGATTCTAAAAACCTTACACGGACACACAGAGCAGATTTGGTCGATCGCCTGGAGTCCCAATGGCGCATTGCTTGCCAGCGGCAGCATTGATCATACTGTGAAGCTTTGGGATGCCCAAACTGGAAAACTGTTGAAAAGCTTGCAAGGACACACCAACTGGATTCGATCGCTGGCGTGGAATCCAGAGGGTACGCGCCTTGCTAGTGGGGGAGGCGATCATAAGGTGAAGATCTGGGATATTGGCTCTGGACAAGTCTTGAAGACATTACAGGGACACACCCATCAAGTTTGGTCGGTGGCGTGGAGTCCAGAGGGGCAACTCGTTGCCAGTGGCAGTGCTGACTACACTATAAAGCTTTGGGATGCAACCACAGGGCACCTCTTGAGAACCTTGCAGGGACATACCCATTGGGTTTGGTCAGTGGCGTGGAGTCCACAGGGTACACGGCTTGCCAGTGCCGGTCTTGACCATACGGTAAAGCTCTGGGATGGTCACACCGGGCAACTGTGGGGAACGCTGGAGGGGCACACGGAGCAAGTTTGGTCAGTGGCATGGAGTCCGGATGGCAAACGGATCGCCAGCAGTAGTGCTGATAAAACTGTAAAGCTCTGGGACGTTGAAACGGGGCAATTACTAAAAACATTGTGCGGACACACGGATTCAGTTTGGTCGATCGCCTGGAGTCCGGATGGTCAATCCATGATCAGTGGCAGTAGTGATCACACGATGAAGCTTTGGGATACTGCGACAGGTCACTGTTTGAGAACCTTGCACGGACACACTAATTGGATTCGCTCCGTGGCATGGAGTCCGGATGGTACGATCGTCGTTAGCGGCAGCAATGACCAGACCATCAAGCTTTGGGATGCCGCGACAGGTCAGCTTTTGCAGACGTTGCAAGGTCATACCAATTGGGTATTTTCGATCGCCTTTAAACCTAGCGTAGGAGCAAATCAAATCTTGGCTAGCGGCAGTGAAAATGAAACGATAAAGCTTTGGAATATCACGACAGGGGAATGTTTGAAAACGCTGAGAGGCGATCGACTGTATGAAAAGATAGATATTACTGGAGTGACAGGGATAACAGAAGCGCAACGAACCGCGTTAAAAGTACTGGGAGCATTAGAGGAAGAACCATTATCTCATCATTCTCCACACTCCAAGGTACAGACAAAATGAAACCGAAAAATCTTTGAGGGTAGCGAATCCGTAGAATAATAGCGAGCATAGAGATCGGCTATTGATACAGTTTCCACCATCTTGAAACCCAATGCTCTTGCAAATGTTGCCATATCTTTAAAGCCTGTAATCCAGTGGATATCCATTTTTTCCAGGTCATCCATGTACTGATCTAACTCTGGATCACCCGTTGTCCTTGCAATCACAGTGTGAGATAAATAGCCCAACGATAGTTTGAAATGCTTAACCTGGTTGCGGATTTTTTCAAGTATTAGAATAATGCTTCCCCTTTTCAAGCTAGCAGTTGTGCCCTCCCATATAAAGTAAGTTGGTACATCACAATCAAAGTGATGTTTGCTCAATAGATGAATAAAGTCATCCTTCAGATAATCACCAGCGACATAAGTAACATTGGCTATAGTGTTGCTACTGTTCAAATGCCTCTCTTGAAGCCCAGTATCTTGACCAATCTCAAAGTAATTGTTCCCCTCTGCGGGTTCTCTGACAATACGCCGATTTGAATCCGTTCTTAATATTACAATCTGTCTATAACCCTGTGAGATTTGCTGGTTCAGCACATCATTAAAATACTGAGCATGGATGTTAATCATGGTCTGAATCAGTGGAAAACCCTGAACGATCGGTTCAGTTTTTTTAAGAATGTTCTCATCTGAGTAACATGAACCATGATGGATCGATTCGTTGGTGTAGAGCGAACAACTTATTTCATTTTCTTCAGCGCCAGAATAAGTTATAAAACGATCGATACCATTGACATCATCAATACTTGCCATCATATCTCCTGAAGCGCAGTTTCCCAGATCCCCAACTCCTCGAAGAAATTGGAGATCTATTCGCAGAACTACTCGGTTTACTTATTCAAAATATTTTGCTGATTTGAATCAAATCGATCGCTCAGTTTGTTGATTGTTCGTTGTCGCTCCTGATCAAATCGATCGTTGAGTTTATTCATTGTTCCTTCGCGAACTTGATCAACGCTTGATGTCAGTGCTAAGGCAGGATAGCTGGCTGCAACCATTAGAGTGAAAGCAGATAGACAAACCAATCCGAAACGCTTCATAATTTTGACTCCTGATGAATTAATTTGTGTTTTAGCGAAGCCCCATTTAAGATACACCGCGATAATCATTGAATTCAGTATTAGAAACTCTGGAAACTAAGATGATTCGTTGTTTTTCAGTACTGTCGTGCAATTCGTTTCATCTTGTTTTTAGTCTCCCCCACTTATCCAGAACTGTCGATACAGAAAAGTTCTTATGAAGTTCTTATGACGATTTAAGAGGATATTTGAAACATGTCAAATGTGCTGCGATCGCTCCCTCAATCCCTCAACATTGGAGGACTTTCGAGTCAGCTTCTCCCAGAATTGAAGGGTTAGGAGGGTGGTTCAGGTCGCACTCTTACAGCGGTTTTCAGATGAGTGAGCCACAGTTGTGTGTGGGTGGGTAGATGAGTGGATGAGTGGATGGGTATGCGTGTGACTTATGCAAGTGAAACTGGCTGTAAGTTGTTACTCAAAACGGTTATTTTAACTGGTGGAAGGCAGGGGCGTATTGTAAATTGAGGTGTGTCTTTACTGGAAATATAGCAGTATCGACATGAGTTAGGACATCCCTGATTCCTGAAACGCTTATGTTGACTGCTCTTTAACTCAGCACTCAGTCCTCAGTTCTCAGCACTCAGCTATATGAGCTAGCTCAAAGATGAATTCAAAGGATTCTGCTTAGATAGAGACATCAAAATCGTCAATCTAAAATCCAAAATCGAAGGAGAAGGACGATGAGAAATATTACACTTGAAACGATTACGCAAGCTGTCATCAATCACGGTGATGGTGGCAAAACTCACCCTCGACTGCATGAGATTTACACCAGTCTGATTCAACATTTACACGATTTTGTCCGAGAGGTAAATCTGACTGAACAGGAGTTGCAGGTTGGACGCGATTTCCTCAATCGGGCAAGCCACCACACGCAAGAAATTCCCGATGGGGAAATTCACATGCTGACTGATCTGATGGGTATTTCGGAGCTAGTGGTGCTGCTACAAGATACAAACGGCACAGTGACCGAGAGCAATCTGGAGGGACCTACCTATGTCCCTAATGCACCGGAGCGCGGTACGGGCGATCGCATCGGGATTGATGCGGACGGCGATCCTCTCTTCTTGTCGGGAAGAGTCTTAGATTTGAACAGCAACCCAGTTGCCAATGTGCTGATTGAGGTCTGGCAACCCAACTCAAAGGGACTCTATGACATTCAAGATGAAACTCAGCCACAGGGCAATTTCCGGAGCTGTTTCAGAACCGATGGAGAAGGTAAGTATGCTTTTGAAACCGTGGTGCCTATGGGATATAACGTTCCTGCCAGTGGACCATGCGGTGAGGTACTGCGGCTTCTAGGACGGCATACTTGGCGAGCGGCGCATATTCATTTCAAGTTGAACGCCGACGGCTACGTGCCACTGACCACGCAACTCTATATCGATGGAGATTCTCACCTGGATTCAGATACAACGTTTGCGGTGCGGACAGCCATCCTCAAACTGCAAAAACACGACGAGTCACCTGCTGCACTCAAGGCAAATCAAAGCAAGCCGTTCTATACCAGCGAGTTCGACTTTGCCTTAAAGCCGATCGCTACCGAGATAATCAACACAAGCTCTTTTCAGCCTAACGGCAAAGGTTTAGGGTAGAGACATCAGAACAATCTACCCGGAGTAAGTCATGTTAAGCCCGTCTTCTTCTCAGAAGAACCCATTGCTTGGAATCTGGAGGCTAGCTTCTGCGATCGCTATCCATTCTGATGGAACAGTTGAGCCTGAGATCTATGGAGCCAATCCGAGCGGATATATTACTTACCTGCCCAGCGGTCACATGATGGTGATGTTCTCCAGAAGCGATCGATCACCGTTGAGCCAGGAGATCCGATCGCCGTTGAGTCAAGAGATCCGTTCTATACCTGTCAAAGAGAGTGCAGAAGCCTTTTATACGTTCAATGCTTATGCAGGACGCTATACCCTGAAGGGTAACACCGTGATTCATCACATTGAGATCGCCTCTATTCCGAATCGTGTTGATACTCAATTAACTCGCACATTCATCTTAAACGGCGATCGAATCACGCTGAAAACACCACCCACGCCAAGTGATGGAGTTCTAAAAAGTTTTGAACTAATGTGGGAACGGATGGAAACAAACAACGGAGTCATAAATACAAATTGAAAGTGGTTCAGCTTAGCAGATGCTCACCGAAAAACGAGCGGAAGCCCCCGTTTTCAAACGTGGGGAGGTAAGCGGTTGCAAGCTCTAGCCGCCTTGAACTATCCATAGCTATTCTCACATGGTTCAAAAGTGATTTCAATCGTGGGAGCGGCAGTAAATCCGCTCGGAGGTTCGGTGTTGTTTTGCAATCTTGCAGATCACATCAGGGCTACTGAAAGCCCCCCGGCTTCTAGCCGGGAGGTAGTTTACTTGACAGCTTTCCCAAAGCCAATCAATATGTTCTCGGAGGGTCGCTTAAGATGAACCGATGTCACCTACAGCAATGGTTTGCAATTAGCAGTATCCTGGGTCTGCTGTTAGGATGTCATGCGGCGATCGCCCAAGTTGTCAGCGATGATACGCTGCCAGAAGCAGAACGATCGCGGGTTTCTGGTGATCCCGATTTTCAAATCGATGGTGGAGCCAGGCAAGGCAACAACTTATTCCACAGCTTCAGTGAATTTTCTGTTCCAACGGGTGGCTCAGCCTCATTCAACAATGCCACAGACATCGAAACTATTTTCAGCCGAGTCACAGGTGGCTCAATCTCTAACATCGATGGTTTAATTCGAGCTAATGGCGCAGCAAACCTGTTTTTGTTGAACCCCAATGGCATAATTTTCGGTGCCAATGCTCGACTCGATATTGGTGGCTCGTTTGTTGCTAGTACTGCCGATCGCATTCTCTTCACCGATGGCATTGAGTTTAGTGCTACCAATCCCCAGGCCTCACTCTTGTTGACTGTGAGTGTGCCGATCGGGTTGCAATACGGCAGCGATCCGGGAGACATTCGGTTAGACCAAACCACGTTAGAGGTCAATCAAGGCAGAACGCTAGCTCTTTTGGGCGGCACTATCCAGATCAACGATGGACTGCTTCTTGCTCCCGGTGGTCACATTGAATTGGGAGGTCTAGCAGACACCGCAACAGTCGGGTTGAGCATTGACAGCACTGGCAATCTCTTCAACTTCAGGTTTCCTGGCAATGTGCAACGAACTGATGTATTTCTCACCAATAGCACAGACGTTGATGTGAGAGCGGCTGGCGGCGGCAGTATTGCTATTAATGCCAGAAATATCAATATGTTTGAAGGATCATTGCTTCGGGCTGGAATCAGGCAAAATTTAGGGTCTGTTGATGTGGCAGTTGGCGACGTTATTGTCAATGCAACCGGGACAGTGACGCTTCGGGATACTAGCTTGATTGTGAATTTCATTGCCGCAGGTGCCACAGGTGATGCAGGTGACATCCTCATAGAGGCAGGTTCGCTTCGTCTCATCAATGGCTCTCAACTGTTTGCTGGTACCGAAGGCAACGGCAATGCAGGTCGCGTGACAATCGTCGCTCGCGATCGAGTTTCCTTTGAGGGGATAGGGACGACTGGAGTCGCAAGTGGTGCATTTAGCTCAGTCGCACCGGGGGCAACGGGCAACGGGCGCAACATCACCGTCCGAACTGGGTCGTTTGTTGTCACAGGAGGTGCCGGATTGTATGCCAGCACCTTTGAAGCGGGAAATGCAGGCAGCATCACGATCATTGCCCGCGATCGGGTTTCGTTTGATGGATTCAATCGCGTAGGCGGGGCAAGTGGCGCATTTAGCTCAGTCGCACCGTCAGGAGTAGGGAATGGAGGCAATATCACGATCGAAACCAGAGAACTGTCTCTGACCAATGGCGGCGGACTCTACGCCCGAACCGAAGGTAACGGCAATGCAGGCAATATTACCGTCAATGCAGCGTTGATTACGCTTTCTGGAGTTAGCTCATTTTTCTTCTCCAGTGGGTTGTTTACGGACACGAGAGTCAATGCTGAAGGTCAAGGTGGAAATATCACAATTAACACTGATAGTTTGAACGTTCGAGATGGAGCCGTTTTAAGCGCACAAACATCAACCAATGAACGCGGAGGCACCATCACAGTGAATGCTAATACTCTTGAACTTGCAAACGGTGGACAACTTCTCACAACGGCATCTGATAGCGGAGAAGCAGGCAATATTATTGTTAATGTTACAGATGGAATTACTATCTTTGGCTCTGATTCAACCTTCGCCGATCGACTGGCTGAGTTTCGCGAACAAACCGATCCAATCTATTTTGTCAGTCCAGTCAGTTCATTCAGTGGGCTATTCGCCAATACAGAACTTAACTCCACAGGGCAGGGAGGAAGCATCCAAATCACGACTGGACAGCTAACCCTGCAAGATGGGGGCACCATCACTGTTAACAGCCGAGGAACGGGGGATGCAGGCAGCATTCAAGCGCAGGCAGAATCCATCCGTTTAGATAATGGCTCAACCATCAGTGCAGATACGTTTGCAGGAGAGGGCAATATTAACTTAACCACGGAGAGCTTAGTATTGCGTCGTGCTAGCTCGATCACCACGAATGCAGAGAATACCGCGATCGGCGGCAACATTGCGATCGACACCACTGTGCTAGCGGCGACTGAAAATAGCGACATCAGTGCCGATTCAGTGAATGCGCGTGGGGGTAACGTCACGATCGACACCGATGGATTATTTGGCATCGAATTCCGCCCTCAAATCACCCCTTTCAACGACATTACCGCTACAGGAGCCGATTCGGGATTAAGCGGTAACGTTCAAATTAATGTCGCAGAAATTAATCCCACTCAAGGGTTAGTAGAACTGCCAACCGAAGTCACGGATACATCGCGCCTGATTGCCCAAGGTTGTCCTGCGAATCAAGGAAGTTCTTTCGTCGTCACGGGTCGAGGCGGATTGCCCCCACTCCAGAACAAGCATTAGGCAATGATCTACGCTGGCGTGATTGGCGTGACCCGATCGCTGAATTTGGGACTGACCCAGATACCCAAACCCGCGAATCCGCAGAGAACCAGCCCCCCTCATCCCCTCTGGTTGAAGCAACCGGATGGACTGTTGGGACTCAAGGTGAAATTATCCTGACCGGAACTGCCCCCAACCTGATCGCTCCTGATTCAGGGCAACTGCCAATTCAATGCGATCGCTCCTGATCTCGCACAATCGTTTTTTCGACTCCCTACTCATATAGCCATAGTCATATTGGTTAGGACATTTTTGTGGGGCGGCTTCGCCGCCCCACAAAAATGTCCATGTCCTAACCTAACTGACTACAGCTATAAGTCAGGGCTTATCTTGGCTATCTTGCCTTTTGCAGGTGAGGAAAACATGACAAACTATAGCTGTTTGTTAAGGAAACAAACTAAAGTTTACTGACTTGTCAAGCTCTCTACTCTACAGCAGGAGACTTATATGGCTTGGTATACCGTTCGGCTGGGCGACGATCTTCCTTCGATCTATCAAAGATTTTACCCATCAGGGAGTAACCCGACTTGGAATGAGTTTAGATACACCACTTTTCCAGCGGATAACCCCCATATTAATCCAGACAAAATTTTCCCAGATCTACAGATTAATCTTCGCGGGCTTCAGAGCGACCCAAGTAGAGGTTTAGCGGCAACCAAGGTACTAACCTTGCAGGAGATGCTCGACACTTTAGGCGGACTCGAATCCCAAAGTAACTATCAGGCGGTCAGTCGGCTTGGTTTTCTGGGCAAATACCAACTGGGAGAAGCTATCCTCTTCGATCTTGGGTACTACACCAACGATCCTTCTTACTATGGCGCAAGCTTTACACCCGATTACAATGACTGGATCGGAACATGGACAGGCAAAGATGGTGTGTCTAGCAGGCAAGAATTCCTCGCGAACGAGAACAATACCCAAGAAACAGCGATTCGCGGCGCATTTGGAAAAAATATTGGATATCTCGTGAACTTCCTTGCGGCACGAGGAAGAACGATCGAAAGTTACATCGGCACGACGAAACCCTCCTTAAATGGGGCAACAATCACCCTTTCTGGAATTTTGGCAGGCGCACATCTCAGAGGAGCCGGAAACATGGCAAATTTCCTGCTTGATGGCACCCCTAGCCCTGATGAAGACGGCACTCCTATTGAATTTTACATACAAGTATTTGGCGGATTTCAAATTAAATACACCAGAGATCAAAACGGTAATTACATCGTGAGCGATTCGGGTGGAACAACCCCTCCCCCCACAGACCCCAACGGCACCTTCACCACGGCACAAGATCTAGGAACAATTCCGATTTTTGTGTCGAATGCAGACATCAATAGTAATCCCACAACTCCAGATCGAGTGACTGGAGATATTGGCTCCACCTACAACTATGGAGTAGACAAGGACGACTTCTATAAAATCACACTCAGTTCGGCAAATTATCTTGCGGCTTCAATTTCTGAACTGTCTGGAAATGCAGGTATCGCGATCTATAACAGCGATCGCACCTTACTTTCTTATGACAACAAACCTGGCTCTGAAGCAGATACCGTTCGTCAATACCTCAATACAGGAACCTACTATGTTCACGTCTACCAAAATACCCCTGTCGCCACCAATTACAAACTCTCTGTAATCGCGCACAAGAGTTCTGAATCTGGATTCGCCAATAACACCGATCTGGGTACCTTCAACGGGGATCAGATCACGAGAGGCGGGGCGATCGGCGTTGTTAACGAAAACGATTTCTTTAGGTTTAAGGTGAATTCGTCTTTTACCGGGAGCAGTCTATCAGTTAAACTGCTCAACCTGACGAGTGATGCTGATATTTTGGTGTATGACAGTGCCTTTGGATTGCTTGGTAAGAGTTTGAATGATGGTACTGTATCTGAGAATGTTACTTTGAATCGCTCATCAGGACTGAAGGCAGGAGATACTTACTATGTTCAGGTGAATCCCTTTGGGAGTGGCACACCCACCTATAACGTTCAAGTATCGGTCTAGTAGTCTCAGTCGATCGCACTCCTAATGCCCAACCTCATCCCTCCAACTCAGCGGACGTGTTGCTTGTTTCGGACACAGGTGTCACGGATGTTTTCTTGCTTAGCGTTAGTGGGGCTGATTCTGGCGATCGGATTGCACAGTGGCATAGCTGTAGGAATTGAGGTGTGGGAAGAAGTGAATATCAGTACACAGAGATCGAGTGATCAGAGATCGAGTGATCAGAGATCGAGTGATCAGAGAAATGCGATCGTCCAACTCTCCGCATCTCTGCGTCTCCCCCTGCCTGTGTCTTCCCCCAACCCCTCCAACCTGATCCAACAAGGCAAACACTTCTATCAGGCAGGCAATTTTTAGATGCTGCGATCGTTTGGCAGCAGGCAGCCGCTATCTTTGAAGCACAGGGCGATCGATTGAACCAAGCTCTTGTCTTGAGCTATGTAGCAACCGCGTTTGAACAGCTTGGCAAATGGACAGAGGCAACCACGGCGATCGAGCAAGCCATCACGTTGCTTGATCCTCAGCCTCCAGAACCCAATGCCGATCGCGATCGGATTCTCGCCCAAATTCTCAATGCACAGGGGCATTTGCAACTGACGCAAGGGCAAGCCTCTGAAGCGCTAGACACCTGGCAACAGGCTGAAACTGCCTATCGTCGAGTTAATGACGAGGTTGGAATAGTCGGTAGCCAGATTAATCAAGCGAAAGCCTTACAAGCTTTGGGGTTTTACAGGCAAGCGATCGTCCTCTTGGAACACGTTGAACAAACGTTGCAAAGCCAGCCAGATTCATTCCTCAAGGTGATCGGATTGCAAGACCTCGGCAATATGCTCCGGTTGATTGGCGATCTCACTCAATCTCGCATTGTTTTAGAGCAAAGCTTGACTATTGCCGAACGGTTGCACGAAACAGAACAACTCTCTGCCGATGAATCTGTTGCTGTCATCAGTACCCTCTTGTTGAGCTTGGGCAACACCACTCGCACTCAAGGGGAAACTGACGCTGCCTTAATGTTTTATCAGCAAGCCGCCACGATCGCCCCTCAGCCATTCTGAGAATTCAAGCTCAAATGGCTCAACTGAGTCTACTCGTCGAAACTGAACAATGGGCAGACGCCCAAACCTTGCTCCCTCAAATTCAGGTTCAAGCAGATTTTCCGGCGAGTCATACCGGAATATATATTCGTATTCACCTGGCCCAGATCCTCATGACATGGACGAGTCAAGAAATCTCTCAATCTCCAACACCCCAAACGATCGCTCTTTTACTAGCACCAGCCATCCAGCAATCTCATGATTTGGACGATCGCCGTGCTGCATCGTATGCGCTGGGCACCTTGGGTCATTTATATGAGCAGACCCAACAGTGGGAGGAAGCCCGATCGCTCACACGACAAGCACTTGTATTGGCTCAAGCGATCAATGCACCCGACATCGCCTATCAGTGGCAGTGGCAATTGGGACGGCTCCTGAAGCCGCAAAATCAGGACAATCCGGTTGCCGAATCAGAAGATTTCACCCAGCCGCAACGCTATGAAGAGGCGATCGCCGCTTATGCAGAAGCCATTAAAACATTACAATCACTCCGTAGCGATCTGATCGCGATTAACCCCGATGTACAGTTCTCCTTCAGGGAAAGCGTTGAACCCGTGTATCGACAGTTTGTTGAACTGTTGCTGCAATCTCCGCAAGGGAATGAACCAACTCTGGAAAACTTGAAACAAGCACGAGAAGTGATTGAATCGCTTCAGTTGGCAGAACTCGATAACTTTTTTCGAGAGATATGCCTGACAGCTAGACCCGTGCAGATCGATCAGCTTGATCCGCAAGCGGCTGTGATTTATCCGATCATTTTGCCCAACCAGTTTGCCGTGATTTTGTCTTTGCCCAACCAACCCTTGCGCTATTATGAAACGCCATTGCTACAACCAGAAGTGGAACGTCTCCTAGAGCAAATGCTGCAATCCCTCAGACCCACTTCCTTTGTTCAAGAGCGGTTGCCGATCGCCCAACAGGTGTATGATTTGCTCCTGCGACCGGCCGAAGCTGATCTCGTCAGCAGTGAAGTTACGACGCTGGTGTTTGTGCTGGATGGACTATTGCAAAATTTGCCGATGGCGGCGCTCCATGACGGTCAACACTATCTGATCGAAAAGTACAGTATTGCCTTAACCCCAGGCTTGCAACTGCTCCAACCCCAACCCTTAGAACGTCAGCAGCTTCGAGGATTAATCGGTGGCTTAAGTCAAGCGCGCCAAGGCTTTTCGGCATTACCGAATGTGGTGACAGAAATCGACCAAATTGAATCTGAAATTTCGGCTCAAGTGTTGCTCAATCAAGCATTTACCAGCACAACATTTCAGGAGCAAATCGATTCTAGAGCCTTCTCGATCGTCCACTTAGCCACACACGGACAGTTTAGTTCTAGTGCTGAAGAAACTTTCATTTTGACCTGGGATGGTCAAATTAATGTCAGACAACTCGATCAACTCTTGCAAGTTAGAGAACAAGAACAATTAAGCCCGATCGAATTATTGGTGTTGAGTGCCTGTGAAACAGCAACGGGCGATCGACGCGCCGCATTGGGCATGGCGGGTGTGGCAGTGCGATCGGGTGCCCGCAGTACGCTGGCTTCTTTGTGGTCAGTCAACGATCGCTCCACAGCAGTGCTGATGGTTGAATTTTACCGAGAGCTAGACAACCCCAGTGTCACGAAAGCGGAAGCTCTGCGACGTGCCCAGCAAGTACTATTAGAACAGCGTCAATATGAGCATCCTTATTACTGGGCAGCGTTTGTGCTTTTGGGCAATTGGCTTTAATCGCGTTATGAGGTATCTCAGTCATGATTCGGATAAAATCTTTGCTCTATCCCATGTCCGTTGGCGTTGCTCTGGCTTTAGAACTTGCGATCGCTCCTGTTTTTTGGGCAAGAGCACAACCCAACCTTTTACCGTCTGGAAGCCGTCTCAAGCAAGACATCACTCTACCACCGCCGCCTACCAATCCGGATACGACTACGGGCGGAGGTCGGCGGGATCGAGGGGACTGTCCGCAGGATGCTGCAACAGCCATGCCAGACTCACTGTTGACGGCATTAAGCCCCACGACTGAACCCGGATTAACCATAGCCGATCGTCCGACGGTGTTGGTGTATGTCCCTCAAACCTCGGCTCAGATCGCTGAATTTAGTCTCCTCGATCAAGAGAACAACGGAATTTACCAAACCACCTTTAACCTCACTGGTACCCCTGATATTATTCGCTTCAGCCTCCCTTCTGATGCCCCTCCTTTAGAGATTGGCAAAAATTATACCTGGTATTTTGCGCTAATCTGTAATCCTGAAAATCGGCTTCAAGACCAATTTGTCACCGGACAGATTCAACGAACTGAGCTTGATTCAGCCCTGATGCAACAAATTGAGCAAGCCCCAACAGGCGATCGCCTCTCGTTGTATAGACTCTATAGGAGCCATAATATTTGGTATGAAGCTCTTTCCGTCCTCGTTGAACTACGAGAGTCTCAACCAGATAATCCCAACTTAGAGGCAGCCTGGAGGGAACTGCTGCAATCCGGTGGGCTGGACAACACTAATGGCAGTTAGGGGTTATGTGGGCAACATTGAAACGGCAAATTTGGCAATGGCGCGGCATCTTGCTCACGGCTCCCAGTATGGCTGGAATACTAATTGGGCTGCGTCTAGCCGGAGCCTTTCAGTTATTGGAATTGGTGGCATTCGATCAATGCTTTCGTTTTCGCCCTGCGGAACCAGCCGATCCGCGAATTGTGATTGTCACAATTGACGAAGCCGACATCAATTACCTGGGGCAGTGGCCCATGTCGGATGCGGTTCTCGCTCGTTTAATCTCACTGCTCAAACAACAAAACCCTAGAGCGATCGGGCTTGATTTCTACCGCAATTTACCCGTGGAACCAGGGCATCAGGAACTCGTCAATGTTTTCACCTCTACCCCCAACCTGATCGGCATTGAGAAAGTAGTTAACAGTTCTGAGAGTAATGCTGTCGCTGCACCTCCGGTTTTAGACGAACGGGGTCAAATCAGTGCTAGCGATTTTGTCTTGGATGAAGACGGTAGACTCCGCCGCAGTGTGCTGTATCTAAGACGGCAGAATGGTCAAACCATATTAAGTCTGGGCGTAAAGCTAGCATTTGTTTATCTGGCAACCGAAAACACCCTTCCCCGAATGATTGATCCAAATACGAATCAAATTCAATTGGGTCAAGCAGTTCTGGTTCCCTTTCAAACGAATGATGGTGGTTACATTAGTGCAGATGCTGGCGGCTATCAGATCTTGTCAAACTTTCACCACCTTCAGCATGGCTTTCGCACAATTTCGCTAACGGATGTTTTGCAAGGTGAGATGCCGCCTGATTTGGTACGCGATCGAATTGTCTTAATTGGCTCAAAAGCAGAAAGCATTAGAGATCGGTTCTACACATCCTATACAACCAGCCCAGATAACGCCGCCACAGGAGTTGAAGTTCACGCCCATTTAACGAGTCAATTGTTGAGTGCGGCGATCGATGGACGACCCCTCCTGCAAGTCTGGTCTGAACCCTTAGAGTGGCTGTGGATTTTAGTTTGGGCAGGCATTGGAGCCGCGTCAGGTTGGCTCTCTCCTACGTTTCAGAGAACCACACTCAGCATGGTGCTTGGGGCAATATTTTTGTTAGGCAGTGCATATCTATTGTTTTTGATAGGTTGGTGGCTGATTGTGATTCCACCCCTTTTCGCCTTATTTGGATCTGCCATTGCTAGCAGTGGCTACCGACTCTGGGAAAACCTGAAACTTTCTCATCAACAATTGGCAGACTATGCACGAACATTAGAAGAAAAAGTAAAAGAACGCACGTTAGAACTTGAACAAGAAGTGATTGAACGCAAACAAGCCCTTGATCATCTCAAAATCACACAAGAAGAACTGATTCAGTCTGAAAAATTAGCCGCCGTTGGACAATTGGTGGCAGGAGTTGCCCATGAAATTAATACTCCGTTAGGCGCGATTCGTTCTTCCGCAGGCAGTGCCATTAAATTTTTGGATTACGTCAAGGAACTACCCATCTTATTTCAATCTTTACCGCCTACTCAAAGACAATCTTTCTTGATATTACTGCAAAACTCATTTCAAAAAGACACTACCTTTTCACTTAAAGAAGAACGGCGATTGAAATACATTCTTATTGAACAACTGCAAACCGCCGCGATCGACCATGCTGAAACCATTGCTGATCTGCTCGTTGATATGGGGCTTTACCACGATATCGATTCTTTCATTCCCCTGTTAAAGCGATCGGATAGTGTATACCTTTTGGAGACGGCTCACAAATTCTCTGGATTGCGACGCAGCATTCAAATTATCAACATAGCAACCGATCGAGCCGCAAAAATTGTATTCGCTTTGAGAACTTATGCTCGATATGATTCCTCCGGTGAAAAAATGCTAGCCAACCTGACTGAAGGGATCGAAACAGTGCTAACGCTTTACAGCAACCAATTCAAACGAGGAGTAGAGGTTATTAAACACTACATCGAACTGCCTCCCATTCTTTGCTATCCAGATGAACTCAACCAGGTATGGGTGAATCTCATCCATAACGCCTTGCAAGCCATGAACTATCATGGCAGTTTGACGATCGACATTACGCAACAGGATCAGCAGGTCAAAGTTAGTATCACTGACACTGGAGCAGGCATCCCAGTCGAAATTCAGATGAAAATCTTTGAACCATTCTTTACGACGAAACCACCCGGAGAAGGCAGTGGATTGGGGCTTTACATTGTCAAGCAGATTATTAACAAACATTCAGGTTCTATTTCAGTCGAAAGTCAACCAGGCTACACCACATTTAACATTATCCTACCGGGACACACCGACGAACGAGCTTGAAGACGTAACTTCATCAGTTTGATGCACATAGGGTAAGAACAACGCCCGCTCTTCTGGACGCAGCCGTCTGGGACGCATTGATTGGCGATCGGCAAACAGTCCCTTTTGCCATCCTTCTGCTGCCAGGGTTCTCTCAGCATTGTAGAAACGAAATTGCATTACAGCCGACGCATTTCGCAATTCCGACAGCCACAATTCTACCTGAACCCGATCGCCCAGAAACAGCGGCGATTTGTAGGTGACGTTGGTTTGGACCAGAACCGGAACGAAGCCTTGATCAAAGATTGCGTGAGTGGGCAGCCCGATCGCTGCCAATAATTTCGTTCGTCCAATTTCCATCCATTGCACATAGACAATGTTGTTCACATGACCAATAAAGTCAATGTGAAAGGAATACACCTCCAACTCAAAGCAAATCGTTTGCATCTGCCTGCCTTCTAGTCACCGCTCAGTGACAAGGTATCATAGTCACCAGTTGGTGACAAGTCAGTTGAGAACAATTCATGGTGCGAGATAAGGAAGAAACGAAGGCGCGGATTCTCGCAGCGGTTGGCAAATTGCTGGCAGAGTCGGGCTTTCAGCAGTTGGGCATCAATGCGATCGCCCGTGAAGCAGGCGTGGACAAAGTGCTGATTTATCGCTATTTCGAGAATCTGCCGACTCTGCTGCAAACTTTCGGCAAGGAAGGAAACTATTGGCTGACGGTGGAAGAATTGGTGGGCGATGAGGCAACGATCGAGGCAGAAGCTTTAGAAAAGTGGATGAGTCTGTTGCTCGTCCGCTTTCTGCGGGATCTGCAACAGCGATCGATCACACAGGAGATTTTGCGGTGGGAATTGTTGGAAGGCAATGAGTTAACGCAAGAGCTAGCGCAGGTACGCGATCGTATGGCAACAGACAGCCTGAAGTTTCTCAATCAGAAATGTGCCTTTCCACCTGATAAAGATATTCCTGCCATCAGTGCTGTGTTAATTGCCGGAATTGTTTACTTAGTGCTGCGAACAAAAATCAGCCCAACTTTTCTAGGCATTGATTTCAGTTCACCGTCTGGTTGGCAACGCATCGAAGCCGCAATTTTATCCCTGGTAGAAGCAACGGTTCAGAATGATGAACTTTGAGTTCATGACAAGCTTTAATCCAACTCATCCAATCGATGCTTCTCAACAATCTCTTGTTGCTGGGGCTGTTGCAGCCATATGTCTAATCCCAATTTTAAGGATATGCCGATTCGAGCAGAATCCTCTGGACCATTAATTCAACAACAACATCATTAACAACATCATTACAGAATTTCGTTCTGCTTTTTTGGCTCGATCGACTCATCGGCAGAAGGAGCCTGTTCCAATCGGCACATAAGCCCCGGAGAAACTATAATTTGAGCAAAAGGGTGGTGACATGAATTCAATTGGGGTTCAACGATCGTTTGCGGAAGATGCCACACTAAGCGATCGCTTATTTGAGCTTTTGGATACGGTGTTCCCTGAACTTAGGATCGAGGATTAAATAAGACCGGAGATTACATGGTCTGAGGTTTGGCTGTGTAATTCCACTTCGGTAACAATTCATCAAATACAATTTGCATTGTTTCCTTAAACTCCTGTGTTACTTTTCGACCT
>JAAUSF010000227.1 GCA_012033255.1 Cyanobacteria bacterium RU_5_0
CACGGACTGCGGCAACCAGCCGATCGCTTCCACCTCCTGCCTCCTCCGATCGCGCGATGGACGTTTCGGAGAAAGCCGATCGCCTGCAATCACGAGTGCAAGACCTTGATGCGGAGCCAGCTAACGATCGCAGTCAACGGCGGCCCGTTGCTTTGCCTCAACTCCAAGTGGCTGGCGTCCGTCCGTTGCACTGCGGTTGTTAGCCTGCGCTCTACGGCGATCGCCCCCACAACCACTACTGGGACACCAAACTCTAGCAGACACGCCCATTGTACTCACCCTCTCGCTCAAGCTCAACAACCTTTTGGGACTTCTAATCGTTTCGCAAAACCTGGAAAAACTTACCCTTTCGCTTTGGGGGCGATCGCACTCCCACAGATCCCCTTCAAACCACGGTTCGGAACACCCGCACCTCGAAGCGATCGCCCCCGATCGGTGCTGGGACTTCTCATACTCACCCGTTATTTGAATCAACTCAACTTACGGCTCAAACCGATCGCGTTGTGGGGCGTATCGCAATAGTCGATCGCTCTCATGAACATAGCTTTGATTTGGGGGCGATCGCACTCCCACAGATACGGCTCAAACCACCACCGCTTCAGCTACTCACCGACTGAGCAACCTGACTACGAAGCAGGCTAACGGCACAATGCAGCGGCAGCAGGGGACTTCAACTGAGCACCAGCGGCTTTCGTCTGTCCGCTGCCATGACGTGTTAGCTGGATGCCGCCTCCAATCGCCCCCACGACTCAACCTTGCACCCCAAACCGATCGCCTCTCACCATTGCCACTCCCGATCGCCCCTGAGGGCTTTGAAACCCCACAGACCCTCTCAAACCACTGTCTCAACCGATCGCCTCCTAGGTGCTTTCGGACTCACCGACAACCTGCAAGCACGAGTGCAACACCTCTGTGCGGAGCCAGCTAACGTTCCGGTTAAGCGGCTGCAAGTAACTTTTGCCACAACACCAACCAACTCTGCCAGTCCGCTCCAACCGGATTGTTAGATTGCTGGCTGCTCAGACAATATCAGACGGTAAACTGTCTCGATCATCAGCAACGCAGTTATTTAAGTAAACATAGCCAAGATTTCAGGTGGAGGAGCAATATTACCTTTTGCCAGTAAGTCTTGATTACTCAAGGCGGTTGCTACACGAGCAACATTCGCTCCATGATGCCAACCTGCTTGCAGCATTTCCTCGGTGATGCCAACGGGTTCCATTTGCGACCCACCAGAACGACCATGAGGTCCCCAATGCATCCCCGCGACTTGGAATCCAGGTGTTGTTTTTGGTAGTGTCACGAGAATCATTCCACCAGCAGCAAAAGCACTCAGCAATCCCAACTGAGCTAATTCGGAACCTGCGCCACAATCGCCATAGCCACCCCCAACCGTAAAGACACCGCCAACTTTACCCACCATCTCATCAGTCAACCACAGTTTCTCACAGACATCCTCAATGAACTTCTTGACTCGCGCATCAGCAGTACGATGGCGGACTGGAGAACCCATGATAATTGCGTCAGCGACACGAACATCATCTGGTGTAGCCTCAGACGCTTCTTTGAAGATAACTTCTGTGCCTTCAACGGAACGCGCTCCATCTGCAACAGCTTCAGCCATACGCTTTGTGTTACCAAAGCTTGAGGTATACACAATGAAAACTTTTGTCATGTCTTTTTCTGCTCCCAATTGATACTTCCAAGATCAAGCGCTTAACCATGAAGAAATAACTTTGCGGTTCAATCAGCAATTGTTCTATTGAACCGCAAATCAATTGCTATACAATTTTGGGCAGCACATCTTCAAACAGAACTTTCTGCAACTGTGCCCCTTCAGATCGGCTCCAGTCCTGGGCAAGTTCTGCCATGATGGTGACCGTTGCGGTCAACACAACGCCTTCATACTCCATGCGCCGTCTCGACATATCTTCTGAGAGTTCGTAGGGCGAACCAGATGCATCCATGACGGCTTGTACCTGGTATCCTGCTTGACGGGCACTAATGGCTGGGAAGACCAGGCAGACATCCGTGGTCACACCTGCCATGATCAGATTTTTGTGTCCTGTTGCTTCGACTGCGGCTTTAAAGTTGGCATCGTTCCAAGCATCCACAATGCCAGCCCGTTTGATTCGAGCGGCGAAAGCGTCAGGCAAAATGTCCTTCAACTCGCTCATCAATGAACCTTGAAAATTCTCCTCCTGACTACTAGTGAGAATCACTGGCATACCGAGAATTTTCGCGGTCTTTGCTAGAGCTAACGTATTACGCTTAACAACTTCTAAGGGAATATTCTTAATTAATTGCATTGTTCCAACCTGATGATCGATTAGAAGCAATGCCGAATTCTCAGAGGTAAAGATGCTACTCATTTCCATCTCCAACGATTTATGTTTCTTAGAATGAGCTGCGGCTCATGACTTGACTATAGATTTTCGCATTCATTTCTACAAGTAGGCACATAAAACTGCTATACATACATATTTGTATGTATAGTATTCTGACTATGAGCACCAAAAAGAATGTTCTTGACTTGCATCCTTATCTGCGACAAACACTTGATCTCATTGCCGATAAATGGGTTGTGGCTGTGCTGTACGTACTCTCGCAGAACACAAGACGGTACGGCGAGTTGCAGAGAGAGATTGGTGATATATCGCAACGGATGCTGACTCGTACACTGCGTGATTTGGAACGTAATGGACTGGTAAGCCGTAAAGTGTATTTGGTTGTGCCGCCAATGGTTGAATATTCTCTAACCCCACTTGGTAAAACGCTAAATCAGGTGCTCAAGGAGCTTTGTGACTGGTCAACTGAAAATTTTCACGATGTGGAAGCAGCAAGACTCAGCCACGATAACTCAGAACAAAATCGTAGCTGACCCAATCGCGGTCTTTCTCCCTGAATCTATGCGATCGTACACCGACAACTTAAGCCAGCTAACGACCAAGATAAGCGGCGGCAGACAACTTAGGCATCACCACCAATATATCTCGTCCGTCCGCTTCATCGCCTTGTTAGCTGGCTGGCTGTTGTCTAGCTTCTGGTATAACAGACTCCACATATTTCGCTTTTCCATCTGTGTGTGCTTCGCGATGAGCTAAGCGGCAGTTTTTGATCCCTACTGTCTGTACTTGCTAGGCAACTCTATTCTACTGCTATCTCATAGGTTGTGAATTTGTTCCCAAAAAGCTCGCTTTCATACACGTTTTTAGAGATTTTCTGTAAAAATTTATATTTTGGTCGTGTATAAAGGAAGTGTATAAAAACCGTTTTATGACCAAACTCTTTTGCCCAAACCATTATTTCATGAAATATTTTTCTTCCTAGCCCCCAGTAGTTATTGTCAATGACAATTGCAATTTCATATTTTTCGTCTTCAAGTTGTATTCCACACCAACCAGCAAGTTGCTGATTTACAACGATGGCTCTTACTTTACAACCCTTAGAGTAATCCACCTCATTTTTTGTCTCTATCCACGCTTTTACTGTCTCTATGTCAAACAACTGATGAGCTATTAAATGTTCTCTAATCTTTTGCTTATTTAGTAATGCTACAAACTCTTTGGGATTTACTTCATCAAGCTTTATGTATTCTATGCAGTTCATGTGTTCTTCTATAGTTGATTGTCTGACAAAGCTTTTAAGCGGAGGTTAATAAAACCTGACGCGATCGCCAAAGGCACGCCTTCGACGATCGTATCCATAACGACTGCATCTCGTTGGTTCATCTATCTCAAAACAACCTGAGTACCAATCATCAACACAGCCGCCCAGGAGATCAAGTAGACTGGTGTCCGCAAGTAAGGCACGCCGAGAATATAGACACTGGCATGGAATATCCGTGCCCAGAAAAAGACTGTCGCCCAACTGGCAATGGCACTGTTGTTAGCATCAGTCAGATAAGCCGCTAACACCACAGCCGCAAAAGCTGGCAAGGTCTCTACCATATTGAGATGGGCACGTTGAGCACGCTCTGCCCAAACCGGAATGGCAGGTACTTCGGCAGGAAACTTTTTGCTAGGGTAGTTGCTGGCAAAAGCTGGAATCCCCCAGACAAAAACTCGGTTCAAGATATAGGGAGTCCACAGCAGCACGCAAAGCATTCCACTGGCAGCTAGGTAAAATAGGGGTGCATTCATCGATTTTCTCCTTGTTCAACTCGAAGGGGTAAATTTCTACAGGCGATCGCCAAAGATAGGCTTTGGCGATCGCAATATTTCAATTCAGTGAGACCGAACGATCTACAGAGCGATCATCCGTCAACAAGACCGCAACTAAAACCAAAACGCCATTGGCTAGAAAAAACAGTCGCACCAGTCCTTCAAATCCGAAGATGAATGGCACAATCAAAAACGCTGCACTGGCAAAACTATCTAACACGAGATGCAATTTGAGCGGGATGAGTTTCTTGAAACTGAGGGTATAGTCGGTCAGCAGGCTGTACGTGAGCAACGCTAGACCTGCCCCAATAGATAGCCAAAACGCCAGAGGCGAGGTTGCTTGAAAATTGGCAATCACAGGAATTGTGATTAAGACAAAAGCACCTGCATAGTCAACGAATCCGTGAGCAAAACTTGTGATGAAACGGATATTATTCATGATTAATCTCCAATGAGTAACTAACGGGTTTAAGGATGCCGTGCAAGCATTCTTTCCTAGTCCCATTCGGTGCCACGAAAGGGATAGTTTCTAGGAATGATGTACTCCAGTCCTTGCAGCAGAAAATCAAAATCGACCCGTGAGAAGGGATGGGTACCGATGTTGGCAAAATACAGACGGTTATCGGGTTTGATTAGAAACAAAGCCGGTTCACTGAACAGTGCAGGTTCATGTTCAAAATGTCCCTGGCTCAAATACAGTCCCCAATGGCGCATCTCTTCAGGTGTTAAGCCATAGCCGATCGTGACCTGCTGGAGACTGGCTTTTTCTTGGAACTGTTTGGTTTGTTCTTGAGTATCACCACTGATGGCGATCGCGCTTACGCCCAGCTTCTTAAAGGCATCTAGCTTTCGATTCAGGTCGATAATATGTTGTTGGCAAACGGGACAATGTGAACCTCGATAGAAGACAACCATCGTGTACTGTTCGGGCGCTTGGTCAATTAACTTCCAAACCCCTCCATTTAAGGTGCTGACCTCCAATGGAGGAGCCGGATTGCCCATGATCAGTTTAGTTGAGGTCGTTTTTTGAGCTTGAGTTATCATTGCGGATCGTCTCCAAATAATTGAATCGTTTCATGTCATTGACGAGGGTCGGGTCGGTCTGACTTCCATGTCTCCTATAGTCTTGTACGTTAAACTATTAAGCAAGACTATATTCACCATAAAAGCTATAGACAGTGTCAATAGTATGGATCTCTATCAAGTGCGCTACTTTTTGACGATCGCAGAGACAGGCAACTTCTCACGGGCAGCCGAGCGGCTTTACCTTTCTCAGCCTTCGTTATCCACAGGCATCAAGAAACTGGAGCAAGAATTGGGCGTGTCCCTATTTGAGCGCGGAGGACGACGCACCGTTTTAACAGCCGCAGGGCGATCGTTCCTGGAGAAGGCAACCGTGATCATGGAGCAGTATCAATCTGCACTGCATGAACTGAAGGGATTTCATGACCAGCCAATCTTACGGGTAGGAGTCTTGAGCACGATGCGGGTTGCCGATCTAGCTGATTTGGTCAGCACGTTCCAGCACCACCATCCGAATGTGGCGATCGAACTGCACGACGCTACGCTGGAGAAACTGCGGGAAGGGTTGGAGCAGGGAGACATTGATGTGGCAGTCACAGTCTTAAGCCTTCGCCCCAGCACCGACTCATCCGTTCAGGACGAATCTCAGACTTCTGTAACGCTGTTCCGACAACCCCTATGGTTAGCTGTCTCACCCAGCCATCCCTTCGCTCAACGGGCTTCCATTCGGCTGGCTGAACTAGATGAACAACCCTTTATCGATCGCGTCAATTGCGAATTTTTTCAGCAGGAATGCCAAATCCTGAATGCGGCAAATATCCACCCTAAAGTGGTCTATCGCGCAAGTCATGAAGAATGGGTGATCTCATTGGTGAGAGCAGGATTAGGCATCAGCGTTATGCCCTACTGGCGCGGACTCACTGAGATTACATATCTTCCCATTTCAGATCTGGATTTTCAGCGGACGATTGGAATTAAGTGGCGTCAGCACCAAAATTCAGATCTTGTCGAGCAGTTTTGCCGCTTTGCTAGCAGTCACAATTGGGAGTCAATGAATGAATGACGTTGGTTGTTATGAACACATCTGCCATCTTAGTTCTCAGAACACTCTTCCCAGTGCGAGAGCAAAAGTCTGCCTAGAGCCAGCTAACGGTCCGGTTGAGCGGCTGCCAGAACCTATGCTGCCACGTCGATCGCCTCTACCAGTCCGCTCCAACCGGGTTGTTAGCTGACTGTCGCTGTCGATCGCCCCCTCTCCCTGACTCAT
>JAAUSF010000075.1 GCA_012033255.1 Cyanobacteria bacterium RU_5_0
AACCGACTATCGTGTCAAATAAACCCCGCTCTTGCAATGGTTCTGGCTCTCTTGGTTCTCTCAGATGTTTTTACAATACAGGCATTTCCACGGCTTGAACATCTTTTCACCATACTGAGAATTGCTGACGGATATCTTTCGCAAGTATTCTTTTTTCTTCCTATCTCTCCGTCTTTCCCTACCGTGACAAGTCCCTACTGTGACAAGTTCTATGGTTTCCCCATGTATTCTTCAAATCCTGCAACATCCTTCTATACGGTTGTGAAAAATAGCGACATCGGTTTAAAACCAGGAGTCAATCGTGGTTGAATGATTGGGGTATGTCTATATAGACAATGCATTTTTGTTTACCACATATCTAGCGTGTGTTATGAATAATGCGTTGTGTAATTTACATCAATAGCGTGTATCCTGTGCCTGCCTAGAGAAGGTTGCTCGTGTGTGCTACGTGTGCGTTGCGATCGCCAGAGGTTTGAGATGGAGTTTTGGGAGTTTCTGCTACAAAAAGAGGGCGATCGCTCTTGGTTGCCATTGGAATCGTCAAAAGTGGAGATTCTGGAGGGGCGTTATCGAGTGGTGGCACGATCGAGTCGCCTCAATACCGTCGTGGATATTCGGGTGACGCATCATGCCATCACCGAAGATCCCCCCGTGCGCCGGTTGCAAAAACGTGCCAGCCAAACTAACCCAGATGGCTTAATCGTCATCTTCCCCTTTACACGCCTCTTTCCTGGAATTTGGGAACTGCGCTGCACGGGAGATTTGATGGCAGACATGCTGGGCGAAGGATGGGAAAAGACGATCCAACTGGATGTCCAGCCGATCGAGCCGGAGATTGAGGACGACTGGAATCCAGACTGGCAAAATGATACAGAAACAGTCTTCCCTGATGAGCTATCTTCCGGGCAGTCAGAACGCTCCGTGCCCAATCCAGTATTTCTGTCGAATCGCGGGGATCAAGATCTTGAGCAAGATGCTCCTGCGGCTACTGCTGAGGAATCCTCTTCTGAATCCTTTCTTGAGTCGATCGCCTCACCTCCTTCCCTCGACGCTTCTTTGATGTTTCAGTTAGCAGAGCAATTATCTGAACAAGGGGTTGACTCTGTTTTTGAGGATTTTGCCCCTGACGCGAATTTGCCGAATCCCCCAGACCCGCAGCCTATTCTGACTCCTATCAGTGCGGCAATTCCTCTGGAGCCGAAAATGGGTGTGCCACTGCTTCAGTTGCGATTAAAGCAAGAGACCTATATTATTCAACGCGAGCAGCCCTTTATTTTAACTGGACGAATTGAGCATTCTACTGAATCACTGCCTACGCCAATTACGCCAATATCGTTGAAAGAACTGCGGATTCGATTGTATGACCCACGCGACACGCGAGTGTTGGTGGACGATCGCCAGCCTCTCACCGCACAGGTGCCGCCCTGCTCATTTACATGTCGAGTTGCTCTGCCAGCGAACTATCAAACATATTTAGTTCTGGGAGAACTGCTGCTATATGGGGGGCCATCCGAAGAGACAGCAACTATCTTGGCGACTCAATCGTTTAGCGTCACAACAGATTTGCATGAATTGCTAGAGACGATCGCCAATGATTTCTCTACGCCCGATCTACCGCTCCCACCTGAAGCCTCACCAAACTCCCAATGGGATTATGCGATCGATACGGTTTTTCTAACGCCTCCAAGCCTTTCCAGTGTCACATTACAGTTTCAACCTGCAACTTCGCTTATCCTGCCCCCACAACTCCGTCCTGCCAACCCTGATCGAGAACGACGGACTCTTGAACTCCCTTCCTTCCCGATGCTATTAGCGAATGGGGTAAATGAGGCTCTTGAACAGACACCCATTGAAAAACTCCCAACGATCGAGCCAGTCGAGCCAGTCGAGCCAGTCGAGCCAGTCGATCGCCCAGGGATGGCTTCTGAGTGGACAGCGATCGAGATTCCAGAATTAATCCCAGATCTAGATTCAACGCCTGAGATCGCAGCAGCCGTTCGCGTTAAGCTCCCTACTATGTCGTCTGAAGGGACTGCAAACGGGATGCAGGAGAGATCCACTGAGACAAATGCAGAATCTCTGGAAATTCTCTCTTCACCGAGGACACAGGCATTTGAGGATGCAGACCCGATCCCCGATTGGAACAGCGACGAGAGCCGAGTTCCGCTCTGGAAGCGTTCACCACAGCCATTGGCGATCGAACAGTCTAATGCACCAGAAGATATTGCCTTTCGTGCCCTCAACCTGCAAGAGCGATTTTTGGAACGGTTGCAAGCTCTCGCCACGGATCGGGAACTGTCAGCATGGTTGAGTAATTCTGAATTGACGTCTGGTTCTGCTCCATCCGGGTTATCTGTTGGCTCTCCGTCTGATGAATTGCCAGACTCCCCATCGGACAGAACCCGTAAACGCACTCGATCGATCGGCTTTGATGCAGATCTGGCGGCTCACGAAATCATCGCAGACGACGAACTGCTGCCATCGACTCAAACCACCCGTAATCCGGCAATTTCAACCGACTTTGAGCAGCCCCCAGCCACATTAGCCCTTCCTGAAGATGAACCGATTCCAATCCCACAACTCACGGTGTCTTCTGGCGAACTGGTTTCTGGTGAACCGATCGCCATCACAATCAAACTCCCCAATCTGCTGCCCCGCATTTTCGTTAAGCTGTGGGTGCGCGATCGCCAAACTCGCTCCGTGCTAGATGGACCGCACTGGCTCATCGATTTTATTCCAGATGGGCTTGGCTCGTTGATTGTTCGCAGCCATCTGACCGTGCCGCAGGGTTGCCTGGAAGTGCAGTTTGAGGCGATCGCGGTTGAAATGACGACTCAACGCGAAAGTGAGAAGGTTTCCCTCCCGCGCACGATTGCCCCACCCAATTTATCCGCCCTGTCTTTAGATGAATTGGACGTTTGACCTGAGAAATCCTCACGGTTGTTAAAATTTCTTAGCACTCAGACATTTAGACCCAATTCACAGTAAAGTTGGCTCTAAGATTCGTTCATATTGAGTTCATATTGACGAGGAGAGCCAATGATCATTGCATCGTATGCCGCTTCTTTTCTACCCACCATCTTGGTTCCTATCATCGGCTGGGTCTTCCCCGCAGTCGTCATGGCATTTCTATTCATTTATATTGAACGCGAAGATCCAAGCGGGATCTAAGCGATCTCTAGACGGATGATCTGATGCGATCGGCATCAGGTCAAATCTCTCAAAACAATGGATTGAATTGACCTTAAACCTCCCTGTGTTTGGGATATCCAAGTGATAAACAAGATTGGAGACAAATCAACATGACAACAGAAACAGTCAGAGTCGTCAAACCTGCTGACGATCCGCAAATTGGCAATTTAGCGACCCCGATTAATTCCTCTCCATTTACTAAAGCATTCATCGGGAACTTGCCCGCTTATCGGGCTGGGCTATCGCCCCAGCGTCGAGGGCTGGAAATTGGCATGGCACATGGCTATCTTCTGTTTGGACCCTTTGCTTACACCAGCCAATTCCGCAATACGGGTGTGAATGATGTGGTTGGTCTCATTGAAGCTGTTATCCTGGTGGTGATTTTGACCATATGCCTCTCGCTTTATGCCAGCGTAACGCCCAAGAAGCCAATTCAAACTGTAACAACTCCGAATACTCCGGCGTCTCTCGAAACCTCTGAGGGATGGAGCGAATTCGCTAGCACCTTCCTAATTGGTGGAATTGGGGGAGCAGGATTTGCTTATCTCTTATATGAAGTGTTCAAGTCAGGTGTTCTTGAAACCTTCGGCAACCTGGTGCAGTAGTTCATAGCTTTGTAGAAATTCGACCTACCGCCCCTATCCCCCAACTCTGGGGGACTTTGAATTCGATCTTTAAAGACTAAGTAATGTGGGATGGGCATCTTGCCCGTCCATTTTTTTCTTTTTACAGCGACAGCCACTTGGGCTAGGACGGGGTGCAGGGGTGGAACCCCTGGCTGGGGGCAAAGTCCAAGTCCCCACACCCCCTTTAATCCCGATGTCTTAACCTTTATGGCAACAGCTATAGTACTCCCCCTTTTATGAAGTTTAAGAAAATAGGTAATGCTCTTATGGGACGGGCAAGACGCCCATCCTCGATGCTGGGCGGGCAAGATGCTCACTCCACAATGACTAAAAAGGGGTGCAAATCGATCGCACCCCTTCGGTCAGTTAATCAGGTTTAATATTACAGAAAATCAATCTGTGCCAAGCGAAGCAACTGCTAAATCGAAGAACCCAGCCCTGCGTAAGCACCGTAGAAGAAAAGACCAACAACCACAAGTGCGCCTGTCACTGCGATAGTTCCGACAACCCAAAGCGGAATTCTGCCTGATTGCAACATTATTTTCTTAACCTCCTAACTTACTTAAATCAAAGCTGACAGGATGATGAGTCAACCAGCTTCAAATGTGAAAGAACTAGTTGAAGAAATAGCTTGAAAATAGAATGCCAAGGACAAACACTAACAACAAGCCCAAATAGAGTGAAGTCCGGTTTAACTCGACGGGTTGTTTATTAGGATTGGGAGTCCGATCCAGTTGTGCCACAAATGCCTCCTAGCGTTGAATAAATTGCATCGATGCGATCGCTCCCAAAAAGAAAACCGTGGGAACTGCAAGCGTGTGAACAGCTAGCCAACGAACCGTAAAAATGGGATAGGAAACGGGTTGATTTGGAGTGTTACTAGTCATGTTGATCGTACCTATTTCGTTTGCAAGAAGTCGTTGATTTGCTCTTTCGATTCAAAGCGATCGGTTACAATCGGCACCTCTTGGCGAACCTCGGTGAAATACTCATTGGGTCTGGGTGTACCAAACACATCATACGCCAAACCTGTGCTGACAAACAGCCATCCAGCGATAAACAAGGCTGGAATTGTGATGCTATGAATGACCCAGTAGCGGATACTGGTAACAATGTCTGAAAATGGACGTTCTCCAGTTGAACCTGACATTCGATCTCCTCCCAATGCAAACGATAGAAGTCATAATTAATATGATACGAGAGTGAGTAAAGAGTCACAAGTAAACAGAATCTTTTCTATTTACTTTACTCACGGTCTATCGGGCAGATTGCCATTGTTACAGACCGCCTCATTCTCAACTCATCCACCCAGTCGATCGCCGCTAAGCCGCCTCTTGATACTTCAACAAAACACCCTGTTGCCCCAAAATAAATCCTTGTTCAGGCGTGATAAAAATAATTCGGTATAAATTAGAGGGGACATTTTCAACCTCTCGATCTTTCTGCCAAGTTTGCCCTCCATCGAAACTGACCAAAAGATTACCGCTACCGCCCGCGATCCAGATTTCCTCTGGTGTGCGATACGCCAGATCTAACAACCCCCAACTGGCTGCAAATTCAGGATAGACAGATTCACCCCATTGAGCAGAGTCCCCAGGTTGGCTGAATTGGACACTCCCCCCTCGTGCTAACAACCACATCCGTCCATCTTGACCAAAGCCCATGTTCTGCAAGCGACGGGAACTTGTGCGGTTGTTAGGTTGCCATGCGATTTGACCAGGTTCCCAGGTGGAATAGAAACTGCCGCGAGAAGAAACCGCTACATACTTGCCATCAAGCGATCGCGCAATATTCCGCAAAACTCCAACAGCCTCTTGAACCATCGCCTGCCATGTTTTACCACCATCCATAGTCTGGTAAATAGCGCCCACATCCGTTGTCATTTCGGCTGAATTGGCTGCCAAAGCCGTAATCGTGTAGGGTGAACCTGGTAACTTTTCACTCAAAGGGACTCTCAGCCAGGACTTGCCGCCATCTGTAGTATGCAGCAGGATACTCGGTTGTCCAGTAATCCAGCCTTCCTGACCCGCGAAGCTGACCGAGGTAAAACTGTAGATTTGTCCGTCACCCAAATCAAGCACCCGCGATTGCCAAGACTTGCCGCTATCCGTTGTTTCGAGCAGGGTTGCATTCTTACCGACTAACCAACCGTGGCTCAGATCATCGGTGAATGCTACATCTGACAGCGTTTCTTCGGTCGGCAAGGGCACCACCTGCCAGGGGTTATAGCTGATTGGAGAAAGAAAATTCCGAGCGCAGCTACTACAGAGCAGCACGGCAACCAGGACAATGAGAAGTTGCTTTAGAGGCTTCAAGATTGAGTACATCGGATTTTAATCTACGGTTCTGACGAGTAAATACGAAATTCAATGCTGTGAGCTTGTAACGCCTGAATCATGGGCAGATCGATCGCCAGACGACCAGGCTACATTAGCAAATGCTTCTAGTTCAAACCATACAGACTAATAAAAAATAGGAAGCCCAGTGCCAACGCGCCGAAAATCAAAATGTTCTTTTGACCAGGCGTTAGCGAATTCACTCCAAACCCATACCCAAGGTTTCCTTTAAATCCAGACGGATTTCCAACCGGACCAACGTTACTAAAGCGAGGTTTTCTTGCTCCACATACGGGACAGCGCCAATCGGCAGACAACTCCTCAAAAGCTGTTCCCGCCGCAATGTCACTCGTGTTGTCACCTTTAGCAGGTTCGTAAATGTAGCCACAAGCGCCACACTCATATCGGTCTAGCGTTTTGGGATCGAGAACTTCGGCACTCATAATTAGTACGCAGGGGAATATGGAGTAATTATTAAAAACTCTGTTAACGATTATGACATAGAGTGCCAATTTCTCAGAAATGTGATTCTGGGATCAGGAACGATGCAGGATGCCCGCCATCTCCTATGTAGAGGGATGTTTGCCGTTGCCGTTTGGCGGCTTGATAAAGGTAGCGATCAAGAGGCAGACAATACCAATGTTGATAAGGACATCGGCTAGGTTGAAGACGGGAAAGCGGATGAGGCGAAAGTCCAGAAAATCGATGACTTCACCATAGAGGAAGCGATCGATCCCATTTCCCAAGGCACCCGCCAAAATACAGCCATAGCCCAGTTGTTCCCATCGGTTCATTGGCGGACCTAACCAGGCAAGCATCATTAATCCCAGGCTGACAATGAGAGATAGCCATCGCAACCATTCGCCTTGTTCACTGAACAAGCTAAAGGCGGCTCCTTTATTGGTGACAAAGGTCAGATGAAATACGCCCTCCCAGAGGGGGATGGATTGGTTGAGTTCCAGCGATCGCATGAGAATGAACTTGGAGACTTGATCCAAGATCAGCCCTGCAATGGCAGCGACCCAGAAGAGACGATTCTTAACACTCATAGATCCAGGTTAAGGCTTGGGGGAACCACCATCGCAATGATTTATCAGTAAAACATCAAATGTCGTAAGACAAACGCGATCACCGTAACTGCACAGAGAACAGCAAGTTGTCCGGGAAGCGGTTGGATCGAATAAGTCAGGAGAGTCGGGAGTAATGGAAACTGTGCTAAATTTGCCCATCCGAAAGCGCGAGCCAGCAGGAAATACCCAATTCCTATGAAATGGATGGTGAACAATCCGCTTAAGCTGCTGAGTGCCAAACATTCCAGTCGCACGGGTAAACGGAATGCCAGCCAGCCACAAATCCAGGCTCCAGGGATAAATCCTAGCAAATAACCGAAGCTTGGGCGAAGCGTATAATCTAAACCGCCTCCTTGTGTGAAGACATTGAACCAGGTGAGTCCGAGGAGCAAGTAGGCCACCTGAGAGATTGCGGCTGCATTTCTACCGCCCAAACATCCTATTAACAGCACGGCTCCAATTTGGCAAGTGACACCCAACGAGTAAACCTGAACACCATACTGCCCCCATTGCCACGGAAAAGTCGTAACAAACGCTTCCAAAAGAGTGCCGCCGATCGTCAGCAGTAGACCGATCAGCGCCCACATTAGTTGAGTAGGAGCAGCCAATTTCAATCCAGAGATTGGGGATTGGGGATTAGAGATCGAAGCTTGAGCAATAGAGGGTATCGAGTCAGACTCTTTCATGGTATAGCTGTAGTCAGCTAAGTTAGGACAGGGACATTTTTGTGGGGCGGCGAAGCCGCCCCACAAAAATGTCCTAACCAATAGGGCTATCGCTATACTAGCCCACCTTCCCTGACCCCAAGCATTATACTCTCCCAAACCTATTTGGGATCTGCATTCGTTGGATGAAGGGTTAGGGGAGGGGATGAACCGGATAACAGGCGATCGGATCGATCCATCATTCCATCACCCCACCCCAGAAGCGGCTAGCTCCTCGACTTGACGACGGGGAATCTCGTAGGTGAAGAAGTCATGTGCCATGACCGTGTTTGGGAAGATAGCTTTGGCTTCAGTCAGTAGATCGTCGAGGACGATCGCATTTCCTGGAGCATAGCGAGGGCTGAAGTGGGTCATGATCAGTTGCTTCGCCTGTGCCCCCAATGCGGTCTGGGCTGCCATCGTGGAGGTGGAGTGGAGGCGTTGATAAGCGAGTTCAGAGTCTTGATGGGCAAAAGTGGCTTCGTGGACGAGGACATCAGCATCATGTGCCAGTTCTACAGCCGCATCACAGTAAATCGTATCGGTACAATAGACAAACTTGCGTCCGATCTGAGTTTCGCCACAGAGATCTGCTCCGTTGATGATTCGTCCGTTGGCAAGGGTGATCACGTCGCCTCGCTTCAATTTGCCGTAGATGGGACCAGAGGGAATGCCCAGTGCTATGGCGCGATCGACATCAAAGCGTCCAGGCTTATCTTTCTCTGCTACACGATAGCCAAATGCTGGAACTCGATGGGTCAATGGAGTGCAACTGACGGTGAATTCCTCATCCTCAAAGATCACGCCTGGTTTAACGATATGGACTTTGACCGGATAGGAAAAGTGCGTTTGCGAGTAGCGTCCGCAAGCTCTGAGATATTCATCCAGTTTGGGAGGACCGTAAATATCGATGCGAGTCGGGTTTCCCGCTAATCCACAGCTTGCCAGCAACCCCATCAAGCCGTAGATGTGATCCCCATGCATGTGGGTGATAAAAATGCGGGTGATTTGGCTGATTTTGAGATCACTCCGCAGAATTTGGTGTTGAGTGCCTTCACCACAGTCAAATAGCCAAACCTCTGCCCGTTGGGGTAGCCGGAGGGCAATACTGGAGACGTTGCGCGATCGGGTCGGTACGCCAGAACTGGTGCCTAGAAATGTAATCTGCAAGACTTAATCCAATTGAGAGTTCAGCGATTCTCCACTCAAACTATAGTGCCACAATCTGCTTGTTGTCAGCTATTTCAGGCATATTTTGCTCTCATTTCAAACCGGACTTGCAGCCATGCAACTAGGACTTAGGTGTACAGGGTGGGTGAGCTATGAGGCGGAATTGGTTTCAGAGACGTAATCTGGATTCATCGCGTGGCGCGATAGTGAGTCTGGTACATGAACAAAATGTGACGGTGGATAGGGTTGATGCAATCGAATGAGTTGAGCCAAGGTTCGCTTCAGTTGAGTGCGAGGGACGATCGCATCCACAAAGCCGTGCGCCAATAAGTATTCGGAGGTCTGGAATTCATCGGGGAGTTTCTCCCGCAGGGTTTGCTCAACCACGCGCCGACCCGCAAAGCCGATTGTTACCTTCGGTTCCGCCAAAATGACATCTCCCAACATGGCAAAGCTAGCGGTTACGCCCCCAGTGGTGGGGTGTGTCAAGACAGGCACATAGAGCAATCGTGACTCCCGATGACGTTCTAGTGCGCCTGAAATTTTTGCCATCTGCATTAGGCTCAGCATCCCTTCTTGCATTCTGGCTCCACCAGAAGCACAAACGATCACAACGGGAAGCCGTTCGCGGGTCGATCGCTCGATCAGCCGCGTCAGTTTTTCACCCACCACTGATCCCATGCTGCCGCCCATAAAGCGGAAGTCCATCACGCCCAAACCCAGAGGTAGACCTTCCAGTTGTCCCAAGCCCGTCTGTACAGCATCCGACAACCCTGTCCGATCTTGCATTTCTCGCAGTCGATCGCTGTAAGATTTGCGATCGCGAAATTTCAGTGCATCTACAGGTTGGAGGGCTTCATCTAACAGTTTCCAGGTTCCTGGATCAATCAACTGCCGGACTCGCTCATCGCTATAAATTCGCAAGTGATGCCCACAGTCCAGGCAAACCATTTGATTTGCCCTCAAATCCTTGGTATAGGTTAATACGCTACACTCTGAACACTTGCTCCATAGACCATCAGCAATTTCACGCTCCTGCCGTTCCTTGCTGATGGGTTCTGCTTTCCGCCGATTTGCAAACCAGTCGAATAGGGACATCTGACAATATGAAGGTTAAGGATCAGGGAAGGGAATTAAGGATTGGGGATTCAAGGAACAGTTGAACCGGAGATTACGAGCATTAGTAGCGGGTTTGCCCCTTATCCCTCATCCTTTGCTGCATCAATTCAGTGTCTTGACAGGTGCCAGTGAGTTTAGTGGCGATCCATATTGATCCATATTACAGACAATCTTACCTAGAGCAAGAAGGCACCTGCACTATTGACATTGGATGATCATACCTTGCAGCGTGACACATGAAATTAAAGACCGGGGGTTGAGGGTTGAGTTCCTTGTTTCAATACAATCTTGTTTCAATACAGTACAGTTTGCCTCATAACCCGAAAAATCGTCTCATCGCTCAGCAAAATCTCAGGAACGTTCGCTAGCCTAAGACTGTCAGGTATTTTAGCCTGTACCACACGTTAAAACTGAGGGAGAGAATCATGACGTTTCAAAACGCGGGTCACGGCTATAGCCGACGTAACGTTTTGAAGTTAGCAGGGTTGGCGGCTGGAGCCGCGATCGCCCCCACTGCCTGTAGCCAAATCGCTTCTAGCCAGGGAAAAGTAGAGGCACCTCAAACCGCAGAGTTTACGCCCGCCCCTACGGAGCTTGCAGGTAGCCCGGTTGAGCCTTCGCCAACCAGTAATGTCAGTAGAGTAGTGCTGGTTCGCACGGACGATCGGGTTGCCGGAACACGTAACGCCCTCGATTTACTTCAACCAGACGGAATTTCAGGACAAACTGTATTTATCAAACCAAACTACAACACGGCTGATCCTCCGCCTGCATCTACGGATACTGCCTTACTGGAGGCTCTTATTCAAGAGTTACAAGCAGCAGGTGCCGGACAGATGACCATCGGAGATCGCAGCGGCATGGCGGATAGCCGCCAAACGATGATGACCAAAGGAGCCTTTGATCTCGCCGATCGATATGGCTTGAATGCGATCGTCCTGGATGAGCTAGATGCTGAGAATTGGCAATATTTTGATGCAAGCGGAACCCACTGGCAATATGGATTTGCCTTTGCTCAGCCGATTTTAAACGCAGGCGCGATCGTCAATGCTTGTTGTTTGAAGGCGCATCGCTTCGGTGGACATTTCACCCTGTCGCTGAAAAATACAGTTGGCATGGTCGCTCGTTATGTTCCTGGCGACCCGCATGATTACATGGCGGAGCTACATAGTTCTCCGGATCAGCGTCTGATGATTGCTGAAATTAATAAAGCGTATGAACCCGCGATCGTGCTGCTAGATGGCGTAGAAGCCTTTATCAATGGTGGACCTGAAGCAGGCGATGTGGTAACACCGGGCGTCATTTTAGCAGGCACCGATCGCGTTGCCGTTGATGTGGTGGCGCTTGGTGTGTTGCGAATGTTCAACCCTACACCCGAAATTGCTCAGGGGTCAGTCTGGGATCTAGAGCAAATTCGTCGAGCCGTCGAACTGCAAATTGGCGCAACTAGTGATCAACAGATTGAGATTATTACGGCTGACGCTACCAGTCAGGCAATGGCGGATGAAGTGCGATCGTTGATCATCGCTTGACGAGTGATTTATCCACCTGTAAATTTTCTGTTGATGGATGACGGGGTGTAGGGGCAAACCCACGTGTCTATCCTCTCAGCCAGGGCAAATCACGCGGGAGATAGAGGTTTGTTCGTCTCGACCTGTTCTCGAATTTGTTCTAGATCGATGCCAAACTTGTTGGCGATCGCCCGCATTACCCCCGCTTCAGCCGCAGTACTTTCATTATCTAGCTTGGAAATTCGGTAACACTGAGCTAATAAAGGAACGGCAAAATCATAGTTGAGTTGATCGAGCAGTTCATCTAGCGAACGAGGAGATTTAATGCTAGTGGCGATCGCTTCTAAGGAGACAGGGTTAAGCTGGAGCGCCGCTAAATTAGGTAGGATCGCCTCCCAAGATTTTTCAGGATAACTAGCCGTGATCATGTGAACCAAAATCTGATCCATAACAGCTTGCTGAACCGTTGCCACATTTAAATATTTTTCGCTTTCGACTTCAAGTGCATCTAGAGTCTCAGGTGTGAGCGCGGCAGTTGATTTTTGTAGTTTAGTTTCGTAGAAGTGACAAGCCGCATATCCCATTGCATACATCATGGCTGCATTCGTACTGGCACCAATAATTGCCCCCGCTAACGGCACACTTCTCAGAAAACCCAGCCCAAGTTTAACGGCTCGATTTCCACCCAACGCTAAGCCAAAAATAGCCAATACTTCGCCTTTACGGGCTGGTTCTTTCAGATTAAGCCCATAAGCGAATGCAATCTGGTAAACCATCTCAGCTTGGAGTGCCGTTGTGGTAGCTAAATCAACCGCTAATAAGGCGATCGCTTCCCCTGGCAAAAAGCTAGTGACAAATCCTAAGCCGCCTACGTAAGTTGCTTTTTCTAGCATTAAGCGATGAGCAATTTGGCTAGGAGATTCAGTAGGATACTTCTGCTGCAATTTCCTAACAGCAGACTCTGCTTTTTGGAGATCTACTTGACCAGTAACACCAACTAACCAATCGAGTTTCAAGACGCCAGAAAGTTTGCGAATCAGCCAGTTGTCACCCACGAAGGTAACGACTTGTCCGGCACCGTGAGTCGTTTGTTCCACCCAATGATATGCCTGCTTAGATGCGGTTTCGCCCATCCACTTCGCCAAGTCTACCGTTGCCTTACCCATTTCTGTTGCCGTATGACTAACGGCTTCCCCAACACCTGCCGTGGTTTCCACAACTGCTTTGCCTGTCTGAACAGTGGTACTTGCGATCGCACCGCCTACACCCGATGCTGTCTCTACAGTAGCTTTACCCACTTGACAAACAGTGTTGCCAATAACCTCGCCGAATTCAGCACCAAGCGCAGCAATTGAATCAAAGAAACTTTTGGCTGACGAATGGCGATGTGAAGATGAATTTGCCGAAGAATGAGAAATATTTGTGTCAGAAATCAACGGTGAAGAATCGATCGATTTCTTTTCATTCTCATCTTGTTCACCTGCATTTGCTTCTAACCGCTGATTCCACATAACCATTTCTACTCTGCTAATACTCAATTAATTTTGCTAAACCAGTCTTGATTTCTAACTCACAGAATAGGACTAACTCCAGCGAACCGTCTTCAATCTCAAGTCAGGGTTTTTGTACTCTGTAAGACTGAAAAATGCTTGAAGCAAATTATAAAGACGTAGCACCTGAGATAGATGCTGTAGCCGATCGAATGCTTCATCCTTGAGGGTAGGTAGGATCTAAAAGGTAGGATCTATAACATCAGCCTGTGAAGCAGATGCTACCCATTTTGAGTGACACTAATTTGAAGACTTTTCGACAAGGTAAATCTATGTTTTTGCAAGACAAACGTACTGGTGCGTTATTGAAAGTTTTGGACACCACCGAATTGATCAACCCGGTGGAAGAGACTATTCGATGCCGAATTCAGGAGGGTCAGGAAGAGCAGGAACCAGAAAAATTCGGCAAAGCCAATTTAGTTTTTCCTTCCGGTGAAACCCTTCCTCGTTGTTGGGTAGATGCTGACTATCGAACGACAACATAAAGGCTTAAGAGATTGTTATCCTGTCTAGTGGATAGAAAGATTAATGCTTCTGTGGCGATCGAACTGATGAACAAGAGAGACTGCTGCAAGTTGTCTGAGGAAATTACCTCTAAGGCAACAACATCTGAACTGGGATTGGACGACCGCCAATTTGAATTGCGATGCGATCACGTTATCGATACAACACTAAACCCAACACTGGGCAAAGGCTACAAGTTTGATTGGTTCGACTGGTTCTGCCTATGGTATCCTCCAGGCTGGTTGATTTTATTCAATCGCCATTGGCAGCATTATCACGATGATCCGCAAGGATGGAATTGGTTAGAATATGCCCTGTTCTTGATTCCGGGTGGCTTTTATTTAGCATCGCTCATTCGATGGCTGCGTCTCGGCTGTCATGCACCTCGATCGAGCGATCAAACTGTTGATCCGAGTTACCAAAATGCATTCGGGCAAGAAATCTTAGAACCAATCTTAAAACATTATTTTCGAGCCGAATTACACCATCCTGAAAACTGGACTTCCGCTCCAGTCGTTGTAGCGATGAATCATGCTGGAATGTGTTTCCCTTGGGACATGATTGGTTTGGGAACATTGCTGAACCGAACAAGAGGATGGTTCGCAAAACCATTAGCGCATTCAATTTTCTTCGATCATCCTTGGCTCAAATGGTGGCTTCCCACAGGTTGGTTAGAAGCGTTAGGTGGAGTTCGGGCAAATTTAGAAAGCTTTGAAAATGCCGTTCAATCGCCCGATCCCAATACTGTCTTGCTTTACGCTCCTGAAGGTTGGCATGGCTTAGCAAAAGGCTGGCAACAACGCCATCAACTAGCAACATTTGATCCGAGTTTTATTCGCCTGAGCGATCGCCATCGAGTTCCAATCTTACCTGTTATCTGTATCGGTAACGAATACTTACATCCTTGGACGATCAATATAAAATCATTAGCACGACGAATTGGGTTGCCAATTTTCCCGATTTCAATATTTATTATCCTGTTCGTTTTGTTCCCTTCAATGGGAGTATGGGCCAATCGAACTCGTTTGCAATATCATGTTCAACCTGTTGTTCATGTTTGGGAGAAGCAAGAGCACAAAACTGGTCAATTGCAGCATCATACGACTGCATATCGTGAGGCACAGGAGTTGCGATCTAAGATGCAATCTGTGATGAACCATCTGGTTAATTCATAATTCAAAAACTACGTATTACTGATGGGAAAGGGAATCCAATGGAATATCGACAACTTGGTAAGCATGGCGTTCGTGTTTCTGAAGTTTGCCTGGGATCTTGGTTAACTTATGGTTCCGCGACAGGTGATACAGTCGCCCGTTATTGTATTGAAAAAGCCTATGATCTGGGCATTAATTTCTTCGATACAGCAAATGTTTATGCCAAAGGTGGAGCCGAAAAAGTTGTGGGGTCTGTTTTGAAGCAATACCCTCGGGACTCTTTTGTTCTCGCCACAAAAGTCTATTTCCCAATGGGGGATAAGCCTAACGATCGCGGCTTATCTCGTAAGCACATTTTGGAACAGTGTGATGCTAGCCTTAAGCGCCTTGGAGTAGATTACATCGATCTCTATCAAGCGCATCGTTATGATTCAATCGTGCCATTAGCTGAAACCCTGACGGCGTTCGATCATTTAGTCAGACAAGGCAAAATTCTATATTACGGTGTTTCTGAGTGGAGCGCGGCTCAAATTGCCCATGCTGTTGACTTAACTCGGTTAATGGGACTCTACCCGATCGCCTCAAATCAACCCCAGTACAGCATCTTGCACCGCACTATCGAAAAAGAAGTGATGCCGCTCTGCGATCGTGAAGGCATTGGAATCATTAACTTCTCGCCCCTGGCACAAGGCTTGCTGACGGGCAAATATAAGCCTGGTGAACCTCTCCCGGAAGGGTCACGCGCTGGTGATCCAAAGCAAAATCGTTTCATGAACAGTGGACAATTGGATCAACAACTGCTCACTAAGATTCAAAAACTTGTCCCTTTCGCTGAGCAAGAAGGGTTAAATATGAGCCAGCTTGCGTTAGCTTGGTGTTTACGGAATAAAGCACTGAGCAGTGTGATCATTGGCGCAACAAAACCTACCCAAGTGGAAGACAACGTAAAAGCGGCTGGCAAGAAACTCACACCTGAAACAGTGAAGGCGATCGATGATTTGTTCGGGCTGGAAACGACTTTAGAATGATGCGTTAATATAGCGGTTTTCAATTGCATCCAATCCACCAGAATGATATGGGCAAGGTGTGCCATACCTCTTCGACATATTGCGCTCAATTTCAATTAAATAAGAATAAATACGGTCTTATGGTGTAACTTCTGATACCGAGAAAATTAATCAATTGTTGCGTTTGAATGAGAGTTATGGCGCGAATCTGGGAAAGATGGACTTAAGAACACTAAAGTCACACTTTAATCCCTCAGTAGTGAATGGTTTGGTGTTTCTACCCTGCTATTCTGAAGAATCCGCCATGATCTCCTCTACCTTTAACATTCGTTTCCCGATTTGGAAGTACTTGAATCAGCCTATTTTCGATGCTAAAACTCCGTTAGTCCTCAACCCTAATCGGTTTTGGTATGCTCATCAGGTTCAGTATTTAGAGCGTTGTTGGCTGACTACCTTTCGTCCAGAAGGACACTTTCGCAATGGATAGTTGAGTTCACCTGAATCATTGCTAATGTTTCCCAAGCGATCCGGTAACTCAATCACTCGTTAAACTGTAGTGATTGAAACCATAATTCTGAGTCAAGCATGACTAATTATGATACTCAAGCCAATCGGGAGTGGTGGGCACAGCGATGGATCGATGTGCTAGAGTCCTTTGGATGGGTTCGCCGCCTTGCTCGTGCCCGTAACTATGCCCGTGAAGGAAACGTCCTCAAGATTGAATTTCACGGAGCGAAGGTTTCTGCCCTAGTTCAAGGCACTGCACCGGAACCCTATAAGGTTTCACTCTCTCTCGATCCGTTTGATGATGAGCAGTGGCAATACATACTCGAATCGATGTCTCAACGAGCCATTTTTTCGGCTAAGTTGTTAGCTGGAGAAATGCCTCAAAACATTGAGGAAGTTTTCACCAGCAACGGGCTGAGCCTTTTCCCGCTCACTAAGTTTGATATTCATAGCAAGTGTTCTTGTCCTGATCCGGCGAATCCTTGTAAGCATATTGGGGCAGTTTATTACTTGTTGGGCGATCGCTTCAGTGAAGATCCATTTGTTCTCTTTCAGTTGCGCGGTCGCACCAAAGAGCAAATTATTTCAGCCCTACGCCAAACGCGGAGTGCGAATGCAGATGGCTCTCTGTCTGAAGAAACCGAATCTCAATTCTCTACTCAATCTCAGATTGATCTACAAACCTTCTGGCAGTATAACGAACAGCTAGAGCCGTCCTTGGTTGTGGTGACACCGCCGCCCAGCAGCGAAACGGTTTTAGATGTGTTAGGTGCTATTCCGTTTAAACCAGAGACGGCAAGCAGCCAAGCGACTGTTTCAGGTCAACTGGCACTGGAGTATCTGAAAACAATTTATGCTCAAGTCAGCCAGCAAGCCGTTATGACGGCAATGACTACGGGTGGTAGAGAGACATAGCATCAAATCGAGTTAATTCAGCTATGGCAAGATTGGCTATGGATTCAGAATGATCGACTCTTCCCGTTCCGTTATCTCCGTTATCGTGATTGGCAAAGTTGCCACATCAGCCGCTTTCATTTGAGCCACCCGCTCAGCGCTTTCTGCCCCGATCGCCCTGATGGTCATTTCACTCCAGCGCAGCATCCAGTTGGGTTGAATCCCTAAAAAGATAACCATCGCAGTGACAGCAACCGCAGGGAGACGATCGCGCCAACGAACTCGTGGTAAATTTGCCAAACTGTCTGGTAGACGACCGAAAAAGACGCGGTTAATCAAAATTAAGAAGTAGACGGCAGTGAGTCCGGTTCCAACCATACACAGTAATGTTTGCACAGGGAAGATGGGCAAGCTACTCCGGTAGACAATAAATTCAGCAATAAAGCCAACCATCCCTGGAATTCCAGCACTTGCCATTGCACCCATAACCATGAGGCTCCCAATCAAGGGTAGCCCTCGCTCCGGACTAAGTAGCCCTCGCAGTACATTGATATCGCGGGTGCCAGTCTTTGAGTAAACTACCCCCACCAGCAAGAACAATAGGGCAGAGATCAATCCGTGGCTAATCATCTGAGCGACCGTTCCGAGCAAACTGAGTGAAGTCGCTGCTGCACTGGCTAAGATGACAAATCCCATATGACCGACGGAGCTATACGCAACGATTTTCTTCATGTCAGACTGGGCGATCGCTGCCAATGATCCATACAGGACACTCAGCACGGCTAACCATGCCAGCCAGGGAGCCACAACACTCCATGCTTCCGGAAACAGTTGAAAGCCAAAACGTAGCAACCCGTAGGTTCCGAGTTTTAGCAAAACACCTGCTAACAGAACAGACACAGGCGTGGGAGCCTCCACGTGAGCATCTGGAAGCCAGGTATGAAGTGGGACGATCGGGATTTTGATGCCAAAGCCCACGATCAGTGTCACCAGAAGAATCAGTTGGGTCGTGAGAGGGAGGGTGTGCGATCGCAACACATCAAAGTCGAAGCTGGAGACACCGCTCAGGAGGGATAAGCCAAAAAATGCAGATAAAATCAGGACACCTGAGACGGCAGTGTAAATCAAGAACTTAGTTGCCGCATAGCCTCGACGGGCACCTCCCCAGATAGCAATGACCAGATACAGAGGAATCAGTTCGACTTCGTAGAACAGGAAAAACAGGAGGAGGTTCTGTGCCAGGAATGCTCCGGCGACCGCTCCACCCAGAATCAACAATAAGATATAGTACAGCCGGGGTCGGTTGAGATTTGGATCACTACTGTAGAGCGCGATCCAACTCAGCAGACTGTTGATCATAATAAGCGGCATTGAGAGTCCATCAACCCCCAATTGGTAAGTCAATCCCAGGCTTTCAATCCAGGGTAGGGACTCCTGAAATTGCAGTCCAGGCTCTCCAATGCTGAACTGGCTAGCCAAATAAATTGTCCAGATACCCACAAAACTGGCGATCGCCAGGGCAATTTGACGGGCACGATCGACCAACAGAGATTGAGGCAGGACGGCGATCAGGATAGCTCCCATAATCGGAACCCAAATCAAAAGACTTAGCATCGCGGTGAGTGGCTCCTTGGTGACGAATCATATGTAGGGGCGAACGGCGGTTCGCCCGTATAGAAAATAGTTATTCGAGCGGATGTCACATGAGGGTATAGGGAAGTGCAGGTTAGAATGACCAGTTCCAAAATGCCCATCCTACGGCAGTGATACCGAGCAAAAGTCCTGAGAACACTGTCAGAAGGTATGTGCGGGATTGACCAGAAACCGTGTATTTCAGGCTTTCGCCGCTAAAGATGGAGGCAACCCCGACAAAGTTTACCAACCCATCTACGATGTAGCGATCGAACCATGCCGTCAGTTGTGATCCTTTGGAGATGCCTAAAACGACACTCAGTTTATACAGCCGATCGATCCAGAAGTCATATGCCAAAACGTCTCGCACCGATTGCCAAACCACATCAACGGGTTTGGGAAAGCGATCGTTCAAATAAAACCAGCTACTCACTGCGGCTCCCAATCCACCCGATATGATCAGCAGCAGAATGGCATTGCGATCGGGGTGATTCCATCCTGGCAACATACCCCACTGCTGCAACATCACAGGGACAATCAGTGTGAAAATGGCGAGCGTCATCATCGGCACTGCCATCAGCCAGGGGACTTCTGGTGTGCGACGAGTCTTCGGTTTCGGCGTTCCCCAAAATACTAGCCCAAAGACGCGCACTAAGTTGAACGTGGTTAACCCATTCACTAGTAGCAAGATGCCTACGAGCCAGGGAGATTGTGACCAAATGCCCTCTGCCCATTCCATCATTGCCCAGAATCCGCCGAGGGGAAGCAGCCCAACCGAAGCAGCTGCACCGACGACATAGGCGGTTGTTGTGGCAGGCATCCGGGAAGCGATGCCCCCCATTTCTCTCAGGTCTTGAGTACTCGTGGTTAAAATGACGGAACCTACACTCATAAATAGCAGGGCTTTGGCGATCGCATGGACAAACAAGAATAACAGTGCCACTTCATCCTGCTGCATCCCGACAGCCAGAAACACCAGCCCCAAATAGGCGCTCGTTGAGTGTGCTAGGGTTCGCTTAATGTCAACTTGGGCGATCGCGACTAGGGAAGCGCCGATCGCGGTCATTCCACCTAGCACCATCAAGGTTGTCAGCGCCACTGGAGAAAGCGCCAAGACGGGCTGAAGCTTAATCAGAACATAGGCTCCACACGCCACGACCACAGAATTTCGCAGAATTGAGGCTGGATTGGGTCCTTCCATTGCCTCGTCTAGCCAGAGATTAAGAGGATACTGAGCGCACTTACCCACGGGACCTGCCAGAAGCGCCAAACCAAGCAGATTGGCAACGAGGGGCGACAGGTGAGCGTTTGGTGCCCAGAGTGCCAGGTGAGTGAAATCGAGGCTACCCGCGATCGTCGAAAGCGTCACTACGCCCATTAGCAGCAGTAGATCGCCAACCCGCTTTGTCAAAAAAGCATCTCGTGCAGCCGTCACAACGAGAGGTTGCGCGTACCAGAAGCCGACCAGCAGGTAGGTTGAGAGCGTCAGCATTTCTAGCAGGGCATAGCTGAAGAACAGGGAATCGCTCAGCGCAATCCCGCTCAGCGCTGCCTCGAAGAAACCCATCAGTGCATAAAACCGCGCCAGTGCCCAATCTTTCTCTAAGTATCCCAATGCGAAAATCTGCGTTATCAAGCTCAATCCCGTGATCAACAGGGCGGCTCCCACACTGGCTTTAGAGGTCACGAGAGTGAGCCATATATCGACTAAGCCAGGAATGCTTAGCCAGGGAATTAGCCAGCGTTCAGGGGGTTGATCCCAGACAGCCCAAAGAAGTAGGACGGTATGAAGGAAAGCGGCAACTGTCATCAAGATGTTGAAGTAGGCGGCTGGGCGGGGTCCCGTTCGACGCACTAAGCCGATCGACCACGGTAGAGTCAATACCGCACCAATTAGACCGTATGCGGGAACCCACCAGCTAGTCTGGGAGAGAAGCTGCATCATTTACGATTTTCCATTAGTGAAAGAGTGACAGGAAGTTTGACTAAAGCAATTTCAACCTGGCTTCATTTGAGAGGTCATCCAGGCAAGGCGGTGAAACCTGAACGGAATCTGATCCGTGATTAAGAGGGATGTAATAGAGGAGTATGTACAATCTTAGCTTTTATTAAAAAAATATTAGCATTTAATAATTGAAGCATTAATTGTTTCGATTTAACAAGTTTTACATAGCTAATATTGAAGTTTCTCAATCAAATGTTTAGGATGCTCTGAAAATATGAATTCATTCTTATGAATGGTATAATTCTGGATGATAATTGTCTGATGAAATTCATCAGCAATGAACACCTGAAATGGTGATTTGGGAGGTCTTTCGGAGTTTTTAGTCAATTTCAGACCGATCACTTTTTAGCCCCCCAACCGTTGCGTATGCCGTTCATGTCAGTTTGGCTTGCAGGAGCGATCGCCTCCACTTCTACTGTTGTTCTTAGCAGATGCCTCTAGTGCTTTATGCGGCTCGGAAGCCTCAAGAGTGGGAATGGAAGGCGCAACTAGCCCTACAGTGTTTTGACAAATCAGGCAAGGTATAAGGGTTGAAGCCACTTCAGTTAAGGAGTCAGGATATAGCTTGAGCTTATACATTGTATAAAAACAATCATCCTGATTTATATTGCCAAGGTAAATTGAACCCTTGTATGCTTAAACTTGGGAATTCTAAGGTGCTTTTCTGAAAATTAAAATCGGCGTTTCCGTCGATAGTTTCCAGGCACTATTTTCAGTTAAAAATTACTCTTCTCTTGCGGGAAATGTAGCGATGCCGATTGCTGTAGGAATGATTGAAACAAGGGGCTTCCCTGCTGTAGTAGAAGCTGCCGATGCAATGGTAAAAGCCGCACGAGTGACACTCGTTGGTTATGAGAAAATTGGCAGCGGTCGAGTCACTGTAATTGTGCGTGGTGATGTGTCAGAGGTTCAGGCATCCGTGCAAGCTGGGATTGAAGCCGCTAAGCGAGTGAATGGAGGTGAAGTGGTTTCTACTCACATCATTGCTCGTCCCCATGAAAACCTGGAATATGTTCTACCGATTCGATACACCGAAGCGGTAGAGCAATTCCGCTCCTAGTGGAAATTCCATCTAAAATTCACTGGGTTTGTTTAAGTTGCTGAAGCAGTTTTTCAGCAGTTGTTGATTGTTTAGTTCGTTGTTTGAATGTTAACTGGAAGGGAGATTTCTTAAAATGGCGATCGCAGTTGGAATGGTAGAAACCCTGGGCTTCCCTGCTGTTGTAGAAGCCGCCGACGCAATGGTGAAAGCGGCTCGTGTCACACTGGTGGGCTATGAGAAAATTGGCAGTGGTCGAGTCACGGTGATCGTGCGCGGCGATGTATCAGAAGTCCAAGCGTCTGTAGCGGCGGGTATCGAGAACGTGAAGCGCGTCAATGGGGGACAAGTCTTGTCTACTCACATCATTGCTCGTCCCCATGAAAACCTGGAATACGTGCTGCCTATTCGTTACACCGAGGCAGTTGAGGCATTCCGCGAGAGCGTGAGTGGCATCCGCCCTATTAGCCGCTCCTAGTCACCCCTTAAAGCCTGATGCAAATTGCTAGAGTCTGCGGAACTGTTGTCAGCACTCACAAAGAACCTAGTCTTACAGGGGTGAAATTTCTCATCGTTCACTTGATCGATGAGGAGGGAAACCCTCTTCCAGGCTATGAGGTAGCGGCTGATACTGTGGGAGCCGGAATTGGCGAATGGGTGCTGATCAGCCGAGGTAGCGCCGCTCGTCAAACCCCCAGCAGTGAATCGCGCCCCCTGGATGCCCTTGTGATTGGGATTATCGATACTGTCAGTGTTGACAACCGTCGCCTTTACAGTAAACGCGACCAAGACCGATGAGATAATTTCAAAATCGCCAAGGCTCTAGCTCCTACGATCGATAGGAGAATATAGTTATGGTAGTCCGTGGCTCTGCTGCTCCTCCGACTCCCTGGTCAAGGAGCCTTACTCAACCGACGATTGACGAGACTGCCTACGTCCATTCTTTCTCCAACATTATTGGAGACGTGACGGTCAGTGCGAATGTGCTGATTGCTCCGGGGACTTCCATTCGGGCTGACGAAGGGAGTCCTTTTTACATCGGAGCAGGTAGCAATGTCCAAGATGGAGTTGTCATTCATGGGCTAGAGCAAGGTCGGGTTGTAGGAGATAATCAAACCCCTTACTCGGTCTGGATTGGCAAAAACACGTCCGTTACTCACATGGCGCTGATTCATGGACCAGCGTATATTGGAAACGATTGTTTTATTGGCTTTCGATCGACCGTCTTCAATGCCCGTGTTGGGGATGGCTGCGTTGTTATGATGCACACGTTGATTCAGGATGTGGAGATTCCGCCTGGAAAGTATGTGCCGTCGGGAGCCGTGATCACGTCGCAACAGCAAGCCGATCACCTCCCTGATGTCCAAGACATCGATCAGAAATTTGCTGCCCATGTTGTAGGAATCAACAATGCCTTGCGTTCTGGCTATCACTGTGCCGAAAACGTAGAATGCATCACGCCGATCCGAAAGCAGTTGGAGAAGGCGTATCAAATTAACACTGCCAATCATTCTGGCGCTTCCAGTCCCTCTAGTCAAAGTCATAACGTTAGTGAAATGGTTAACACTCGTCTAAGTCCGGAAGTAGTGGAGCAAGTTCGCCAACTCCTCGCTCAAGGTCTAAAAATTGGTAGCGAACACGCGGATAAGCGTCGCTTTCAAACCAGTTCTTGGCATAGCTGTTCTCCCGTCCAGTCTGCTCGTGAGGCAGATGTGCTGATGGCTCTAGAAGCGTGTGTCAACGAACACGCAGGCGAATATGTGCGGATTTTCGGCATTGATACGAAGTCCAAGCGTCGCGTTTCCGAGATGATTATCCAGCGTCCGGGTGTGTCGGCGTTGGGCGGATCTACTCCTGTTACGACTAGCCATAGCAGCTACAGCCCCTCTAGAAGCAATTACGTGCCCAGTTCTGGCGGCAGCACTCATCTCAGCCCTGAAGCCGTGGAGAAGGTGCGCCACTTCATCGCTCAGGGCTACCTGATTGGGACAGAACATGCGGATGCTCGTCACTTCCAGACGAGTTCTTGGCAGTCTTGTTCTCCCATTCAAACTAATCGAGAATCGGAGGCGATCGCAGCTTTGCAAACCTGTCTGACGGAACACACAGGCGAATATGTCCGTCTGTTTGGCATTGATCCTAAAGCGAAGTGCCGCATTTCCGAGATCATTATTCAGCGTCCGGGAGACAAGAACGGCAAAGCATCGGCTCCAGCCAGCTACACTCCCTCTTCTAAATCGGTCAGCAGCAATGGTTATGGCACTGGCGGCAACGGTACAGGAGCAGGTCATCTTAGCTCAGAGGTCGTGAATCAAGTCCGTCAATTGCTGTCTCAAGGCTATCGAATATCGGCTGAACATGCAGATAATCGACGGTTTCAGACGAGTTCTTGGAAGACTTGTTCCCCCATTCAGGCGGCTCATGAATCCGGAGTGTTGGCTGAATTGGAAAGCTGTTTGAGCGAAAATAGTGGCGAGTATGTGCGGTTGGTGGGAATTGATACGAAATCAAAACGTCGGGTGACGGAGTTAATCATTCAACGACCGTAGAGATCTTGGATTTTGGATGCCCTGTGCAACTTGTTTCCATCGCTTGTGGGATGGGCGTCCCGCCCGTCCCGATCGGGGCAGGCAAGATGCGTCCTCCACAAGAACTTAAGCTTACAGCCACAAAGTTGCACAATCGCGTAAATCTAGAATTGATTGGCTCTCAATAGTGTCCAGATAGTGTCCAGATAATGTCCAGTTTGATGCGATCGCCATCTCCAGCTTTCATGAGTGACGCTCACTTCTTTATCAGTGGTAACGTCACGATTCATCCGAGTGCTGCGATCGCACCGGGCGTGATGCTCCAAGCTGATCCGGATAGCCAGCTTGTGATCGCGGCTGGAGTGTGCATTGGTATTGGCTGTATTCTTCATGCCCATCAGGGTGATCTAATCGTTGAGTCGGGGGCAACGTTGGGTAGTGGTGTTTTAGTGGTGGGGAATGGGACGATCGGGGCAAATGCTTGTATCGGTTCGATGACGACCATCCTCGATCGTTCAGTTCCGCCTCAGCAATCCGTTCCACCGGGTTCGCTAATTGGGGATGACAGTCGTAATGTTGTCATTGTCGAAGCTTCAGAGACGTTTCCATCTCCTGAACCCTCTCCCACAAAGCCCCTCGGTACTCCTGAACCGCCAGATTCCGCTCACTCAACCTCTGCCTCATCAAAAGGCACGACGGTAAGAGTTGTGTATGGTCGAACGTATTTAGAACGAATGATGATCACGATGTTTCCTCACCGTCAGGCTTCTGATTCCCCATTACCAGATGAGGAATCTGGATAAGGGCTAGTTCGTTGCTAATGCGGTCTACCTTGGAGTGGATAGCCCGATCGATTAGGCGCAATATACTGGAGATCAGTCATGCAGACACAAGAATGGCAGTCTGCGATCGCAAGATCCGATATGAGTCCATCGCAAAAACCACCGATCCCGCTTGAAAGCGCGCTGGGGTTGGTTTGTACCCGCAGCTTTCCGGCGATCGTCGGGACAGCCGATATGATGCTGAAGTCGGCAGCCGTGCGATTAGTCGGCTATGAGATGACGGGCAGTGGATTTTGTACGGCTGTAGTGCGAGGAGGAATTTCAGATGTCCGAATTGCGGTAGAGGCTGGCGCAGAAACGGCTGAGCAATTTGGGCAACTGATCTCAAAAACGATCATTCCCCGCCCATTAGCAAATCTAGAATTCATCTTGCCGATTAGCGATCGCTTCGCCCAGTTTGCTCAAGAGCATGGCTACAGCCGTCTCAGCAATCAAGCCGCAGGACTCTTGGAAACACGCGGTTTTCCGGCGATGGTGGGTGCTTGCGATGCAATGCTGAAATCCGCCGAAGTGCAGCTATCGGGCTATGAAGTGATTGGCGATGGGCTATGTACGGCAGTGATTCGCGGTAAGGTGTCCGATGTGGCGATCGCGATCGAAGCTGGAATGCATGAAGCCGATCGGATTGGAGAACTACACGCCGTCATGATCATTCCTCGCCCTCTCGACGATTTGGAAGACTCGCTGCCCACGGCAAGCTGCTGGATCGACCAACCCCAACCGCTTGCACTGCCGATCGAACTCAAGCAAACTCAGAAAGAACTGGTGGGGCAGGAAGAGACGATCGAGCTTCCCGATTTTCGTCAACTGCCAATGCCGGAAAAATGGGCGATCAGGATGACTGAAGCGAGGCGATTCCTGGAGATATAGCCATAGTCATATTGGTTAGGACATTTTTGTGGGGCGGCGGAGCCGCCCCACAAAAATGTC
>JAAUSF010000228.1 GCA_012033255.1 Cyanobacteria bacterium RU_5_0
AAAGAATCTACCAATTCGTAGGATGGGCAAAGGGTCTTACCCCGTGCCCATCATCAGCCAGAATCATGGATGGGCACGGATGCCTTTGCCCATCCTACGCAGGTATTTTATTTGTCGGAAATCTCCTTAGATGACACATCGATCGCCTCCACATCCACTGTTCCCGGAGGTGTCAAACGATAAAATCGCCCCTTTTCAACCCGGAGCGGTTCACCGCAATTTGGGCATCTGACTTGTGTGCCATTAATTCCGGGTGATTCAAATCCGCACACGGGGCATTGGTCAACTATCCAATTTCGCTGCAACCACCACCGGAAGACCAGCAAACCCGCGATCGGCGTAATCAATAACAGCCCGATTACGATGAACGAAAGCTTAACCAGCCATCCTAAGCCGATCGAACTCAACACGAGAATAATGAGTAGGAGAGACAGCCAGAACCGTATCCCTGACAAATTAAATTGCAGGTTTCTGAAGCTATTTGGATTCACAGCAACCTCCTACTGTTGAAACACATGACCTGTATTGTGCCATTCTGAGCCACACTAACCATCTCTCAACAGAAGGGATTACCTGTTGTCAACAGATCAGTCAATATGCAATCAGACTCTCTCCAGATGTAACAGATGTATGCCAAAAGGAAAGAAAATTTAAGCCATCCTTAAATTCGCTCCTTTTCAGGATAAATCACTCAACCGAATCACGGGCAGGCTGACACAATCAAGACATGGGTTGATTCACCTCTGTAGCAGTTCGGATTTCCGCCTCTTCTGGATGGATGGGGGGATGGGAGGATGGGAGGATGGGGGGATGGGGTAGACGATCGCCATCCACTCCCTTACGCCCCCATTCATCCCCCCTACTGCATCACTCCCTCACTCCCTCAAGCAGGGATTGCAATTTTTGAGTAAAGGCAGTTTTACCAAATCGATCGATCGCTTGCTCTCGTAACCACTGCCCATCACAACGACGATCGCCAGCCTCACCTTTCTCGAATGCTTCCTTATGCTTGAGAATCTCGATACAGGCAGTTGCGACGGCTTCCGGATCACGATGAGGCACTCGCCAGCCCAATTCGCCATCTTGCAGAGGATCGGCTGAACCGTCTGCGTCTCCAGATAAAACTGGAATGCCACACGCCATTGCTTCCAGGTAAACAATTCCAAATCCTTCTTGAGAGGGCATTACATAGGCATCGGCTAGGCGGTAATGTGCGATCAAATCGGCTGTCGGAATAAAGCCTGCAAAGACAACGCGATCGGCTACACTCAATTCTTCCGCTAATTTTGCTAATCGAGGCTGATCGTCTCCACGTCCGATCACCAGATATTTGACGTTAGGAATGGCTTGAGCGATCCCAGGGAGTGCCCGAATGGTCACATCTACGCCTTTGTAAATATCACCTGACCACAGCCGAGCCACTGTCACTAATACTCGTGATCTAGCTAAGTCATACTTTTGAACAAGTTCTGGGGATTTGTCACCGGGAGTAAACCGATCGCCATCAATGGCGCAGGGCAATAACCGAATTTTTTTGGGGTCGAGTAGGTTGGTCCTGGAAGCGCGATCGCGAGTATATCGGCTGACTGTCCAAATCTGATCGGCTTGTTGGAGAGCCACACGCAGCAGATGAGGCAGTGGCGTCCAGACTTCCTTGCCGTGCGTCATCACAGTGTATGGAATGCCCAAGGGTTTGCAGAACAGCCAGACTAGCGGTACCAAATTAATGTGTCCACAGAACACTCGCTGGGGTCGATGGTTCAATACGTAGAGTAATAATGCCCATCCCAACCGTAGCCGTCCCCATCGCGGTGAGTTGGTTTTCAGATAGTGAAACTCCAGAGAAGGCGACTGAAGGGGATTTGAATCCGTATATTTGTCTCGTAGCAGGAAGACATCGGCGATCGGTTGATCGACCAGAGCGAGATAGCTTTGCAACAAACACTGAACATACGACTGAATTCCCCCTTCGCATGAAAAAATCTCCAAGAAGATGAAGAGGTGAGAGCCGTTGACATCTGCTTTAGCGGCTTGTTGAATGTCTTGATTCGTTAAGGTGGGCTGATTAGATGAGGGATACATTGGCTGGGCTGCAATTACTTTAAGAATGAAGAAGCTCGACTTTCTGAACTTTCTTCTCCATTCAGTATCGACACAGCCCTCTCAAAATTCTCGAAGGTAACGATCGAAATTCGCTCTAGCCAACTGAACATAATTGAACTTCTTCTTGCAGCGATCGCCCGTGGCGGTTAGCGAAGTCTTCTCGTTGTGTAAGTAGAATAATGCAGCGGACGGTCGAAAGCCCATGACGGGCGTAAGCTGATCAGCATTTATAGCTAAGTGCTGAGTTCCGAGTTCTGAGTGCTGAGTCAGGATTGATGCAAAAATGAATGCAGACCAGCTTACCAAGGTTATCATGTCGCTGCTAATTGAGACCGTCAACCAGTAGCGTTACTCCCATTCAGATGCTCAGGTAGAGATATCCGATCGTCGAGGTGACTGTTGACTGAACTAGAATTAAACTAACTAAATATGAGAGACATGGCTATTCTTGGCTTTGAGGGAAGATTAGCCAATAACCACTAAGAATTTAGTAAGCAGATTAGGGTAGTGATGGGATTCTTCGACTCTGAAATCGTTCAGCAAGAAGCAAGGCAACTGTTTGAGGACTATCAATCTCTCATACAGTTGGGAGCGGATTATGGCAAGTTCGATCGCGAAGGCAAAAAGCTCTTCATCGATCGTATGGAAGAAATGATGGATCGGTACCGTGTTTTTATGAAGCGGTTCGAGCTATCAGAAGACTTCATGGCAAAAATGACCGTCGAACAACTCAAAACCCAACTCAATCAGTTTGGGGTTACGCCACAGCAAATGTTCGACCAGATGCACGTTACTTTGGAACGGATGAAGGCGGAAGTTGATAAATAGGGTGATGGGTAATGGGGTGATGGGTAATAAATGGGTAAATAGCCTTGTTTAGACTCTCACCGATTACCGATTACCAAACTACGGACGCACGAATGCCGAAGTGGGTTTGAAGTTCTCTACAGGAACTCCTTCGAGCGCACGAACCATGAAGTTACGCCAGATCGGAGCGACATAGGTACCGCCTGTTGCACCAACACCCAACGGACCATAATCATCCCGCCCGATCCAGACAGCAACAGAGAGTTGAGGGATATAGCCAACGAACCAGATATCTCGCTCAGAGGAGGTGGTTCCGGTTTTTCCGGCAGCGGGGCGATCGAGTTTGGCGGCGGTGCCAGTACCATTGCTGATTACGCCTTGCATTACTTCATTCAAAGCGGCGGTTGCCCACGGATCGAGGACGAGTTGCGGTTGGGGCGTGTTATCGAGCAACACATTCCCTTTACTGTCAGTGACTTGAACGATCGTTGTTGTTTCAGAATACCAACCACCACTGGCAAATGTGGCATAAGCCCCTGCCATCTCTAGCGGGGTTAGATCGACTGAGCCAAGCGGAAGCGAGGTAACAGGCTCCATCGGACTTTTGATTCCCAAGATGCGGCACACTTCAATCACGCGATTAATCCCGACTTCTTGCCCTAAGCGAATCGCTGGAATATTGCGCGAATAGGCTAATGCTTGCCGAATCGACATGCCACCATAGAAGCCACCATCATAGTTCTGAGGCGTATAGTAGTCGTCGCCATCCGGATAGCTCACCGGAGAATCCATGATCGTTGAATCAGGGGCATAGCTGCCTGAGGCGAATGCAGCATAGTAGACAAATGGTTTGAAGGCTGAGCCAGGTTGACGCAATGCCTGGATCGCTCGATTATATTGGCTTTGATTATAGTCCACGCCACCGACCATCGCCTTGACAAAATGCGTCCGGGGATCGACAACTACGATCGAAATTTGATCGGCATAGACGCCTTGAGCTTGCACCGACGCCAATCCATCCCGTGCGATCTCTTCCGCCAATCGCTGCATATTCAGGTCGATCGTCGTTTGAATCCGCATTCCGCCTTTGAGAACCGCATCTTGGCCAAAGCGATCGCTCAACTCCTGGCTCACCGCATCCGTCACGTAAGGGGCTTGACTCGCCTGGAATGAGGTAATTTGTCCTAAACCGATCGGCTGTGCTTTCGCTTCTGCGACTTCTTCAGCCGTGATCCAGCCCAATTTTTGCATTCGATCGAGGACGATCGCCTGTCGCTGCTTTGCCAATTGATAGTTAATAAATGGACTGTATTCCTCTGGAGCTTGAATCAGCCCTGCCATCATTGAGGCTTCTGCCAGCGTCAATTCGGAAGCGTGTTTATTGAAATAGCTACGAGCCGCCGTTTCTGCACCATAGGTATTGTGTCCCCAGTAGACCTGATTCAGGTACATCTCAAAAATTTGATCTTTGGAGAAAACTTGTTCTAGCCGCAACGCCAAGACTGCCTCGGCAACTTTCCGGTTAATCGTTTGCTCTGGCGAGAGAAATAAGTTTTTGACCAACTGCATTGTGATCGTGGAACCCCCCTCCACTGTGCGACCTTCCTCCAGGTTGGCGAGGAACGCACGGGCAACGCTAGGGGGATTGATGCCGTGGTGGGAAAAGAAATAGCTGTCTTCGATCGCCAACACCGCCCGCTTCAGATGGGGCGAAACCTCATTCAAGCCGACGACTTCCCGATTCGCTTCATCATGGATACTGTCGAGCAGAGTGCCGTTGATATCGTAGATGTAGCTGGTTTCCGAAGGGATATAGTTGCGAAGCACCCGGACATCTGGCAGGTTGCGAAAGCTCAGCGCCAAACCGACCAAGCCGCCTGCGACAACAGAACTCGTAAGCATGGTCAGGGCAAGCAACGTCCCTGCCGTCACCTGCGTGACACCCTGAACATACTCAAGCACGGAAGCCAACCCCTTCTTACTTGATTTCTGGGCGGGCGGAATCGGACTGGCTTGATTGGATCTGGCGGGATTGGACACAGCAGTGTTATTTCCTTAGAGATTTGCAATTATAGTAGTCTGGTTGCTAATTGCCTGAAACCATCTCTCAACATTTGATTGTTGAGTGTAACGAATTAAGCTGACAATTTGCCAAGTATGGCTCCAAATCAATTCAATAAGACTCTAACGCAATCTTTCTCCTGGCTGTATCGAGGAACGAGTGAAATCTTCCCCAATCAGCCCAATTCTGATGATCCTGACGAAAATCTGGAAGCCCGGATCGCCAAAGTCGATCGCCCCCTGCGGATTAAGTTTGGTATCGACCCGACCGGATCTGAAATTCATCTGGGGCATAGTATTGTCTTCCGCAAGCTCCGAGCCTTTCAAGATGCCGGACATATTGCCGTTTTGATTATTGGCGATTTTACGGCTCAAATCGGTGATCCTTCCGGAAAATCCGAAGTTCGGAAACAGTTGACTCCAGAACAAGTGGCGGCTAACGCGCAAACCTATCTGGATCAAGTGCGACCAATTCTAGACTTTTCCCCTGAAAAACTAGAAATCCGGTATAATTCCGAGTGGCTTTCAGGCTTAGACTTGTCGAAAATCCTGGAACTCCTTGCTACCATGACCGTCGGGCAGATGTTGGCAAAGGAAGGATTTGCCGATCGCTACAAGAAAGAGAACCCCATTTACCTGCATGAGTTCCTCTACCCGCTCATGCAAGGCTTCGATTCGGTTGCTGTTCAAGCCGATGTCGAACTGGGTGGAACCGATCAAAAATTTAACTTAGCCGTCGGACGAGATTTACAACGCCATTTTGAGCAACGTCCTCAGTTTGGCTTGCTGATGCCGCTTTTGCTGGGCACAGATGGCATCCAAAAGATGTCGAAGTCGTTAGGCAATTATGTCGGCTTATTGGAAAACGCTCAGGATATGTACAACAAATTGCAGAAAACTCCCGATAGCCTGGTCGAGCAATACTTTGAACTGCTCACCAATCTGCCGTTAGATCAGTTGCCGGGAGGGGCACGCGATCGCCAAGAACTCCTTGCCCTCGAAGTCGCCAGCCAATACCACGGAGAGGAAGCCGTCCTCAGCGCCCAACAAGCCGCCCGTGCCGTTGCTAGTGGCAGACCCGACGATGCTGACAACGCCTCCGAATTCTCCCTAGACACGATTCAATTTCCTGTCAAACTGTTCTACATCCTCAACAGCGCAGGCTTATGCAGCAGCAGTTCCGATGCCCGTCGCCAAATTCAAGGCGGAGCCGTTCGCCTCGACGGTGAACCCATTAAGGAGGTCGATCGCACCTTCAACAGCCCCAACGAATTACACGGCAAAGTATTGCAAGTTGGCAAACGTAAGTTTGTGCGGCTGGTTGAGTGAAAGGATGAGGAGTGAAGGATGAAATGTAAATTCCTCCCATCCTCCCATCCTCCCATCTCCCCATCCCCCCATCCCCCCAT
>JAAUSF010000076.1 GCA_012033255.1 Cyanobacteria bacterium RU_5_0
CGCACCGCTCACCAGCAAAGAGACTACCGGGAAGCCTGCCGCGCCCTCTACATGGCGGCATTACAGCGCCTTAACGATGCCCATTCGATCCCCAAGAAGCAAGCCGCACTGATGGCGAATACCTCCATCTTGTACAAACGCTTAGACCTTCTCACGCCTATCAAATGTTGATTCATACTCACGAACGGCTCTGCTTCAGTCAAACCGCTATTTCCGCAGAAACCTTCGATCGCTGTTGGCAGGCATACCAGGAAATTGACCCACTTTCTCTCGAATCGATCCATTTGCAGCCATGACTCTCAAGAACCGCCGGATATGGATAGGGGCGATCGCCATCATTGCCCTCATCCTGATTAGCCTGTTTGCTGCGCCTCGCTCCAATACCCTCCGTGACGGTTCCACCTACAGCCGCGCCCCCAACGGCTATGGAGCCTGGTATACCTATATGCAAGAGCAAGGAGCATCCATCCAACGCTGGCAAAAACCCCTCAACTCGCTATTTCAACCCTCCGAGAACTCGATCGAAGAAGAAGCCGTACCGATCGACTATCGCCCCGGACAAAAAGTTGAAAAATCGGCGTTGCTGAATGACGGGATGAAACGATTTGCACCCCCAATGGTAGGGGTTGGTTCTGTGCCTATCCTGAAGGATTTTGGGCACCTACGAGGAGATGCCCCTCCCAAAAACAACCCTAAATTCAGCAACGCGAAAAAGTCTTCATCCTTCATCCTTCATCTTTCATCCTTCCCCCAATCTCCCATCACTGTCCTTCAGATTGACAATGGATTAGGCTGGCTCGATCTCCCGACTCCAGAGTGGATTGAGCAAGGGAATGTATTTGTGCGGTTGGGAATACAATCACGCGACAGTCTGGGGAGGCGGGTGTTGGTGACAGAAGCTCCGTTTACTTCAGTTCTGTCGAGTCCGGAGGGCGGAGTCAAAATTGAAACGAGCCGCCGATTGACAGTTCCTCCTGATCTAGAGGGAGAATTTAGCGATTTGTTGAAGGATGTCCACGGAACGGTGGTTTGGCAGGAGACACTCGGACAAGGACGGCTGATTTTTGCGGTTACATCCTATCTGGCGGCAAACGCTTACCAGGATGAACCGGGCAATTTCCAGTTCTTGGAACAACTAGTGAACGAATCAGGATACCCGATTTGGGTTGATGAATATATCCACGGCTATAAAGATCAAGAGATTATTGCGGAGGAAGCCTCTGGAAGTTTGGTGAATTATTTAGTAAAGACGCCGATCGCGGTGATCGCGGTGCAAGTCGGGATAATGCTGCTCGTGCTGATTTGGGGCTTAAATCGGCGTTTAGGTCCGGCAGTGGCGATCGCGGATGCCAAGGTAGACAATAGTGAAGCCTATATTCAAGCCTTAGCGGCAGTGTTGCATAACGCCAATTGCAGTGAGTTTGTCGTGGAAACCGTTGGCAAGGCGGAGCAGGTGCAAGTGCAGCGATCGATGGGCTTGGGAACCGATCTCCTTGATCCCGCTACGATTCTTGCAACATGGGAACAGCGAACCGGACGCCCCGCTACCGAACTCAAAGAAATGTTAAGCACTGCTGCTCAACATCGCCGCCTAAGCGAACAGGAATTGTTAACCTGGTTGGGGAAAGTGCAGATGATCCGCCAAACATTAGAGGAGTGAGGGATGAGGGATGAAGTGAACGAACCAACCAACATCTTTGCTCGTCTCGCAAACGCCCTCAGCCAAATTGTGGTGGGTCAACCGGCGCTAGTGCAACAGTTGATGGTCGCGTTGTTGTCGGGTGGACACGTTATCCTAGAGGGGGTGCCAGGAACCGGAAAAACGCTCACAGTTAAGGCATTGGCACAATTGGTGCAAGCGGATTTTCGCCGGATTCAACTCACACCTGACATCTTGCCATCGGATATCTTAGGGACGAACATTTTTGATTTCAATACGCGCAGCTTCACATTAAAACGAGGTCCTATATTTACTCAAATTCTGCTGGCGGATGAGATAAACCGCACCCCGCCAAAAACTCAATCGGCGTTGCTAGAGGCAATGGAAGAGCAGCAGGTGACATTGGACGGCGAAAGTATGCTCTTGCCTGATCTATTTTGGGTGATTGCTACGCAAAACTCACTGGAGTTTGAAGGAACTTACCCGCTTCCAGAGGCACAACTCGATCGCTTCCTTTTCAAACTGATCGTAGATTACCCCGACGCAAAAGCCGAAAAACACATGCTACTCAACGCTCAAGCAGGCTTACAAACTAAACGGCTTGATCTGACGAACCTGAAACCCATGGCAACCGTAGAGCAAGTGCTAGCTGCCCGTCAAGCCATTCGATCGATCGAAGTTTCTGAGGCTCTGCTTGATTATTTGCTGGCACTCGTTCAACGGACTCGACAGCATCCCGATTTGGCGCTCGGTGCATCACCGCGATCGGCAGTGGCATGGCTGCAAGCAAGTAAAGCAAACGCTTGGCTTTCTGGCAGAAACTATGTCACACCAGATGATGTGAAAGCGATCGCTCCTCCACTCTTGCGTCACCGCCTGATTTTGCGGGCAGAGGCACAACTTGATGGGCTACAAATAGACGGTGTAATTTCCTCTCTGCTAGGTCAAGTCCCTGTGCCCCGATAATGAGAGGTACTCAATCTCAGAGGTTCGATCGCTTTGTCCATTATGCGGCTGAGTCAACCGAGCAAGTTGTCGAAATTGCTGTAAGTAGTCAGACCGAGTTCATTACACAGCTTGTGAGATGGGCATCTTGCCCGGACGGGCGGGTGTTCGCGAAGCGTGTCCGTAGGACATGGGCACCCACCCCACCATTATCTTAAGTTCACCTAGTAGGAGAATTCGCTTACGTCTAACCGTTACCCACAAATTGGACTATTGATTTCGTTGACGATCGCCCTCACGCTCATCGGCATCGCCACAGGTTTCGTTTGGTTAGGGTTAATTAGCTCGATCGTCACCTTACTCCTGTCATTGTGGGTGATTGGAGTTGCCCTCAAACCGACCCTCATCCGGATCTCTCACCAGCAGTGGACATTTACGATCGCCTTCCTGGGAGCCATTGTTGCCAGCATTGGGCTGTTCCAGATTGGTGAACTCAGTCAACGAATGCGCGATTGGTCACAACAAATTGACTGGGAGCGATTTGGGGTCGTCGGGGGGCTGTTGGGTGCAGTCGGACAAATTCTAATTGCAATCCTGGCGCTTTACGTCACCTGGGAGCAATATGTCACGTCTAAAAGATTGACCATTCAACAGAATACGATCACGCAACAGCAAACGATCGATTCTTACTGTCAGGGCATTTCTGATCTGATGATTGATCAGGATGGCTACCTGGAGGATTTTCCGATGGAACGGGCGATCGCAGAAGGACGCACGGCGGCAATTCTCAGTAGTGTAGATGGCGATGGAAAAGCCAAGATTATCCGCTTTTTGTCTCGCTCTGGATTGCTAACCCCTCTATTGCGCGATCAGCGTCTGGGTCGAGCGATTTTGGACGGGGCGGGCGGATATGCTGAAGATCGAGAAAATGGGGTTCGCGTGATTGATTTGGGCGTGATCTTAGCCAGAGCCGATTTATCAGGTGCCGATCTACGCTGGACAGACCTTAGTGACATTAACCTGATCCGAGCAAACCTCAGCCGTTGCGATTTAGTCAAGGCGAATCTAGCACGTACTATCCTCTGCGAAGCTTCATTTAGAAATGCTGACATGATGGGAGTGCGATTATTTTACGGCTCAGTCACAACTGCCACTCCTCGCACCCCTGCTGACTTCCCCAACTACAAAACGGGAGCCTTTACAGGAACCGTAATTGCAGATGCCGACTTCACTGGCGTACAGCGCCTCTCGGAAGAACAACGCTATTATTGCTGCGCCTGGGGTGGCTCTAACACTCGAAAAACAATTCCAGGTGGCTGTGAGAAAATTCCTAATCGGCTAGGTCGTTAGGTAATCCACGTAGCCCTTACCGTGTAAATACAGCCCTTCGCACCCTAAAATCTCCCAACGTTGGGCAGGGCTAGTAGATTGTCAACCTTGAGTTGAGGGGTGGAGGGGTGGAGGGGTGGATGAGTGAATGGGTGGACATCCAACACCGCTTGCCTTTATTTCCCCATCGACCCATCGACCCATCCACTCCCAACCCCTCACTTCAACGTTGACAAACGACTAGTTTATTCAAGAAAGAAAAATCTCGGCTTGGTGGCTTGTTGGGGAGGTATCTTGCCTGCCCCGATCTGGACGGACGAAATGCCCATCCCACAAGTCCCCCAGAATGGGGCATATAAGGGCGAGACAGACTTAAGGGGAAACAAGAGGACTTGTGTATACACAATTAAGATCATCCTACAGAGAGGTTTCGGTGTAAAGTGAGTAGTGACAAAAAATGTTAAATTATCCTAATTCTTTTAACAAGTTTATTTAGATTGATTAATGATTTAGCTCTCAAGCTAGATGTGTCACTTGAAGGCACTCCGTAAAATTAGGCAGCAACCCTAATTCAAGTTTTCTTCAACATTGGAGGTTTACGATGCGGATTGCTCAGATTGCTCCACTTTGGGAGAGAGTACCTCCACCAGCCTACGGTGGGATCGAATTGGTTGTGGGATTATTGTGCGATGAGCTTGTGCGCCGAGGACATGACGTAACACTGTTTGCATCAGGCGATTCGATGACTCTTGCCAGACTTGAATCAGTTCATCCTCGCGCTTTGCGGCTTGATCCGAGTGTGAAAGAGTATGGTATTTACGAAATGCTGCAATTGAGCCAGGTCTATCAGAGAGCCGAGGAATTTGATGTGATTCACTCTCACATGGGCTGTGCCGCTTTACCTTACTCTAAGCTGGTTAAAAAGCCTACCGTTCATACGTTACATGGGGTGTTCACGCCAGACAATGCGAAGATGTTTCAACACGCTAGGGAGCAGCCTTACATCAGCATCTCTAACTCACAGCGAGACGCGCAATTGGGGTTGAACTATGTCTCGACCGTTTACAACGGGATTGATGTTAGTAGCCACAAATTTTACCCTCAACCAGATGAACCTGCTTACTTGGCATTCTTAGCGCGGATGTCACCGGAGAAGGGGCCGCATCATGCGATCGAAATTGCCAAACGTGCCAAAGTGCCCTTGAAGATGGCGGGCAAAGTGGATGTAGTGGATGTGGAATTCTTTGAGAACGAGATTAAACCCCATATTGATGGCGACCAGATTCAATACCTTGGTGAAGCGAACCACGAACAGAAAAACAACTTGATGGGACGTGCGATCGCGACACTCTTCCCGATCACCTGGAAAGAGCCGTTTGGTTTGGTCATGATTGAATCAATGGCAGCCGGAACACCTGTCGTTGGATTACGCCTCGGATCAACACCAGAAGTGATTGCACATGGGCAATCTGGGTTTTTGTGTAACACAATCGATGAATGTGTTGATGCTGTTCACACGATCACGGCACTCGATCGCTTTACCTGCCGTGAATATGTTTCTAGCCGCTTTGGGGTGAAACAAATGGCAGATGGCTATCAAGCTGTGTATCAACAAATTTTGGTAGAGCGATTTGCTCAGAACGGACACTTTCGTAATCCAGTTCTGATTAAATAATTTTCAACAGACGAACCGTACAGACGAACAGTATAGTGATCCCTGTTGTTTACATGCTAAAAATTCTTTCCGCCCAAATTTGAGAACAATAGGCTAATGGACTGTTGAACACGATCGCTTTCACAGCATAGTGGCTGAACAATTGGCAATAACTCATTTGAATGACGAGATTATCTTACAGAGTTGCTTTGCTTTCACCTGTTTTTTCGATCGCTCAGCACCTATTTCTTTCTAAAGATTGAGGTCAACAATCATGTCGAATTCTTCTTTGCATCCTTCCGCGTCTACCCCAGACAAACCTAACCTTGTTCCTAAAGCGTCATTTGTGGAGAAACGAACGGGATATCCAACTCGGCAAGCGATCGCCCTCATCTCTGATCATGGTGATCCAGCAGCAGATATTGGTCGGGAAGAAGCCGGAGGTCAAAACGTTTATGTTCGCCAAGTTGGAGAGGCACTGGCAAAATTGGGTTGGCAAGTGGATATGTTTACTCGTAAAAGTCGAACAGGTGATCCAACGATCGTGCAACATTCATCTTACTGCCGCACCATTCGCCTCACGGCTGGACCCGAAGAATTCGTTCCGCGTGATCAGTTGTTTCAACATATGCCTCAATTCGTCGAGGCATTTCGGACGTTTCAAACAAAAGAAGGAACAAACTATCCCTTAATTCACACGAACTATTGGATGTCGGCTTGGATCGGCTTGCAACTCAAGCAGACTAGTAATATCCAAATTGTTCACACATATCATTCCCTAGGAGCGATCAAGTATCGCACTGTTCTTAATCGCCCTCCAATCGCTCAAACCCGCCTCGACATCGAACGCCGGATCTTGGAGCAAGCAAACTGTGTTGTAGCAACCAGTCCACAAGAACAGGAACATCTGCGATCGCTCATTTCATCACAAGGTTGCGTCGAAGTCATCCCCTGTGGGACTGACCTTAACACCTTTCACGCCATTCCTAGGGCAGAAGCCAGAGCCGCACTGGGTTTTACCCCGCACGACCAGATTGTACTCTACGTCGGACGCTTCGACCCCCGTAAAGGCATTGAAACCCTAGTACGCGCTGCGGCTCTTTTGAAGGATAAAGGCGGAAGGATGAAGGATGAAGAAAAGGGTGCTGGTCATCCCTCATCGATTCCTTATTCCTCCCTTCGCCTCGTTATCGTGGGCGGCAGTGATCCGGATCAATCCGACGGACAAGAACGACGCCGAATTGAGCAAATTGTGCAGGAGCTTGGTTTGGCAGAGCATACGCAATTTGTCGGGCAAGTCGGACACGATCGCCTGCCTCTCTACTATACAGCCGCCGATGTTTGTGTGATTCCAAGTCACTATGAACCGTTTGGGCTGGTGGCGATCGAAGCCATGGCATGTGGGACACCTGTAGTGGCTTCTGATGTAGGCGGCTTAAAATTTACCGTCATCCCTGAAGAAACTGGACTGCTCGTTCCACCACAAGACACAACCGCGTTTGCGAACGCGATCGATCGGCTTCTTACAGACGACATTTGGGCAAGAAAGCTGCGAAAGCAAGCCTCTGTGAGAGTTCAGCAAAACTTTAGCTGGACAGGCGTTGCTGTTCAATTGAGTGATCTCTATCGTCGATTGCTAGCGCGATCGATCACTCATCCGGCTTACGTTTCCGAACCGACTCCTCAAGCGCGGGAAACGGCGATCGTTTCATCTACATCATCTCGCACTAAAGATCTTGTCAGAGCTTCCTGACAATTTTTCCTTTCGCCTCGTCGTTTCCTGGCTCTCTATGGTAAGTAGTCAGACCGAGTTCATGACACAGCTTGTAGGATGGACATCTTGCCCGTCCGGGCGGTGTTCGCGAAGCGTGTCCGTAGGACATGGACACCTACCCCACAACTAAATTTTAAGTTCACCTACATATTAACCGTGAGAAAAGGGAACCAACAGGTTCAACCAGTCGTCAAGTCCAGAATCTAAAATCAGAACGTAGTTTTGTAGTCAATCTAGATTCCAAAACCTAAGATCCAAAAGTGAAGCATTTTGTGTAGGTCATGCCGGAGATTATTGAACTAGACGGTAGAGCATTTATCTTTTCAGAGCAATTATCTATTCCAGAGTGGGGTTGTGTGATTAGCGAACGCCCTCAACCCACGCTCACCCTTAAAGATGACGATCTTTTTTTGATCACCGATACGCTGGGAAACATTTCCGGTTGCTTGGATGATGGCTCAATCACAAGCATGGGGCTGTTTTGTCGAGATACGCGATTTCTTAATCGGTTGGAACTGCAAATTGAGGGACGATCGCCTATCCTTCTCAGCAGCGATGCTCAAAAAGGATTTGTTCTTTCTGTCCTCTGTGCCAATCCACGGATAGAGGATCGTATCCAGGCTGAAACGATCGGGATTGAACGGGAAATTGTTCTCAATGGCGGATTGTTTGAAGAAATAATTATCACAAATTTCAGCACTCAGCCCGCCAAATTTGAACTCAGCCTAAGTTTCGACGCTGATTTCATGGATCTGTTCGAGATTCGTGGCTTTGAGCGTAAAGGGCGGGGACAAATTTTGCGACGGGTGCACCCCAAGAGTGTAGGAGCCGAAAGACAAACCAGTGAAGAGAATTTTGAGGTGGAAAATTCTGAATCTGAGCAGTCTATGCAAAGTTCGGAGTCTCACGATCATACCCCTATCCCATCTTCTCTAGGTTCTGAACCGATCTTCTACGCTACCCCCACCGAACTCACCCTGGCATACCAGGGACTTGATGGAGCCATTCTAGAGTCTCAAATTCAGTTTCTCCATCGCCTCCCCGATCAACTTAAGGGATACACCGCCATTTGGCAGCTAGAACTCGATTCACACCAAACTGAGCGGCTTGGATATCGGCTGCACATGCTGGACAACAATCGCCCCGTTTCGAGAGTGAACGCGCCGATTACCCTGATGCAGGCGAAAGCCGCCGAGATGATGGAAGAACAAGAGTGGAAAGCCACTATCACTCAAATTCGATCGGACAATAAGGCATTCAATCAAATAATCGAGCGGGCTGAGCAAGATATCTATCTGTTGCGACAGACATTTGATCAAGGCAAAGCGTTGTCAGCAGGCGTTCCCTGGTTCTGTACATTGTTCGGACGAGATTCGATTATTGCGGCATCTCAAATCCTGATTCTTGATCCAGCGATCGCCCGCGAAACCCTGATGATTCTGGCACACTACCAGGGCAAAGTAACCGACGATTGGCGTGAAGAGGAACCGGGTAAAATCTTGCATGAGCTTCGCTTGGGGGAAATGGCACGTTGCCACGAAATTCCTCACACGCCCTACTACGGCACCGTAGATGCTACCCCGCTCTGGCTGATGCTCTACGCTGAATACTATGCCTGGACGCACGATCGAGAAACCTTAGAGCGATTGTGGGATCATGCCTTGGTTGCGATGGATTGGATCGATCGCAACTGTCGCGAAACAGGCTATCTTAGTTACAGTCGTCGCTCCAAACGAGGGCTGCAAAATCAGGGCTGGAAAGACTCTAGCGATTGCATTGTCGATCGAGATGGAAAGCAGGCAGTAGGTTCCATTACCCTCTGCGAAGTCCAGGCTTACGTGTATGCTGCCAAAGTCCGTTTGAGCGAAATTGCCCGCCTGAAGAAGCGCATTGACTTAGCCGATCGCTGGCAAGACGAAGCGAGAGATCTCAGAACGCGCTTCAACCGCGACTTCTGGCTAGCAGAGCAAGATTATTGCGCTCTAGCATTGGATGGAAGCGGCAAACCAGTTGATAGCATCACCTCCAACCCAGGTCACTGTTTAAACTTAGGGATTTTGCTGCCAGAACAAGCCAAGAGCGTTGCTGAACGCTTGCAAGCTCCCGATATGTTTAACGGCTGGGGGATTCGGACTCTCAGCAGTGTTTCACCAGCCTACAATCCAATGGGCTATCATTTGGGTTCTGTCTGGCCCCACGACAACGGGATGACTGCTCTGGGATTGCGATCGATCGGGTTAGTGGATCAAGCCCTCGAACTGGCCCAAGGCTTGATTGATATGACCCTCTTACAGCCCTACCAGCGTCCTCCAGAACTGTTCTGTGGATATGAGCGCATCCTTGAAGGTAGACCTGTCCGCTATCCCGTGGCATGTTCTCCCCAAGCTTGGGCAACAGGTACAATCTTCCAACTGCTGCAAATGATGGTGAACCTCGTTCCAGATGCCCCTGGAAACCATCTGCGGATTATCGATCCGGCTCTACCACCCTCGCTCCGTACCCTCTCGTTGACCAACCTGAAGGTCGGTTCCACACTGATCGACTTAGAGTTTATCCGCGAAGGAGATTCTGTGAAGGAGCGAGCGGCAGCCACAACGGCTTGTCGGGTTATAAAGAAACGTGGAAATTTGCGCGTTGTGATCGAGGCTTAATCAGCTAAAAGGGGAATGGGTAATGGGTAATCAAATCTGGAAGCTCACATCAAGGCAGAAATTCCCCATTCCCATCTCTCAAAGTAAGGATTGGATGCTGGGCACATCAAGAATCTGAGCATCCGATCGATTCACCTTGAGCAAGTGATGTACCAGTAGAAACCCAACGATCGTCCAGGTTTGATAGACTCTTGCTTGCTGTCCCATCCAGTTTCCGATGGGACCATCAAAATATTCTGCCCAATGCTGGCGAGGCAATTGTTTGAGGAGTAATTGGTAAGCATCTTCCAGCAAACCGTTCATCTCGATCATGAGTTGTCGATCTTGTCGTTGATGATGGTGTTGATGACGCAAAACAGCAACGACTAAAAACCAGAATAAACAGGGCCAATGACCCGCATTGTGATAGCACCAAGGAAGATTTTTGCGATCGTATCCTGTCTTCTTGCGCCAGTCCTCATCACTCAAGGGCGGATGACAAATTCGCATCGGCATCTCAGCAATTAAATCTTGCTGATTTTGGAGAATTAATCGAAATAGGGCTTGCTGCTGTCGAAAACTAATCACATCGAAAATCGCACCCAAACAATTGCCCATCGTGAAGAAGCGAAAATCAGGGCGTCCAGTACGAATATTGCCAATCAAGTATCCGCCTCGATCGCCCAACCAATCTTGTAGCCAATGAGGAATCGTTTCAGTCTGAATGTTGTATTCATTTTCGATCGCATCCCCATATTGTTCTGTCGGGCGACGACGCAACACTTGCACGGTTTTACTCATCACCCAATAGTTTTTCAGCAGATAGCGACGCAACCGTTTTGCCCAATCCAAGCTGAGGTGAAATTGATTAATTTGGTTCTGAGTAAACGGATCAGGCGATTTTGGATTTTGGATTTTGGATTTTGGATTCAAATAGCCTTTATTGACCAAATCCATCTGAATTAAGCTGGCAGCACTGAGCAGAGAACCATAGAGGAGAACTTGAATTTCCAACGGAGTGCCCCAGACATCCAGGGGACGATCGATCATAAACGCGCCATCTGGAACATAGAGTGTAGGGACTCCTCGGAAGGAAGGACGCAAAATCAAATCGAGGAAGCATTGTAAACCAACCTGCACCTGATGTTGCAGCGCAAAAGCTCGATCGCCTGTCCGTCGCACATACATATGCGCCAAAATCGCCCACCACAGCGTCGCATCCGCAGATACGACTCGCCCGATCGCCCGCTGCCCATAGTCGGCAACTACCTGTCCGTTGGTTTCGACAAAGCTTGTCGGAAAAATTCCTCTCGTCTCAAACTGCTGACTCTGCAAGCTCAAACAGGTTTGCAAAAAATGGCGAACCACTTCAGCTTTGCCCTGCATCAGGAAATAAACCATCACAGGCACATTATCGCGGATGAAAATTTCGCCATAGTTCAAATCAGGCTGAACCGCTTGAGATGGTTTAGGGATAGCCGCGATCGCTCCAACCGCTTCCCCTTGAAATTGCACCATTGCCTGCTCATGAATCAGCGATTGAGCAATTTGAACGATCGACTCCTCAGACATATCCATTCCCGCCATCCCCTTGACTGAGAAACATGAAAAATGAACAGTTCAAAAGGGTAAATTAAAATCAAACTGTTCACCTTTTTAATTTTTACAGCCGTTTTGGGTTAGATGCATGACATTCTGGTAATTGGTAATTTGGTGATTAGTTTCCCCATTCCCCATTCCCCCATTCCCCATTCCCCACTTCCCCATTCCATGATATGGTTTCTCGAAATTGCCGATGAAGTTTCTCTTAGTGACCGATCTCGATAATACGCTGGTGGGAGACGATCGAGCGACTTTCAGCTTGAATCAGAAACTTTTGTCTCTGCGAGATGAAGTTTGCCTGGTCTACGCGACTGGACGCTCCTACCCCTCGGCTCAACGACTCAAACACGAACGACAGCTATTAGAACCCGACTACTGGATTACAGGCGTGGGAACGGAGATTTACCGTCGTGGCAAATCGGATCAGACCTGGGCAAGCCAGCTTTCTCATGACTGGGACCGACGGGCGATCGTTTCAATCACACAGTCTTTTCGCGATTTAGTCTTCCAGCCTGCGAGTGAGCAAAATCCTCGCAAAATCAGTTTTTATCTGGACTCAGAAAATGCCGATGCGATCTTATCCAATCTTCAGGCAGAACTCGATCGCGCCGGACTCTCAGCGCAGGTTGTGTTTAGCAGCAATCAGGATGTTGATATTCTGCCGCGTCGGGGGGATAAGGGGTTGGCAATGACCTACCTGAGAGAACAGTTGCAGGTGCGATCGGACGCAACGCTGGTCTGTGGTGACTCTGGTAATGATATTAGTCTGTTTCAGCAGTCTACGTTGGGCGTGATTGTGGGAAATGCGCGATCGGAACTCCTAAACTGGCATCGTCAGCATGGGCAATCGTATCACTACCGCGCCCAAGCCAATTATGCCTGGGGAATTCTTGAAGCCCTGGTACACTTCAATCTATGGGATGCCGATTTCTAAACCAATGATCACTATCTATAGTCAAGATCACCGCTATCAAGATGCTCAGTTTGAATTGATTGACGGCAAACTGATGCCCCCTTATGAGAAACCCAGTCGAGCAGAAATGGTCTTGACTCAGGTGTTGGACGTTGGGTTGGGAACGGTGTTGCCACCCAAAGATTTTGGGCTTAAGCCGATTCTGCGAGTCCACGATCCAGGCTTCGTTACATTTTTGCAAATGGCTTGGGAAGAGTGGGTGGTTGCTCATGGACAATATGATGCCCTGCCACTCAACTGGGCAACCCGAACCATGCGCCACGATCGCATCCCCGAATCGATCGACGGCAAACTTAGCTACTATTCTTTTGACGCAGGCACCCCAATCACCTCTGGCACCTGGAGAGCGATTACCTCATCCGCAAATGTGGCGCTCACGGGGCAGGAGTTGGTTTCTAGAGGCGAACGATCGGTGTTTGCGTTGTGCCGTCCTCCCGGACATCATGCCGCACGAGACTTCTATGGCGGCTACTGCTTTTTCAATAATGCCGCGATCGCCGCTCAAGCTTTCCGAGATGCGGGAGCCGAGCGAATCGCCATTCTAGACGTAGACTATCACCACGGCAATGGTACCCAAACCATTTTTTACGATCGGGCTGATGTCCTGTTCATTTCAATCCATGCCCATCCCAATCAAGAATTTCCCTTCTTCCTAGGCTATGAAGATGAGCGCGGCATCGGTAATGGCAAGGGCTATAACCGCAACTATCCGCTTGGTTTAGGAATTGACTGGCGAGTCTATCAAGAAGTTCTTGGAGATGCGACTCGGTGTATTCAAAACTACAGCCCAGATGTGTTAGTCATTTCACTCGGTGTAGACACCTTTGAGCATGATCCCATTTCCAAATTTCGGCTCAAAACCCAAGACTATCAGTGGATTGGAGAAGCGATCGCCACAGTCGATCGACCCACGCTTTTTGTGATGGAAGGTGGCTACGCAGTAGAGGCGATCGGGGTTAACGTCGTCAAACTCCTCGCAGGTTTCGAGAATGCTGCCTAGCGAACAAATGACCCAACCAACTAGCCTAGGGTCTGTTTTAAAAGTTGATTTTTCGTGCGCGAAGCGCACGAAAAATCAACCCTTTCAACCAGTTTTAAAGCATGGTTGGATTGTGCGCTTCGGTGAGAATGCGGCAAGGTTTGTTACAGCAATTCCAGAACGATCGAGGAGGCAAAGATGAGTCATTATAGCTAAGTGCTGAGTTTTGAGGACTGAGTGCTGAGTCAGGATGGATTGACCGTTTGCCTTTCAGCCTTTGGCAATGTCCTAACCACACTGGCTACTGCTATACCATTTCACTGAAAGCATGGGTTGAGAAGCTAATAATGGTATTAAAGAATCCGTACTCTGCTGATTGCTCTGAGACAATGATGGCGAACTGGATCGGTGAAAATATCTGACTTTCTAAACTGGGTCAGGGGTATTACAGTTGCCCCGAACATAATAGAAGCAAGGCTGGGATGACTATTCTCTTGTCCATCTTGCCCAAGGCTGAATTCACTAAAGGACGCAATGTATGCAGACCTTACCTAATCCGCAGTCTCAACAAAATGTGCTGGTAGAAGACGATCGCACCGGGTTAAATGTCGAAACCCTGAAGCGGGCGTTTTTGGACAACCTGTTCTACATTCAGGGCAAGTTTCCAGCGATTGCCTCGAAGAATGACTATTACATGGCACTGGCGTATACTGTGCGCGATCGATTGTTCCGTCGCTGGTTGAATACGGCTGAGACCTACTCCAAAACGGGCGCACGTACCGTTTGCTATCTGTCCGCAGAGTTTCTGTTGGGACCACACCTCGGCAATAACCTGATCAACTTGGGCATTTATGATCAGGTGAAGCAGGCGATCGAAGAACTGGGATTGGATCTCAGAGAATTGCTAGAACAGGAAGAAGAGCCTGGGCTGGGGAATGGTGGCTTGGGGCGATTAGCCGCCTGCTATCTCGATTCGATGGCAACGTTGGAGATCCCGTCGATCGGGTATGGGATTCGCTATGAGTTCGGAATTTTTGATCAGGATATTAAAGACGGTTGGCAGGTCGAAATCACCGACAAGTGGCTGCGTTACGGCAATCCTTGGGAGGTGGTGCGTCCAGAGTGGTCGGTAGAAGTGAAATTTGGCGGACACACGGAAGGATTCACCGATGAACAGGGGCACTATCGGGTGCGTTGGGTGCCCCACAAGATTGTCAATGGGATTCCCTATGACACGCCGATTCTGGGTTACAAAGTCAACACCTGCAACGCCTTGAGACTGTGGGCATCGGAAGCGCCAGAATCATTTGATTTTGACGCATTCAACGCAGGTGACTACTCTGGTGCCGTTCACGAAAAGATGGCATCGGAAACCATCTCCAAAGTGCTTTACCCCAACGACAACATGACGCAGGGTAAAATTCTGCGCCTAGAGCAACAATTCTTCTTTGTATCTTGTTCACTGCAAGATATGCTTCGTATTCTGGAACGCCAGCATATTTCGCTCGATCGCTTCCATGAGAAATTCACGATTCAGCTAAACGACACCCATCCGTCGATCGCGGTTGCCGAACTCATGCGGCTCTTGCTGGATGAACACGGCATGGATTGGGAGAAAGCCTGGTACATCACCACGCACGCATTTGCTTATACCAACCACACCCTTCTGCCCGAAGCATTGGAACGCTGGCCCTTGAATATGTTTGGTAATCTCCTGCCTCGTCACCTGGAGATTATTTACGAAATCAATCGTCGCTTCCTGGATGATGTTCGCATCAAGTATCCAGACGATACCGATCGGATGCGTCGGATGTCGCTGATTGATGAGAGTGGCGAACGCTATATCCGGATGGCAAACCTTTCTTGCGTCGGTAGTTCTGCGATTAACGGAGTAGCTGCACTGCATACAGAACTGCTCAAGCGAGATGTCTTACATGACTTCTATGAAATGTATCCGCAGAAGTTTAACAACAAGACAAATGGCGTTACCCCTCGCCGTTTTGTTGTCTTGAGCAATCCTAGACTGTGTGATTTGGTATGCAGCAAAATCGGCGATGAATGGATTAAGAACCTCGATCAGATTCGCCAGATCGAAGCTTATGTCGATGATTCAGGATTTCGTTCTGAATTCCGTCAAATCAAGCGATCGATCAAGCAAGATCTGGCTGAACACATCAAAGGCATCTACGACATTACCATTGATCCAAACTCGCTGTTTGACATCCAATCGAAGCGGATTCACGAATACAAACGACAACACTTGAATGCACTGCACATCGTGACGCTGTATAACCGCGTCAAAGCTAATCCTGATATCGAGATCACGCCTCGCACTTTCTTGTTTGGTGGTAAAGCGGCTCCTGGTTATTACATGGCGAAACTGATCATCAAGTTGATTAACTCGATCGCTGATGTTGTCAACCGTGATCCCGATGTGCGCGATCGGCTCAAAGTCATCTTCATGAAGGACTACAACGTTAAATTTGCACAGCATGTTTATCCGGCGGCTGACTTATCGGAGCAAATCTCTACGGCTGGGAAAGAGGCTTCTGGTACAGGCAACATGAAGTTCGCAATGAACGGCGCACTGACAATCGGCACTCTCGATGGAGCCAACGTTGAGATCCGTGAAGAAGTGGGAGCCGAAAACTTCTTCCTGTTCGGGCTGACCACTGAAGAGGTATACGCTAAGAGAGCCGCAGGCTACAACCCAAGGGAGTATTACGAAAGCAATCCAGAACTAAAACTGGTGATCGATCGCATTGCTTCCGGATTCTTCTCACATGGTGATACCAACCTGTTCAAGCCTCTGGTCGATAACTTGCTCTACCGGGATGATTATCTGCTCTTTGCCGATTATCAATCTTATGTTGAGTGCCAAGATCGAGTCAGCACCGCCTATCGTGACCACGACTACTGGACGCGCATGTCGATTTTGAACACCGCTCGCATGGGCAAATTCTCATCCGATCGCTCCATTCGCGATTATTGCGAAGGCATCTGGAAAGTGAAGCCCGTGCAAATTCAACTGGAGGAATACGTCCAGGCCAATGCGGGTCGGTTGCTGGTCTAACTAAACCCCGCTATTTTGAACAAGAGGAAGTTTATAGCAGTAGCCAGCGTGGTTAGGACATTGCCAAAGGCTGAAAGGCAAACGATCAATCCTGACTCAGCACTCAGTCCTCAGAACTCAGCTATAGCATTGAACTTCCTCTTGTTTCTGGTTAAATTCTCGTAACCAAAAAATTTACAGGTGGGAAATTATCCATTCCCCATTCCCATTCACGCCAATCCCACGATCATTTCGCTCAGATCCCACAGTTGCTTCGCCTTTTCATCATCGCGGGCTTCTGGGGAAACCTTTTGAACAAACGATTTGCCCTCTTTCTGCTGGCGATTTCCCCAACTCCAATACACACCAGATTGGTTGTATTCTGGGTCAGCAACCACCGCCGCAACCCGCTCCCCCGCCAACTCTTGAGATACATATCCTCCTGTAATGTGCTTCTGAAATAATGGGAAGAGTTTCTGAAACAAAGGATAGTGATTGCGGAATAGCGGCGTATCTGCAACACATCCCGGATACAGAGAGCTAAAGGTAATTCCGGTTGGCTCGTGATAGCGTCGATGCAGTTCTCGCATGGTTAACACATTACAAACTTTGCTGTCTTTGTAGGCTTTGACAGGTTCAAACGTCTTGCCGTCAATCATGGCGATCGGTGCTTTGAAACCCTCTTTAAAACCCTCCAGATCTCCCAAGTCAGGGCGCGGCGGAATCTTGCCACCAAGCTCATCCGGGTTGTGGGTCACAGTTCCCAAAATGACGAGCCTCCGATCCGGAGCCGATGAATTCTTCAGATCCTCAAGCATGAGGCTACACAGGAGAAAGTGACCAAGATGATTGGTCGCAACGCTCAACTCATAGCCTTCTGGGCTTCGCAACGGCTCCTTTAACAGAGGCATATAAATTGCGGCGTTGCACACCAATGCATCCAGCGATTTGCCGCTTGCCCTGAAGGTATTCACAAACTGCCGAACGCTCTCCAAGGAGGCTAAGTCGATCGGCATAATTGTGTAGCTGTCTGGTTGCATTTCCAGCGTTTGAGCCGCTTTTTCTGTTTTTGACACATCTCGACACGCCATTACCACCTGCCATCCTCGTTGAGCAAGAGCTTTTGCAGCGTATAAACCCACCCCTGATGAGGCACCTGTAATCACAACTGTTGATTGCCGATGTTGTCCCATTTTATTAAAACTTTGTTAATCGCCTGACGGTATCCATGATCTCACAACGCTGGGCCACTAGGACTTATTTTTCCAAGTATCCTACGATTCAAATCATCAATCCAATCCATAGATTCACATATAAAATTCGCTTGAATAATTATCACCTGCCAGATATTCCATCCACCCATTCACCCAGCCATTCCTCAAACCCAACTTACCAAACTAGTAGATTGTCAACCTTGAGTTGAGGGGTAGATGGGTGGATGAGTGAATGGGTGGACATCCAACACCGCTTGCCTTTATTTCCCCATCGACCCATCGACCCATCCACTCCCAACCCCTCACTTCAACGTTGACAGACGACTAGTGGTCTGTCAAGAAAGAATTGAGGAATAAGTTAACTGCGAAAAGCTTGCCAGAAAGTGCTTTTAGGAAATCGCTATCCATCAAAACAAAGTTGACAGACCACTAGTAGTCTACGGCATAAATTTATCCACCCTTTTTTAGGCTGCCAGTGCCTTTCCTTTGTATGACCATCTCATCGGCTAGGCTAATCTGGAGTTCACGGGCGATTTGTTGATGATTGCATCCTTGGTCTGCCCATAGGATAATGGAGGCTCGAATTGCCAGTTGTTGCGGTGTATTGTGACGATTCACCAACTGCTGGAGTTGTTCTCGCTCGTTAGTTCATCGTTGCTGGCTGCCCCGAATTAACCGAATACGGTTGCTAGCTCGACTGTAAATATGCTGCCTTGATCCACTTGGCTTTCAACTTTAATACGGGCTTGATGCTTGATCGCGATCGCCTGTGCAATGGCTAACCCCAATCCAGTTCCGCCTGTTTTGCGTGAGCGATCGCTGTCAACGCGGTAGAACCGATCAAAAATTCGGGTTTGTTCTACGGCTGCAATCCCAATTCCAGTATCTTTCACGGTGATCAATGCCATGCGATCGCGGGTCGTTAAACTAACGACCACCTGCCCCCCATTCGGTGTGTACTGAATTGCATTGGCAATTAAATTTGACACCAAACGATAAAGCTGAGACTCGTTTCCCAACACATAAACGTCGTGATTTGGAATTTGATGGGTAAGGTGAATGTCAGCGATCGTTGCCAGTTCTAAAAATTCTTCTGTTAAATCGCTGATTAAATCATTCAAGCAACAGGGTTGAAAGGGTTTGGGCGATGAATTTTGCTCAAGACTGGTTAAAAACAATAAGTCTGCAATCAAATGGCTCAAGCGTCTCCCCTGCCGCTCTACTGTCTGGAGCATCACTGGAATACTGTGTTGGTTGGAGGGAGGGAGGCGCAAGATTGCTTCTACCGTTGCCAAAAGGCTAGCTAGGGGCGATCGCAATTCGTGAGCAGCATTCGCGGTGAACTGTTGCTGCTGCTGGTAGGACTGGTAAATGGGCTGCATGGCTAGTCCTGAGAGCCACCAGCTAGAGAATCCCACGAGAAGCAAGGCAATGGGAAAGCCAATCACAAGAATCCATTGAATTCGCTTCGTTTCAGCATCAAAGGTTTTTAAAGTGCGTCCAATCTGCAAATAGCCCCAGGATGGATGAGTACTCGGTTCATTTGCCTGATGATGAGCATGGGCACTATGCAAAATCGTGGTGAATTGGTGATAGCGAATCCCGTTAGCAGCATGAAAGGTTTGCCAGGGTGAACGGTTTAATGTTTTCAGCAGTGATGGCGGTTGATTCGGTGAGAAAGCAAGGAGGGTGCCCTGGTGATCAAACAAACGAATATAGTAAATGCTGCGATCGCTAATTCCAGTGGTATGTCGTTGAATCAACGTGGGGTTGGTGTTACAGGGTTGTCCAGCTAAACAAAGTTCAGGAAAAATTTGCTGCAATACAGTCGTCGGATCTCCTGAAGTAGGCAGCATCGGTTCCAAGCTATCGTGAAGGGTTCCAGCGATCGATTCCATTTCTCGTTCCATTGCAGTCCAATTGGACTGAACCAGCGATCGGTACATCCCTAGTCCCGACAGGCTCAAAATCGCTCCCATCACCAGCGCATACCAGAGGGCTAAACGAGTCCGGCTGCGACGAAACAGTTGGTGGCTGTTCATGATGGCAACTTACAGAGCAGTATTGAAACGATAGCCCTGACCCGGAATGGTTTCGATCGGGCAGGTACAGTCGTAACTCGCTAATTTACGTCGTAATAAGCGCATTTGGGTGGCAACGACATTACTAATGGGTTCTTCATCCAGATCCCAAAGCTGATGCCGAATCTTGCTGCCGGAAATGATGCGATCGGGATTTTGCATCAGGTAGGCGAGAATCTGAAATTCCTTCACGGTGAGCGGAATCGTTTGGGACGGTTGAGTGCCCGTGATCGACAGAGCAGTGACTGATAGAGCATTGTTGGCATAGTCGAGTGTGAATGCTCCAATCGTTAGGTTTTGGGGCTGGAGTTGGGGCGATCGCCGCTGAAGGGACCGCAGCCGCGCCAACAGTTCTTCCATGACAAACGGCTTGACTAAGTAATCATCGGCTCCCGCATCCAATCCTGCCACCCGGTTCTCTGGTTGCCCCAGAGCCGTTAACATTAGCACTGGCAACGGATTCTGGTGCAGTCTGAGTTTCTCACATAATTCTAATCCTGAGATTTCTGGGAGCAGCCAATCGACGATCGCCACGGTGTAGTCTGTCCACTGGCTTTCCAGACAATGCCATGCCTGAGCGCCATCTAGAACCCAATCCACAACGTATTTTTCGCTGACTAAAACTTGCTTGATCGCCAGCCCCAAATCAGCTTCATCTTCCACCAGCAAAACTCGCATTTTTTCCCAATTAGTTAAAGAATAAACATTTGACTCAGGATTGCATTTAGCAATTTTCGTTGCTCTGTGCCCAATTGACCGAGTTTTCTGAATACCAGCGATCGACGTAAAGTAGCAACTCATGCGGTTCGGATTTTTGACGCAACTCGCAATCCTGTTTGTGAGAATTCCGCATCTGTTGGCTCAACCAAAAAGTCTTCAGGCTGAAGCGTCTGCAAATTCTGTGAGGTGATGGCGCAGACGACAATCTCTTCTTTGTTCAAGCTTACCCAGACGACAAGTGCAGGTCGAAGCTTCGTTTGGCTCAGATCTGTAAATGGAAAATTTACTAAAACAATGTCTCCCTTGATCATGATTCGATGGGTTCGCCATCTTCTAACGTGTAAAGGTCAGGTTCATCATGCCAGAAGTCGAACGCACCTCCCTGTTCAGTCAGTTTCATTAGCTCTAAGGTTGAGAGTTCTGGTACTGAAGTCCATAGCTTTTCTTCTAGCAGTGCTTGTTCGGCCGGAGAGAGCGATCGAATGACCTGAACCAGAGATTCGATCAATGGAACATTGATGTTCTGTTCTAGATTACTTGGATTCATCGCTTCAGCGTTTAATGCAGATGCCTCATATTTTATTTGATTCCACTCCAAATTGAGATGAAGAGAAAAAGGTGGTGGATTTCACCTGATTTTCATCTGTCCTTTGGCAGACTGTGGAGGATTTTGCTCAACCCACGTCATTGTGAGGAAATACCATGAAGCCCACGCCATTGATGAGTTGCATTCTTGCCCTCGGTTTAGCGGTCAGTGCCCCTACTGTTGTCTTTGCCCACGTCGGGCATGGTGATGAATTTCAGGCAGAAGGGGGCATTAATCGGGTTCAGGTGAATACTGAAACTGATTCATTGCTGGGAATTGAAGTCACCCCGATTGAGCCAGCTACCGATGGAAGTGCGGCTGTTTTAATTCCGGCGACAGCACTGGTCGATGCCAACGGTAAGCAGCTTGTGTTTGTGCAATATGAAAATTTTTATGAGCCAGTTCCCATTACGACTGGCGCAACTAAGGGTGAACTGGTTGAGGTGACTCAAGGTTTGTCGGTTGGGGAAAAGCTCGTTACCCAGGGCAGTTTGTCGCTGTTTGCAGAGTCGCGCAAAACTCAAACTGCAACGGCTTCTCCCAGTCCTGTGGCTTCACCCCAGACCGATGAAGCCCATGCTCAGGCTCATGCTCAGGGTAAGGCTCACAGCCATGAGGGTGAATCTGCATTCCCGACGATGAAATATCTGGCGGTGGTGGGTGGCGTTTTAGCAGTGCTGGCGGGGGCGATCGCCGTTGCCAGTACCCGCAAAAAGAAGAGTGTTTTCTCTGATAAGGATAGTTGATATCTATGTTCAACTCACTTCTGAATCAGACTCTGAAAAACTCGATCGCGCAGCGGTGGTTCATTGTCATTTGTGCAATTTTGATTACGGTATGGGGAGTCTTTAGCGTCACCCAAATGCCGCTGGATGTGTTTCCCGAATTCGCACCTCCCCAAGTGGATATTCATACTGAGGCGATTGGACTCGCCCCTGAAGAAGTCGAATCGCAAATTACAGTGCCGATCGAACGTGCAGTAAATGGCTTGCCAGGAGTGACGACGGTGCGATCGTCCTCGAAGGTGGGGCTGTCGATGGTTCAGGTGGTGTTTGACCAGGATGCCGACATTTACAGAGCGCGGCAATCGGTGACAGAACGGCTGCAACAGGTGACGAATCAGCTCCCTGAAGGCGTGCATCCTCCTGAAATTTCCCCCCTAGCATCGCCTCTAGGCACCATTTTGATGTATGCCTTTACGGTCAATGGGCAGGGGAAAACCTCAATGATGGATCTGCGCCGCTTAGTGGATAGCACCCTGAGCAGCCAGATTTTGTCGGTGCCAGGAGTCACGGATGTCACCATTTACGGGGGCGATGAGCGACAGGAACAGGTGCTGGTTGATCCGGCAAAACTGCGATCGCTCAACGTTTCCCTCACGGAAGTCACCGATGCAGCTAGAGGCGCAAATTCAAACGCTCCGGGCGGCTTCTTGATTGGTGGTGGTCAAGAACTCTTGGTGCGCGGCATTGGACAGGTGCAATCGATCGCCGATTTGCAATCATCGGTGGTGAAAGTCCAGGACGGCAGACCCATTTTTCTCAAAGATGTGGCAGAAGTCACAACCGGATCTGCATTGAAACGAGGGGATGGTAGTTTCAATGGTCAGCCTGCCGTTGTGATGATGGTGAATAAGCAGCCCGATGTCGATACGCCCACCGTCACCAAAGCAGTGGAAGCGGTGATGCAATCCTTGCAGCCGAACTTTCCGGCGGATGTGCAGGTGGCGCAAACCTTCCGGCAGGCAAACTTTATCGATACTGCCATTGGCAATGTCGGCAATTCTTTGATCGAAGGCATCGTTATCGTGTCTGTTGTCATGCTGCTGTTTTTGATGAACTGGCGCGCAGCAATGATTACCCTGACGGCGATACCCTTATCGTTGTTAACTGGTGTGCTGTTGATGAGATCATTTGGCTTGGGCATCAACACCATGACTTTAGGAGGATTGGTCGTCGCCCTAGGCGCTTTCGTTGATGACTCGATCGTCTACATGGAAAATTGCTATCGCGGACTGCGAACCAATCAAGCGCAAGGTGATCCTCAACACCCGTTTCAGGTCATCTTTGATGCGTTTGTCGAAGTGCGACTGGCGGTGATTTTCTCAACCGTGATCATCATTGTTGTGTTTGCACCCATCTTTAGTTTGACTGGCGTAGAAGGACGGATTTTTGCGCCGATGGGATTAGCGTATTTGCTCTCGATCGGAGCATCTTTGCTGGTTGCCATGACTTTGACACCCGCCCTCTGCGCCATCTTGCTTGCCAATCAAAGGTTGCCTGAAGAAAACACGTTTGCTTCACGCTGGGCAGAACGCTTGTACCGTCCGCTGCTCAACCTATCGTTGCGATCGCCCCAAATCATTTTGGGATTGGCACTCGCTGCCCTCGTGGCGGCTTGTGCGATCGTGCCCTCGCTGGGACGAGTGTTTCTGCCAGAGTTTCAGGAAAAATCGATGGTCAACTCGATGGTCTTATTTCCGGGTGTTTCCCTCGATATGACCAATCGGGCAGGTGTGGCGTTTTCTAATTCGTTGAAGGACAATCCGCTGTATGAGTGGGTGCAGGTGCGATCGGGACGTACTCCGGGCGATGCCGATGGAGCCGGGGTGAACATGGCGCATGTGGACGTGGAACTGAGTGACGAAGCGCTCAAAGACCGGGAAGCCAGTGTGCAACAATTGCGCGACGCATTCCTCAAGTTGCCCGGAGTTGCCCCGAATATCGGTGGGTTTATCTCGCACCGCATGGATGAGGTGTTGTCTGGCGTAAGAAGCGCGATCGCTGTCAAGATCTTCGGTCCTGATTTAGCAGAACTGCGACGCATCGGGGAACAGGTACGCGATGTGATCCAACCCATTAAGGGAGTGGTCGATTTGCAGCTTGAACCGCAACTGCCGATTCGCCAGGTGCAAATCCAATACGATCGGGCAGCAGCGGCAACCTACGGCTTGAGTATGGCGCAGTTGTCAGACATGGTAGAAACCGCGCTCAACGGTCGAGTCGTGTCGCAGGTGGCAGAAAATCAGCAGTTGATTGATATCTCCGTCTCGCTGACCGAAGCCGCCCGCAATAACCTCGATGCGATTCGTGCGATTCCCATTTCCACGCCTACCGGAGAAACAATTTCGTTAGGAGATGTGGCGATCGTAGATTATGGTATGGGAGCCAATGTGGTAAATCGGGAAGATGTTTCCCGGCTGATTGTGGTTTCCACTAACGTTGCGGAACGCGATCTTGGTAGTGTCGTGGGTGATATTCAGGCTCAAATTCGGCAAAACGTCCAACTGCCCAATGGCTACTTCATTCAATACGGTGGACAATTTGAGGCAGAGCAAAATGCCTCGAATAACCTACTGGTTTTTAGCATTGTGGCAGCGATCGTGATTGCGGTGCTGATGTTCTTCTCTGTGAAGTCCTTACCTGCGACGATCGCCATCATGATCAACTTACCGCTGGCGCTCGTGGGTGGCATTGCTTCGATCCTCTTGACGGGTGGTGTGATGTCGATCGCGTCTTTGATTGGCTTTATCACCTTGTTTGGGGTTGCTGTTCGTAACGGCTTGTTGCTGGTAGACAACTACAACAACAAATTTGCTCAAGGAATGCATCCCAAAGATGTAATTGTAAAAGGGTCTCTGGAGCGAATTGATGCCATCCTTATGACTGCTCTCACTTCAGCATTAGGAACATTACCCCTTGTGCTTTCGAGCGGAGCTGGAAATGAAATTTTGCAACCGCTGGCGATCGTGGTGTTAGGGGGGTTATTCACCTCAACCGCATTGACCTTGTTGGTAATTCCCGCCATTTACGCCAAGTTTGGCAAGTGGCTTGTGCCTAAACAAAAAGACGATGATGCAGTTGAGACAGGTTTTCCAGTGAATACGACTGCACAACCCCCGCTAAGCTCGAATCTGTAGTTTTTTGAAGATAAAGCAGAGGCGCGATTTGCTGAATGTTAGAGGCGATCGCGCCTCTTTCGTCGAAGCTTGCACCCTTTTCGGTTCGTTACTCTGGAGATCAGGCTCGCATAGACGTTTTACTCATCATGGTTGATCCTCTGCTCATCACCAAGTTGTATCTGCCATCGCTGCCCTCGCTGAGACAGTCGCCTCTAGTGCCACGAAAACGGCTGCTAGAGAAATTAAATCAGGGGCTAGCCAGCAAACTGATCCTGATCTCGGCGGCGGCTGGTTTTGGAAAAACAACTGTGCTCAGTGAATGGGTGCATCAAGTCAAACTGCCTATTAGTTGGCTTTCTCTCGATGAGCGAGACAATGATCCGATTCGCTTCTGGATGTATTGTGTGACTGCTTTACAGCAAAGCCATCAAAACATTGGCGAAGCAACTTTAGCAATGCTGCGATTCGCTTCGCGAAGCTCCGAAGGATCACCTGAACCGATTTCACCTGGAGCCTTTTTAACACCGCTCATCAACGAACTCGCACAGCTTCAAACCGACTTCGTTCTAGTTCTAGATGACTATCATCTGATTACCACTGCTGCAATTCACGATGCGCTTACTTTTCTATTCGAGCATTTGCCGTTTCAGATGCATCTGGCGATCGCCACTCGCGTTGATCCACCATTACCCCTGGCAAAACTGCGCGTCCGCGCTCAATTGACCGAACTGTACGCCCATGACTTACGCTTTACCGACGCAGAAGCAACGGCATTCCTCAATCAGTCCCTCACTCAGCCCTTAACCGAGGCACAAATCGCAACATTGCAAACCCAAACCGAAGGTTGGATTGCAGGACTACAACTGGCGATGCTTTCGCTGCGGGAAGCGGCAAATTCAGCAACATTGATTGAGGCGTTTAGCGGCAACCAACGATCTGTGCTGGATTACTTAGTCGAGGAAGTCTTAGAACCTGTTTGAAAAGTTAAGCAGAGGAAGCAGGAGCTAAACGTCTGAGCATCAGATGCACCATAGCAGCATAGATCATCGCTTCACTGCGAGTGGGCAAATACTCGTAGTCTTTACTCAAAC
>JAAUSF010000077.1 GCA_012033255.1 Cyanobacteria bacterium RU_5_0
GGTCGAAAAGTAACACAGGAGTTTAAGGAAACAATGCAAATTGTATTTGATGAATTGTTACCGAAGTGGAATTACACAGCCAAACCTCAGACCATGTAATCTCCGGTCTTATTTAATCCTCGATCCTTAGAACGTCTAGAACAGGCGCGATCGTTTCAACCTTTGCACAGTCAGGCGAACTATTCAATTGACTCAAAGAACCGTTTAGTTGCTAGGCACTTAGACCAAACTCACTAGCAAACTCACCCAATCCGAAACATTTAGTCAATTTATCAAACCTAGCTAACTTAATCCGCTATTTAACCTAGACCTTGCAACCGACACAGTTAAACAGCTACATGGTCAAACACTCAGACAGACAGCACACTTACCAGATATCATTCAAGCTTTCTCAGCAGAGTTGACGCCCCATCATCATCCCCAGCCCCTTTCCCGCAGGCAGGAACAAAGCAAGAGAGGGAGGTCGCAACTACTGTGGGAACTTTACTCGAAAGAAGTTCCAGACTCAATGCCCCATTGATGCTTGAGGAAGTGCTTGTACATTGTTTCCCGCAGCATCATTTGCTCATAAAGCTTGATCAGGAAGTGTTGAGCTTGTTCACGACTCATGCGGTCAACCTGGTCTTGGAAAGAGCGAAGGCTGAATTGCTGTTCCAGTGAAAGTTCGATCGGTTGATCCATAACTACCTCCCAGTAGTTGAATAGTTTGCAGTAGGTGAAATTTGAGCAACCTTAATGGATTGAACCCTTGACTCACTTGACTCAAGGATTAAACTTGAGGTGCCCAGAACCCACGGGGCGATCATCCCTGTATTACAAAAGATAACAATCGTTTGACAAAATGACCACCCCCTTATGGGGTATTTCTTCGGATTGTGGTATTTCTAGCAAGCAACAGATTGTAAATATGTTCGACTTGAACAAATCGTTGCGATTTGTACCACTAAACCCTGGACAAAAGTCGTTGAAATCCCATTATCAATTCCATCAACACTTGCCCTATCTATTCCGTGTTGTTTCGAGTTAAGTCTCTTAAGTCTTAGTGAAGAAACTTGAGAAGTTCTAATAGATGTCATTTAAAAAACAAAAATGGTTAAAAAAGATACAAAACTTCTGTCCGTAAGCAGGAACTGCAATCGTCAGTTCCTCAATGCGCCAGCAACGGGCGTAGAGATCAACCACCCCACAGGGAGGCACTGTAAGTACCCAAGCGGGTCAGGGGGTCGCGATGGATGGCGCATCCTCGAAGCAAATGTTGATTCTCTGGATAGCCGCAAGGAACCCATAAACTGACAAACTCGTGACCACAAACGTTCATCATGCTGGTAAATGCTGAGTGCTTTGATTGCAGCTTTAGCATTCGCGATCTTTCCTTCTGCAATTAACAACAGCAAGAACTCGATCGCTTCCTCACGCCGCAGCATGGCGATCGCTAATAATCATGAATGAATCTCCTGTTCTGCTAAATAGGCGTTCACGTATTTAGACGACTGAGGGCTATTGGTTATGACAGGTGATGCAACTCTATTTGCTGTGCTTGTGCATGCCTCAGATACTTTCAGTTGTAAACAATAAACTCAATCCCTAGATAAAAAAACGCTGCTCCAGGTGATACTTTTCCCTGGTTCTTTCTGGTTCTTTGGTGTATCTTTTTCACTTCCGTCTGGTGATACCGGATCAGTGATTGTTTTCAAATCCGTTGTGCTGGTAAAACTGGTTCGTCTGAGTAGCTTGCGGACTGGAATACTGTACTATCAATCGGGCATTAATTCAGTGATGTTCAGTCATGAATCGTTCCATCCGGCATTTTTGCCCCTTTTAAGTTGGCAGAACTTAAATCTGCTCCTTCTAACTTTGCCCAGCTTAAGTCTGCTCCCCTCAAATCTGCCCAGCGCAGATTGGCATGGCGTAGATCTGCCCAGCGCAGATTGGCATGGCGTAAATTGGCTCTTAGCAAGCTTGCACCTTGCAAATCTATATAGCTAAGACTGGCTGAACTGAGGTCAACATTATGAAAATCTCTTTCCCCTGCCGCATACAGCATTTGGAGCTCAGTTATATCCATGCTGTCAACTCTAGCGTATTTCTCCTACTATTGTTAGTCCTGTGCTAGTGTCTTTAGTAAGGCTTATTTTCGGCTGTGTAATTCGTTTTACAAGCGTTTCTCCGAATCTAGCTCTCTACACCTCCTGATTCTGGAGAATCTTTATGTCAATTTATGTCGGCAATCTATCCTATGAAGTCACACAGGATGGCTTGACTCAAGCTTTTGCAGAGTACGGCACGGTCAAACGCGTTCAGTTACCTACAGACCGGGAAACAGGTCGTATGCGTGGATTTGCTTTTGTCGAGATGGGAACAGATGCAGAAGAAACCGCCGCTATTGAAGCACTGGATGGCACTGAGTGGATGGGACATGACCTCAAGGTAAATAAAGCAAGACCTCGGGAAGAAAGAGGCTCTTCTGGAGGGAACTGGGGGAATAAGGGCGGTTCTTCTCGTCGCTATTGAGTTTAGAGAGTTTTGGCTTATTCTCATCCAGCCTTGATTCAATCAATTTATGAGGAAATTAGATGACCCAAGTTGTTCCTGGGGAAAATGAAGGAATTGAATCAGCCTTGCGTCGATTTAAGCGTGAGGTTTCTAAAGCAGGGATTTTTCCCGATATGAGAAAGCATCGTCACTTTGAAACCCCGATCGAAAAACGGAAGCGTAAAGCGCTTGCTAAACATAAACAACGCAAGAGGAAGTTCCGCTATTGACTGTTGAAGGCTCTTCCAGTGCGACGATCGCACAAATCATTTTAGAAGCATTGCAACAGGGGGATAAGAACCGAGGAGAACTCTTTGATCTCACTGGCAAAAGCTATCCTATCCTGGTTCAAACTCTACAACAGCTAAAGGACAAGGAGCTGATTGAGAGTTATTTTGCTCCAACTGAGAACGTTTCAGTTCTCACCTACCGCTTGCATTCTAGAGATTGATCCATACGTCAAGTAATTCTTTAGCTCCCTTAGACTTGTCCGACAATATAAATAGTGGCAAAGAAGGGTGGTGGAACGGAGTTTTTACCACTCTACTCATCATGAAAAGAAAGCTGATCTTGAAAGCGCATTGCATCAGCAGTTTGTTTGATGACACTGGCGATCGGCACGGCGACGAGCAAACCGAGTACTCCAGCTATTTTGCTGCCTACAAACAGTGCCACAATTAGCCAAATGGGATTTAAGCCGATCGATCCGGCGACGAGTCGAGGGGCAAGCACATTATCATTCACCTGTCCGACGACGATCGCCGCAATTAAGACTCTCAGCCCTAGACTGAAATCCTGGAGAGCCACTAACCCGCTGACTAAAATAATGGTGATGCCGCTAGCGTAAGGAACAAGCGTCGTTAAACCAATGCTGATCCCAAACAACACCGCATAAGGGACACCCAAAATTAGAAATATGATCGTTTGGGCGGTGCTCAAAATTCCAGCTAGCGACGCTTGTGCCACAAAGTAGTCTTGAAAGGTTTGCTGAACAGATTCCTGCAACGGGCTACTCCAGGATGACGGCAACCAGCTAAAGATGCCCTTCCAGGCATTCTTTCCGTTGAAGACCATAAAAATCGTCAACACGAATAGCAGGAAGATGTTCACCAAGCTGTTGATTGCACTCAAGATCACATTCAACAGTTGGCTGCTAACCGCTTGCAACAGGCTAGAAAGCCTGGCTATGGCTTGTTCTGTTACTCCTCCTAAACTGATGGGCAGTCGTTGCGCGATCGCCCATTGCTGAAGGGCTTGCAACTGTTGAGTACCAGATTCAATTAGCTCTGGAAGACTTGCAACTAGTCCGCTGAGTTGTTCAACAATTAACGGAACCAGTGTGACTCCCAGAAAACCAACGAGCAGAAGGGTCGCGACTAAAACAATGCCAATTGACCATCCTTTCGGCATTCCCTGCTTTTGTAAAAACTCAATTGGGAAGTTCAGCAGAAACGCCAAAATCACAGCCGCAACCAGAAGGCTGGTCAACGGCTGAAAATAATTAAACAGCAGAAGCAATAACCAGCCATTCAGGAATGTGAGTGGAAAAACGAGCCAAACCCGCAACCAAAGCGGTAGTCGTTTAAGCCATTCCAGTGGAGATAATGCCATGCGCGAACCCTGATCCCCGAATCCCATCAAACAATTTCAGCAGGGCTAGCTTTCGCTTTCAGTCCAGCAGAGTCTTGAGAATAATCTTCTAGCTCGATCGGGACTGGTTCAACATTCCAGATTTCGCGACAGTATTGGGCGATCGTCCGATCAGAGGAGAATTTACCAATCCGCGCCACGTTTAAGATGGACATCCGTGTCCAGTGGTCTTGGTCACGGAATGCCTGACTAGCGCGTTCTTGACATTCAGCATAAGACTGAAAATCAGCGAGAAGCATATACTCATCGTGATTGAGCAGCGAACTGACGATCGGCATAAACAAGGAAGGTTCTTTGGGCGAGAAGAAACCAGATGCCATTTGATCGATGACTTGCTTCAGTTCAAGATTGGAGTTGTAATAGTCGAGTGGCTTATAGCCCTTGGCTCTCAGAGTCATTACTTCTTGGGCGGTTAAGCCAAACAAGAAGAAATTTTCGGCTCCGACTTCTTCACGGATTTCGACATTTGCGCCGTCAAGAGTGCCGATCGTCAGTGCGCCATTCAGGGCAAACTTCATGTTTCCGGTACCAGACGCTTCTTTACCCGCCGTGGAAATTTGCTCAGATAAATCGGCTGCCGGATAAGCAAAATGCCCCAAAGATACAGAATAGTTTGCCAGAAACACAACTTTCAGCAGCCTGGAGACTTCTGGGTCATTATTGACGATTTCAGCCACAGAGTTGATCAGCTTGATCGCCATCTTCGCCATAAAGTAGCCAGGAGCCGCCTTTCCGCCAAAGATCACCGTTCGCGGCGTCATATCCAAATTGGGATTGGCTTTAATGCGATTGTAGAGGGCAATCACATGCATGATATTGAGAATCTGGCGCTTATATTCGTGAATCCGTTTGATTTGGACATCAAAGATCGAGTCAATGTCTAACGCAATCTCGTTGTTCCGCAGAAGATACTCCGCCAGTTTAGCTTTGCGATCGCGCTTAATGTATCGCCACTGCGCCCGGAACTCCGGATCATCCGCAAAGGCTTCCAGTTTTCGCAGTTCATCCAGATTCGTGATCCAAGCCTTGCCAATCTTTTCAGTGATCAAGCCAGACAACTCAGGATTGCTGATCAAAAGCCAACGACGCGGCGTAATTCCATTGGTTTTGTTTTGGAATTTTTCGGGCCACAGTTCATAGAAATCCCGCATCAATTCCTGCTTGATCAATTCGGTATGCAGCGCCGCAACCCCATTCACCGTATGGCTACCCACTGAAGCCAAATGAGCCATCCGAACCTGTTTCTCTTCGCCTTCTTCAATCAGCGACATCCGTGTGAGTTTGCCTGCATCACTCGGATACCTCAACTGTACTTCTGCCAGGAATTGAGCATTGATCTCATAAATGATTTCTAGATGTCGAGGCAACAAGCGACCGAAGAGGCTAACAGGCCACTTCTCCAGAGCTTCGGATAGTAATGTGTGATTAGTGTAAGCGAAGGTGCGATGGGTGATATCCCACGCTTTGTGCCACTCTAGATGATATTCATCAATGAACAGGCGCATCAGTTCGGCAACACCAACCGCCGGATGCGTGTCGTTCAGTTGAATTGCGACTTTGTCAGGGAAGGACTCAAACGTATCATGCTTCCGCAAATAGAGGCGAATGATATCTTGCAATGAGCAAGACACGAAAAAGTATTGCTGTTGCAGGCGTAATTCTTTACCTTGAGGTGTATTGTCGTTGGGATACAGGACTTTGGAAATATTCTCAGAGAAAGTTTTAGCCGCAACGGCTTGAGTGTAATCGCCTGCGTTGAATACTTGCAGATCGAAGTCTTCCCCTGCTCTTGCGCTCCAGAGGCGAAGCGTGTTGACGGTGTTGTTGCCATAGCCAGGAACAGGCGTGTCATAAGGTGTTCCGTAGACCGTAATGCGAGGCAACCAACGGGTACGGGGGCGTCCTTCGCTATCAACAAACGTTTCGGTGTGCCCACTAAACTTCACTTCCACCATATAATCGGGACGAGGAATTTCCCACGGGTTCCCAAAGCGGAGCCAATTATCAGGATGCTCAATTTGCCATCCATCAGAAATCATCTGATCGAAGATCCCGAATTCGTAGCGGATGCCGTAGCCGACTGCCGGAATCTCTAAAGATGCCATCGAATCGAGGAAGCAAGCGGCTAAGCGTCCTAAGCCCCCGTTCCCTAGACCGGGTTCTTCTTCGCGATCGATCACGTCATCCAGGTTCAACCCAGCATCTTTGAGGACTTGCTTGACTGGCTCATAAATGCCCAGGTTAATCAGGTTGTTGAGCAGGAGCCGACCAATCAGAAATTCAGCCGACAAATAATAAACGAGTTTGACATCCTTCTCGTAATACGCCTGAGCCGTTTTGATGCGACGATGGACGAGACGATCGCGCACCGTATACGCCAGTGCCATGTAGTAGTCGTAGAGCGTGGCAAAGTTCTCGTCTTTCCCCTGGATGTAGTAGAGGTTATCGGCAAGGGCACGTTTGAGCGTCGCAACACTGGTTCCTGTGCGATCGTCCTCCACCGTAATTGGACAATCGATCAACTGACTAATAATAGGCTGGCTTGTCATAAGCTCACAGAATGAATTGAATAGCGTAGTTTAACAAACACTTCTGCACCCTACACCCCAAAAACTAGGGGACTGGTGTTAAAAGTTACAGAACCCCTCAAGATCTCTTGACGGGTTGCTAATTCAAGATAGCATATGGTTTCTAAGTGCGAAATTCAACATTTATGCTGTTTTAATTAAGCATAACGACCTTCCTACAGGAGACTACCGTGGATTTCAAACGGATTGTGAATTTCAGGATGGTGAAGCAAGAAGCAAGCCTTCTGCATAAAACTCTCACTCCACTGCTAGAGCTAGATACCAAATTTGCTGATCTGATCCTGGTTGATCTAGCAAAGGTGGTACAAATCTGTGGGCGTAGTAACGGTGAAATAAGTTCTGAAGAACTGTTAGCCTATCTGGTTGTTTATGCGTTGATCAAAAAAGATAAAGAAAAGCTAAATGCTGCCCTCAACTCCTGGGAATTTTCAGAAGCAGAACGAGCCAAGTATGAAAAAATTACACTGCAAATTCTTCTGGATTTAACACAAAATCAACTGCCCGATCAACTCACGCTGCCTTCAATTCTCAACAAACTTGACGAAGAACGGGGTACTCCATATTTGAACGATGCGGTGAACGCACTCTACAAATTTGCTCAAGTCATTGTGAAAGCCGATGGCACGATTTCAATGCAAGAAATGGAAGCATTGTCTCATATCTGGCAGATGCTTCATTCCTACCAGACGATCGACAGCTATCAAACTGGGTTAACCTCTGCATTCAACAAAATTTCCACACCTCCTACACCTCCTACACCTACTGTATCCGTTACTCCGTCATCAGCCGAGCCACCTAAACCATCTTCTGCTCAACCCCAAGCCTCAGAGTCTCCTGCTTCAGAACCACCGAAAAGCGAAGCAGAACTTTCCCACATTCTTGATCAAGCATTAGCCGAATTGAATGATTTGGTAGGAATGGAAAACATCAAAGAAGAGGTAAAAACATTAGCCAATTTTCTGAAAGTGCAAAAAATTCGTCAGGAACGAGGTCTAGCCAAGACACCTGTTTCGCTTCATGCTGTGTTTTGTGGTCCTCCAGGAACCGGAAAAACCACGATCGCCCGTTTGATGAGCCGCATTTATCAAGGGTTGGGCTTCCTGAAAAAAGGGCACTTAGTCGAAACCGATCGCTCTGGAATGGTCGCCGGTTACATTGGACAGACGGCAAAAAATGTAGATGAGTTGGTAAAGTCGGCATTAGATGGAGTGCTATTCATTGACGAAGCTTATGCACTGGTGCCCAAAGATGCAAATCGAGATTTTGGGCAAGAAGCGATCGATGTATTGCTCAAACGGATGGAAGATCATCGCGATCGATTCGTTGTGATTGTCGCGGGCTACACGGATGAAATGACGACATTTATCGAGTCGAATCCTGGCTTAAAATCTCGCTTCAATCGCTATTTTTATTTCAACGATTACACCCCCAATGAGTTGTTAGCTATCTTTGAAAAAATGGCGGCTAAAAGCCACTTTAAGCTGACTTCAGAGGCAAGAACAAAGCTGAGAGGGCTGTTTGAGCAGTTGTATGTAAAACGCGATCGCTCCTTTGGGAACGCTCGTGTGGCGCGGAATCTTTTTGAAAAAGCATCGAACAGCAAGCGAATCGACTCGCCGTTTTATCTTCTCTCACCGATGATGTTTTGACAACTCTTCTACCAGAAGATATTCCGACGCGGGCAGCCAGTACGCTTTCCGGTACAGTCAATTGGCAAGATCTGGCATCTCCATCAAAATCTCAATCTGTTTCTGCTCCAGACCCTTTCCAATCCAGTCAAGCACTTGATTTAGAGGCGATCGCTTCTCGGTTGAATCAAGTCTTGCAATCAGAGAATATTACCGCTAAAGCCACGCTTCGAGATCATGCATTGCGAATCATGCTGGAATCGCCTCAACTGCCTGATGAGCAAGCGATGACCGCATTAGTCAAGCAGGAAATTGCTCAGTTAGAACTTGGCACTGTTACGCAAATTTCGGTTTATGGACGGCAACCCGGAGAAGATATTCCTGCCTGGAGCGAGGACTTTGAGCTTGAAAAAGAATAACTTGACGGCAAAATGCAAGATTGGGGAAGACAGCCCTGTATTCAATTTGCACCTAATAAATCCTCGGCACTCCTATGGGATGGGCATCGTGCCCGTCCACTTATACAGACTCAATACAGAACAGCTTATCTTTCTGGAATCTGTCTCTCCTACGGTGAATCCCTCTTTTAGAGATACACAAATCTGCTCCCGTCAGTAGCAAGTCACCCGATCGGTGAGCTTCCTGGACGAAGTAGCGTCTGTTGATGTTCTCTACAATTTAATCACTATTCTAATCGGCTCATAAACCCACGCGCTCTCCAAAACAAGTCTCCACGTCCTATTCGTCAGAGCATACGCAAAATAAGGCACATCGAAATGCGATCGATTCGATTCACCACGCACAAGCGATTCACCATTTAGAGCGTCGAACTTTCATTTAGCTTTCAAGGGTCACTAAAGGTCAATGTTAGGCGGGTAGGCAACAGTCTATCCGCTTTTTTTGAGACATCGAAATGATACGTAGGGGCAAACTGCCGTTCGCCCGTACACAAAGGATCGATTGCCACTTAAATGGAGATTCCCCTGCTGATCAGGTGCTAGTTAATTGAGTCCAATAGCGATCGTATAGCCATAGTCATATTGGTTAGGACATTTTTGTGGGGCGGCTCCGCCGCCCCACAAAAATGTCCATGTCCTAACCTAACTGACTACAGCTATATAAATCGCTGGCTTCTTGAGTGAGAGGCGCGATGCCTTCACACTTTGACAAAAGTTGGGTGGGCGGGAAGAGTTTTTCAGGCAAACATTAGAGGATCATACGATTGGATTTCGACAATCACCTCAATATCAAGAATGGCGTTCCTTACTGCACCCCTTCTACGAACCATTTCCAGTTGTAGAACACTACGAAACTGTTCTGCACAATAGTTGTTATGATGCAGCGTCTTGATATGATTAGCAGGACGTTATCGAGATAAGCTGATGTCTCGTGGTGACACTTGGAGCGGTAATTCAATGTAGAAACAACGATCGCTCAAGAACTAGGGTTATCTCGTCAAGAGGTTAGAAAGCTAGGGCGCTACGAAACTGTGGATTAAGCTGTGCCAGCCTCCGTCAAGCGGGCACCCTTTCCTTTTGGGTTCTCGTCCAGTGACGATGTTGAGCGATCGCCCCAACAAACGCTTCAGCAACTGCACTCAGGTTTGCCCCATTTAGAGCCGTAACTACGCCTTTTCGAGAGGTCATCGGTTCTGATGACTGCGGCTCAACCATGACTGCGCCTGCAATGTCAGATTGCTTCAGCAGATCCACACCTTCACTCGTAGCCGCGATCGCTTTGCCATGTTTGAAGGCTTCATTCACGAAATGAATCGCGTCTCCCTGCTGTTTCAGCGCCTCTATGCTCTGTTGTCCACCGGGAATGTAAATTGCATCAAACATCACCGATGCTGTCGTCACAAACGACTTGTCTACCTCGATCTCCTGTCCATCTATACTTCGGATCTTGCCGCCGAATTTCGACACGATTTTGGTGCTGGCTCCGGCATTTTGCAACGCCTGCTGCATTGCTGTTAATTGGGAATGATCGAACCCATCAGCCGCAAGAATGGCAACGCGCCGACTCTTCACCGTGTCCTTGACGGTGTTCTCCATACTGAGGGCTGGAGAGCGGCGTTTGTGATTTTTCATGACTTCCTCGGTGGGTTCCGGCACTCCAATCCCTTGGGCAACCCGCTTGGCAAATTCGTGATCGACCTGATTGAACAAATCAACCATGCGCTGTCGAATTTCTTTGTGTTCCACCTTGCCCAACTCGAAGTGAGCAGCGGATACAAGATGATCTTTTTCCGGTTCCGAGAGGCTGTTCCAGAACAGGGTAGCTTGGCTGAAGTGGTCTTTGAAACTGTCGCTGCGTTCGCGGATTTTGTGCCCTTCGACTCTTTCCGCGTGATGAACAAATGTCCGCAGATTTTCTGGATTCGTCATCGGGCAACCGCCTGCCAGCGAGTTGGGCGAATAACTGACTCGACCTTTATCGATCGTCTGTCGCATGTAGCCATCACGCTGGTTGTTGTGAACAGGACAGACCGATCGGTTAATGGGAATCTCGGCAAAGTTGGGTCCACCAAGACGGATCAATTGTGTGTCGAGATAAGAGAACAATCGTCCTTGCAGCAAGGGATCATTGGTGAAGTCAATACCGGGCACGACATGACCAGGGTGGAATGCCACCTGCTCGGTTTCGGCAAAGAAGTTATCCGGGTTACGGTTGAGTACCATCTTGCCGATCGGACGAACAGGCACATCCTCTTCAGGAATAATCTTGGTGGCATCTAGCAAGTCAAAGTCGAATTTATGTTCGTCTTCCGCTTCGACAATCTGCACACCCAACTCAAACTCTGGATACTCGCCCATCTCGATCGCTTCCCAGAGATCGCGACGGTTGAAATCAGGATCTTTCCCAGCTAACTTTTGCACCTCATCCCAGACAAGAGAGTGCATTCCCAATAGCGGTTTCCAGTGAAATTTGACAAACCGCGCCTTGCCTTGCTCATTGATGAAACGGAAGGTGTGAACACCAAATCCTTCCATCATTCGGTAACTTCTGGGGAGAGCGCGATCGGACAACACCCACATAATCATGTGCATCGATTCGGGCATCAGCGAGATGAAGTCCCAGAAGGTGTCATGGGCAGCAGAGGCTTGGGGCATCTCGTTGTGCGGCTCTGGCTTGATGGCATGGACGAGATCGGGGAATTTGATACCGTCTTGAATAAAGAAAATCGGCATGTTATTGCCGACTAAATCATAGACACCATCCTCGGTGTAGAACTTTGTCGCAAAGCCGCGCACATCCCGCACCGTATCGGCAGAACCCCGAAATCCGACTACGGTGGAGAACCGCACGAACACAGGCGTTTTCACCGAGGGATCTTGCAGAAATTTCGCCTTGGTTAGTTCTGCGATCGACTCGTAAACCTGGAAATACCCATGAGCACCCGAACCCCGCGCATGAACCACCCGTTCTGGGATGCGCTCGTGGTCAAAATGCATCATCTTTTCGCGCAAATGAAAGTCTTCCAGAAGGGTAGGACCTCGCGCCCCTGCTTTCAGTGAATTGTTGGTGTCATCAACGCGCACCCCTTGATTCGTGGTTAGATTCTCACCCGTGTCTCGACGAAACGGTTCGAGCTGTTTATCTTTACTATGCTCGTTAATTCTGTCCTGTTCGCTCATCGTATCTCCTCCTGTAGAGTGTTGTCATTTTCAGTCTTTTCTAGCCTAATCAATTCCTTGATGAGTGCGTTTTTGTGATTTTCTTCCAGGTTGTTGTAGCAAAGGAATTGGTACTGAGTTTGCAGTAGAATGCATCACTTACCATTCTTGCAGTACAAAAATTAGGCAAGTAATGTTTTACTATCGTTCTCCTATTTCTATCTCCAGTATGACCAGTAATTGTGATCAGAAGACGACGATTTTCATTCAATTTGCTAGCTCTTTAGGTTGATTAATTGTTGCGATCGACTGTTGTATACAACACTCGACGCTCTTTTGAATCCAGCACTGAGAACCAGTTGCCTCATATCGTTTGCTGCTCAAGCAGCAGTTGCGAAATGATATCAATTTCCTGGGAAGATGTAATATCCTTTCATGCTTTGTCCTCTAAAAGCTTCCCAAGATGTATAGCAGTAGCCAGCGTGGTTAGGCCATTGCCCAAGGCTGAAAGGCAAACAGTTAATCAATCCTGACTCAACACTCAGTCCTCAGCACTCAGCACTTAGCTATAGAGCATTTTCTACACCATGCACATCGGGTATTGTTCACATTAATCTTTAATCGATCGCACGATGCACTCGGTTGATAATACTGTTAATTCTTCTTCTTGAAAGACAACACAACGAGTCATAAGTTGCTTTAGGATAGGCGTTCCTTGCTTTAAATGATCTAACGCTTCTGTCATAGCAACTGGGTATTGTTTGATCCAGCTTCGCCGCAGAAACTTACGCTGAAAAGAGTCTTGATCGAGCAGCCAGAAATCAATGCCGTAAGTGCGGATGAACTGAATTAACTCGTTGGCATCCAGGCTATAGTGTGCCCGGATCAGGTCGATCGCTCGTTGGCGAAATTGATTAGCATAGTTGACATGAAAGGGAATCGCAGTTTCTCGGCTAACTAAAACCGATCGCTGCGAGAAGATCGGCAAATTATCGGCTTCAGTCACTAGAGACGCAATCAAACTATCGTTAGGCTGTTGGGCAAAAAACTCATATAGCTTGGGCACTTCCCCCTCAACATAATTGGCAACCGCAAGCCCTCGTTTGGTGTAGTAGGGGTAAAGCAAGATGGCGGCGGCGAGCAGAATGGCAATTCCCCAGACGATCGATCGATGGTAAAGCCGAGGTTGAGGCGATCGGTGCAACCAGCGCAGTCCTGCATCGAGTAGCAGGGTAAGTGTGATTGCCGTCGCAAACACCAAGACAAATCGCAAACTATATACGGTATAACGACTAGGCAGGTAGAGTTTGAAGAGTAGCGCGTGGGCAGCCAAGAACAGGAAAAGCGCTACGCAAGTCACCTGGATAAGAACCCGAATATTGACCGTGATCTGTCGCACTAGCGGAAATCGGTTTGGAAGGCTTAGCAGGAGCGGTAACACAATCCCAACACTTAGAAACTGAGCTTTGAAGTCAGCAAAGACCCCACTCAGGGAAGCCGTAAACCAGAATTTCCAGGGATTCTTTTCAAAGAATCCAATCCGCCCTCCAGCATAGAAATCGGGCAACTGCTTCGCTTCTGCCAGGGTAATAGCCGCACCAACCTTGGTGATAGCCAGCGCATAGATCGTCAGCACTAGCATCGCAACGCCCAGCCCAGCGAAACAAAACCAATAGTCTTGCTTTTCTTTAGAGAGTTTGAGTCGTCCCTGTTGCCATCGCCAGGGTTGCAACAGCATGATTCCTCCAAGCACGAAGACATACTGCGGATAGAACAATCCTTGGAGGGCGATCGTTGCTAAATAGGGGAGCCACGATCGGCGCATCAGGTGGTAGAGAAATGCCAGAAATAGCGGTAAGACAAAGGCTCTCGGTGTTGCAGAGGCGACATCATCATATACCCAAAGCAGATGATCGATCAGAACGGAGGCAATGAAACCTGCTAACGGTATCGGTAAAAGTTCGAGGCATATCCAAAACCCATAGATAGCTGTGATCAAACTCAAGGCAACTGGCAGCAGTTTGCTGACTAGCAAGGGGTTAATGCCTAGCACGGCAAACCCTCTGTAAAGGCTAGTGAAGCCCCACGGCGCAACGGATTGAAAATAATCGGCAATTAAATCATTGGGAAATAGATCGGGATCAAGAAGGCGATACATCCAAAACACATGCTGCCGTGTATCATCCTGAGCCACATATTCACCATCAAAGGCTTGCTCCAGCACCACAAAGGCATATAGAGTCGTGAAGGTAAGACTTAGCGTGAACCAAAAGATAAGGCGCGATCGCGAGCCTGCGTTGTAGGAGTCGTCAAAAATGGGTGCCACGTCGCCATAATCTCTCTATCTACATCATATGGAATTTGCTTGAATCATAATTCCATGCACGGACAAACATCGGTTCGCCTTTACGCACAGGTGCCGATCGAACGCATTGCAAGCCTTTATTGTGTCATTTAACGTGAACCAAACCCGTGAACCAACAGCCCTTTTTCGGAGAGCAAAAATTGGCAAGCGGAGATATCATGGTTTATGAAGGTTTTATCCCTGTGCTACAGGGCATGAAGAAATAATCAATAGTTTTAGTTATCTAAGAGGGGTTTCCATCATTGATTTAGGATGAGTTGAAACGTGCAACTCGATATAGGTGAAATACATCTGCCATTTCAAATTCAGCACTAACCATGTACTAGTTTCTATATCATCCTACTCACCGAAATGCGAACCAGTCAGAAGAAATCAAACGGTTCAACCTCAAACACATTCTTCTCGAATGGAATCAATTCTCTGAAGCTCAATTTTTTAACTCTCAAAACAGAAAGCCTTGCCGGAATTACCGTTGCACTAGCTCTCATCCCAGAATCTTTAGCATTTGCCGCGATCGCCAAAGTTAGCCCAATGGTTGCTCTCTACACGTCGTTTTGCATGGCGGTGGTGATTGCAATTGCTGGAGGGCGTCCGGCAATGATTTCGGCAGCAACCGGATCAATGGCGCTATTGATGACGACGTTGGTTGAAAAATATGGAGTTGAATATCTATTTGCTGCTACTATTCTGACTGGAATTCTGCAATTTCTGATTGGTATTTTCAAGTTAGGTCGGTTTTTCAATTTCATTCCTCAATCTGTTATTTCTGGATTCGTTAATGCGTTAGGAATTCTAATTTTATTAGCGCAATTGCAACAGCTTTCAGGGCAACCGTGGCAAGCGTATGGAATGGTTGCAGTCACATTAGCGATCGTGTATCTGCTACCATCTTTCACTAAAAGTATTCCATCTCCGTTAGTGGCGATCGTTGTGATGACTAGCATCGCTGTAGCAACCAAACTGGATATTTCTAGAGTGGGAGATATTGGTGAAATCACGCGCCGTTTACCTGCGTTCCATCTTCCGGCAGTCAGTTTTTCTCTAGAAACATTGATGATTATTTTGCCCTACTCATTAGCGTTAGCCATCGTCGGTTTATTGGAGTCTTTGCTGACGGCCGCTTTAGTCGATGATTTAACACATACCCACAGTTCTAAAAATCAGGAGATTCGCGGTCAAGGTATTGCTAACTTTGTGACGGGTTGCTTAGGCGGGATGGCGGGCTGCGGCATGGTCGGACAATCGATTATCAATGTGCGATGTGGTGGACGGGGACGGCTCTCCACCGGGATAGCAGGTGCCTTTCTGCTGTTTTCCATCTTTGCGCTCCGAGATGTGGTGCTGCAAATTCCGATGGCAGCCCTAATTGGCGTAATGATCATGGTGGCGTTTGAAACGTTTGATTGGAATTCACTCAAAATCGTGCGAAGAATGCCCTTGAGTGAGGCGATCGTCATGCCTATCACCATGATTGTTGCCCTCTGGACACATGATTTAGCAGAAGGTGTTTTGGCAGGTGTGATCATCAGTACCCTGATGTTCAGTTGGCAAGTAGCTCAAATCAAAGCTATGACTTGGATCAATTCCAGTGGCGCTAAAGTGTACACGCTTTCTGGACAACTTTTCTTTGGTTCAGCGACTCGGTTTACAGAGTTATTTAACTATAGAAATGATCCCGATCGAATCATCATTGATTTTACCCATGCTCATATTTGGGATCATGCCGCCGCCAGTGCAATCATCAAAGCGGTTTCTAAATATCATCATTTCAACAAACAGGTTATGCTGATCGGGTTGAATATTGAAAGCTACGCGATCGCTCGAAAATCAGGTATTCCAGAAGATATCGTTAATTTTGACAACACGAATTTTGACAACACGAATTTTGACAACACGAATTTTGACAACACTGGGCAAACTGCCTAGAACCACAAATTAGATAGAGTTCCAATTTGTTTAGATTAAAGAATGCTATACTCTCTGGACAAGATAGAAGGAATGTCGTACCTTGTCTAATGCAGATCTTCTGAAAACGGGTTCATGCAGATACGTTATTCCTTGTTTGCAGTATTTCTGGGTGTAGTCATAACAGGATTAGCTGGACAAACTTTAACCTCCAATGGTCTTGCCCAGACAAACTCAGATGCTCCATCTCCTCTGGAGTCTGAAGCCAGAAATTACATCGGCAGCCTGAACCGAAGCCAGCAAGCATACCAGATCGAAAATTCCACGTTTAGCCCTGACATTCAAAGCTTGGGAATTGGCGTTCCGACGGAAGATCAGAATTACTTATACCGTGTCTACACCCTTGATGATCCAGGCATTGCCGTGATGAATGCGGCCATCCCCAAAGAACCAGAACTAAGAAGCTATGTCGGTCTAGTTTGGGTGGTTGATAGTCGGGGTTTAACGGCTGCTCTTCTCTGTAGGTCGGATGCATCGACGATCGAAGAGCCTAATAATCCTGGTATGACTAATAGCGTGGATGGGCTAGAGTTAACCTGCCCCGAAGGATATTCCCCTAATTGAAAGAAGGCCGTACTCTCCGGAAAAAACCGAGGAAATGTCGTACCTTATCTAATGCAGAACTTCTGAGAATCGGTAGATGCGTATACGTCATTTTTTCTTTGCGGTGTTCCTGGGTGCGGTAATCACAGGGTTAGCTGGACAAACTTCCTCCTCTAATGTTCTTGCCCCAACTCATTCGCTTGCCCAGACTAATTCTGATGCACCCTCCAGTTCTAGAACCCCGGATGAAACCGTCGAATGTGAAATCTTGGTGGTGGGTGGAGGCTTAGCCGGAAGTGCAACGGCTTATGAGGCGCTGCTGGCAGGACGCACCGTCTGTATGACCGAAATCACCGACTGGGTGGGGGGACAAATTACCGCTCAGGGCACTTCAGCCCTTGATGAAGCCAAGATGCAACGATCGCTCCTCTTCTACGCTCACGGCTACAACGAACTGCGTCAACGCATTGAAGACAAATACAATCAACTGAATCCTGGAGACTGTTGGGTTAGTGTCTCTTGTTTTCTGCCAACCGATGCCAACGAAATTCTCTGGGAGCAATTACAAGAAGCGGCTGAAGAAGGCGAAGGTGAACTCAAGTGGTTTCCCTCTACAGTGATTAAAGAGCTAGAACTCAATGCTGATGGCACGATTATTGAAGGGGCGATCGCCATTCAACACACGCCTGCCCCTAACACGCCACCACTCAATACGGAACCGCTATCACAGACGATCGAAGATGCCTATCGCTATGAAGATTCCGATCGCTTTACCAAAACGATCATTCGCTTCGTTCCGCTCATCGGTGAAACTGAAGAAGAACAGTCTGCAAACCCTGCGTCCCGCTGGTTTGTGATTGATGCTACTGAAACCGGAGAACTGATCGCCCTTGCGGATGTTCCTTACCGATTGGGGCTTGATCCGCTTTCTTACCTGAATCCGTCTTCTCCCACTGAAACGGGCGATCCATATTGTACGCAGGGCTTTACCTACACCTTTGCAATGGAGCAAACCGAGGAACCGCAGCCCCAAGAGATGCCCTCGTTTTATCCAGAATATGAACCCTATTACAGCTACGAAAAACCGAGAGAAAACATCAACTACTTTGATTTTGTATTCACCTATCGCCGTATTTGGAGTCCGAAGCCAAGGTCAAAAGAACGGGTCTTTGGGGTATCTCAACCCAAGCCTGGAGATATCTCCATGCAAAACTGGACATGGGGCAATGATTATCGTCCAGGAACATCGCAGGATAACCTGATTTATTCCCGCGATCAGCTTCAGGCAGTAGGACAACTTGAGCCAGGTGGCTGGTTAGGGGGGTTGCGAACCGAAACCCTCCAGAAAGGTGAAGAAAATGCCCTGGGATATTATTATTGGCTCGTCGCTGGAACCACAGATTCTCAACTGGGTGAAGGCATCAAGCAACCTGCCCCTAATCACCGCTTCCTTGCTGGCTTTGATGCGCCGATGGGAACGGAGCATGGCTTATCCAAATATCCCTACATCCGCGAAGGACGCCGAATCATTGGTCGTTCCTCCTATGGTTATAGGGAAGGCTTCATGATTTCCGAGTTAGATATCTCTCGCGTCGATTATCTCGACCCTTATTATCAGCAGGCACTTCCACCTCAGACCTATCGCCAACTCTGGATCGCGTTAGCTGGACTAGAGACGGCAACTGTGATCCGGCAAGACACTCCACCCGATCAGATCTCTCGTCGCACTCGATCGACTATCTACCCTGATGCAGTGGGTATTGCACAGTATGCGATCGACTTTCATCCCTGCATGACCCTATCGCCTCCAGAAGCCCCTGGCAATACTGAGCGAGAAGGAGTCCGACGATCGCATGGTCAAGCCTATCCAGCCCAAATTCCGCTCCGAGCAATGATTCCGCAAAAAATTAACAATATGCTAGTCGCAGGTAAGAGCATCGCCACTAGTTCGATCGCGGCTGCCGCTTATCGGGTTCATTCGTTCGAGTGGTCAGCCGGATCTGCCGCCGGAACGACTGCATCGTTTGCCCTATCAGAAGGAATTCTGCCCTATGAGTTGGTAGACAATTTGCCTGCTCCGGAACCCTTGTTGGAAGAATTGCAGCAGCAGTTGGAGAAAAACGGCAACCCGATCGCTTTTCCAGATACATCGGTGTTTAACCTGAATTGGGAGGATTGGACGGTTTGGTAGATACAAAATAAATACAAGAAAGGTGGGCATTGCCCACCCTACAAGTGATTTATAGACTACTCATATCAGGCAATGCTTCACTGTTCGATCGCATTTTTGCGGCGACGCAAGCCCAATGCTCCTGCAACACCCATGCCCACCATCGCTAAGGTGACAGACGGCTCAGGAACTCCCATCATTTCGCGGACATTTGCTTCGCCCACATCAAGCACCATCACGACATCGTTGAAGTCCCGGTCAGAGAATTCGTTCCATTTGCCCGTTGCAGTATCTTGACCTGAAGCCCACAGACCGCCATACAAATCCTCGAAGCCAAGCAGAATGTAATTGTTGTAAGCGTAGGCAACTACATGCTCAAGTCTATCCAAATTGGATTCGGTCTTCGTACCAAAGATATTGGCACTATTTCCCCGATTCAATCCATCGGCTCTCAACCAGAAATCGAGTTGCGTTCCCCCCGCTATACGACCCAGGCTGGTGCTATCTCCCAGGTTTAGAGCATCTCCTCCCCAGTTGCCGATCGCCTCTGCCGAGGAAATATCATTGAACACTAGACCCGATATATTGGTAGCCCCCGTTGCTTCGTATGCTAACTGGTTGCGATATCCAGCCCCTTCGTTGATGAAATGAACAGAAACCGTATGGTCATATTTCAGAAACAGGTTGCTGGGATCTAATTGAAACAATCCGGTATTGGGAAGAGCAATGCGCTCTTGTTGCACAAACTTTTGGAAAAGGGCATCGTCAAAACCAGTTTGAGATTTGCTCTGAATCACAGGTTGTGTCCAGGAGTCATTCCAGGAGAAGGCGTTTGCGGGTGATGCGATCGACATTGCTCCAGCGAAGGCAGCAGCAGCAGCAACGAGACTAGTCAAGAATGAAGTTTTCATGGTGAGATTTTCCGGGATTGGTAAGGTTCAATAGGTGATACTACTTTGGCTTTCGGATTTTAGATTTTGGATTGCAGAAGCCTGATGAGACAATGGTTTCAATCCATGATCTGTTGCATCCTCTGTCTAAATCGGTATGAAATACTCAAACATCAGGGAACAAGGCTTTCAAAACGTAATTCGTTACGGAGATGAGTGCGTTATCTTTACTACTAAATAACAGATGATTTGATTCAGTGTCTATGTGGTTTATACAGTTCTAGTAGACTCTTAACAAAAGGCTGAAAGTAGACATAGAGCCATTATTCAAGTCCAATAAAATGGAAGTCTAGATATATTTCTGCAACAATAATCTACGAAATTCTACTTAGAAAATGAGTGAATTAGTTATCATTTCATATCATTCATATCAATCTTGCTCAAAAATGTTCTTGGATTGAGAGTGTAGGGAACTCTCTACGCAGAATCGCGTGCAAAGTGGAAGACATCCTTTTGTTTACTTGACGCCATGTGCAACTTGTTTACATTGTTTGTGGGATGGGCGTCTCGCCCGTCCAGATCAGGGCAGGCAAGATGCCTACCCCACCAGAAATCAAGGCTTGTCGCCATACAGTTGCACTCGCGGTTACTTGTCAGTTCTTGAGATCCTTAGAGAGCGTTGATCATGCAAGTATTGGTTACTGGAGTTGCTGGATTTATTGGTTATCACTTGGCAAAGCGTCTGTTGACGGAAGGAATTCAGGTGTATGGCGTTGATAATCTGAGTGATTATTATGATGTCAATTTGAAGCAAGCTCGACTGGCTCAGTTGCGATCGTTACCCGGATTCACATTCCAGTTTTTGGATCTGAGCGATCGTACTGGGGTTGCTCAATTGTTTGAGGCACAATCTTTTGATTATGTAGTAAATTTAGCGGCTCAAGCAGGGGTTCGCTATTCGCTGATCAATCCTCATGCCTATGTAGATAGCAACATCACAGGCTTTGTTAACGTATTGGAAGGCTGTCGTTATCATCCCACAAAGCACCTTGTGTTTGCCTCCTCCAGTTCCGTTTATGGCATCAATCCCAAGATTCCCTTTGCTACGAGTGATAATGTTGATCACCCGATTTCGCTCTACGCTGCCACGAAGAAAGCCAACGAGTTAATTGCCCATACCTACAGCCATCTTTACGGCATACCAACCACTGGACTCCGTTTTTTCACCGTCTACGGAACCTGGGGACGACCGGATATGGCCTATTTCAAATTTGTCAAGGCGATCGAAGAAGGAAAAGCGATCGATGTTTACAACTTTGGCAATATGCAGCGCGACTTCACCTACGTCGATGATGTAATTGAGGGCGTTGTGCGAGTCATGCACAACCCACCTACCCAAACCAAAAACAATTCTGATGCGCCTTCTACCGTTCCCTACACGCTTTATAACATCGGCAATAACAAACCTGTAGCCTTGCTGAAATTCATTGAAGTGATTGAGCAAGCTCTTGGTAAAGAAGCCAAGAAAAACCTATTGTCCATGCAACCAGGGGATGTGCCAATCACCTATGCTGACGTAGACGATCTGATGCGAGATGTTGGCTTCAAGCCAGATACGCCGATCGAAGTTGGCATCGATCGGTTTGTGGGCTGGTATCGATCGTACTACGGCAAAAAATAGGGGCGAACAGCGTTAGTCCTCAGTCCTCAACTCCGCATCAGGACTTGGTTGCGGTAGAAATAGCGGTTTCGTTGGTGGGGTTTCTGTCGTTGCCGTGGTTTGTGCGGGCATCTGAAGATATTTACCGGAGTGAGCAAAAATAGCTGGATAGGGCAGAGGCTTTGTATACCCCGCCTGGATATTCTGGATGAATTGTGCCAAAGAAAACTCTAGGGCGGCTCCAGCATCCATCACGACCCATCCTTCTTGCGTGAGTTTGCGGAACTCAAAGTGGAGGTGAGGGCCAGTGGATAGTCCAGTACTTCCTACTCGACCAATCACTTCCCCTTGTTTCACTTCATCTCCTGGCTGAACAAATACTTCCGATAGGTGAGCATAGAGAGTTTGTTCAGTGTTTTTGCTATGTTCCAAAACAACTGCCAAACCATAGCCTCCCACCAGATCCGCAATCTGCACTTTGCCATCAAACGCCGCTAATACTGGAGTTCCTTGAGGCGCACCAATATCAGTACCAGAGTGGAAGCGCATATCTCCCATAATCGGGTGAAGCCGCCAACCAAACACAGAGGTAATTGCGGCTGGAATGGAGAGCGGGAAAAGCAAGCTGAGATTTCCGTTGCTCAGTTGAGCCGGAGGACGAACCGTTAGGTTATAAAAGTCTCGTCCCGAAACAGATGTACCACCCGATTCAAAGCTGAAAACACTCAAGCCGCCTAAGCTGCCAGGTTCTGGGATTGTTCCATCAAAACTGCCTGCACCAGTTGCGGTTGCGATCGGCGGCGGACAAATACTGTTGGGCACTTCTTGCCCTGGTTGAAGGACTGCCTGACACCCGGTTGAGCGTTCCGACAGGATAATATTTGGTTTTGTTGCACCAATATCATAAGGGGTTGAATCAATGTAAACGTCAGATCCCTGAGTCGTTGCAGGATTGCCAAATGCAGAGGGCACATCTTCGACTAGATTCGGTGAAACCAATGAGGACGGGGTAGTAGGAGTCTCGATCGAAGGTATCACTTCAGTAGTCAATGGAGATGCTTCGCCAGGAAGCTGCGGAAACGATGAGGTTGACGACTCTGGAGTAGAGGATTCCAGCCCAGGTGACGCTAAATCAGGCGGAATTACAGTGGGCTGCTCAGCCGATGCAGGAGGTTGTGACGGGTCGAATGATGCATCTGACGGAGGAATAGTGGAGGGCGTTGATGAGTCTTGCAGCGTTGGTGAGAGTAAGTCTTCGGCATTAGGAACAGTAGAGTTTACCGGAGAATCGACCGTGCCATCTGAAGTGGAAGTTTGAGCAAGCACGATTCCGGCACTAAGAATACTGATTCCGCTAAGGCAACTTAGCCCACCAGCCAAAAGAGAACGCTGGCTCAGAAAACGGTAGACGGGGGAGTTAGAATTACGATTTTCAGTCATTCTGCGTCTCTACAGGTCGTAACTAGCTGAACTGGGGTAAAATCAGCGCCCCAATTATCATAAGGCAGATATTTAAAACTGTGTTGGACTCGGTTTTATCTTGAACAGGTCAAATATTTCGATATTCCCTCCAGAGACTATAACCTGATTTGCTAATGATATTCGTCGCCTGATACGGTGATTTAGTTCCGGAAATTCTATTACTCTTGAGTACTCATTCTCAAATTATGAATCAGGAAAATTGTGCATCAGGAAAACCCCTTCGATCGGGTGATGTATCCAAGGGAAATTTCACCTGGATTGAGATCCATTTCGGTTGGGGTATTGGGTGATGTAGACGATCGATCGCCCCGCTCCGATTGAACTCGCAATTGCCCTGTAATCGATACCCCAATGATTTTTCCGGGATGACCATCAACAATAATCCTTTGTCCGAGGTTGACGAGTAGCGTTTGATAGCGATCGATCAGAGTCTCAATTCCCCATTGCCGCCAATACTCATATCCCACTCTCAAGCCCTGAAGCACGATCGCCGCCAATGTTTCTAGCGAGTCGATCGACTGTACCCCTTGCTTCGCCAAAATCGTTTGTAAATTGATTCCCATTTCTGGTACCCAATTACTCCAATTGATTCCTACACCAATCACCGCTCGATAAATCTGTTCCTGGTAGATGCGTGTCTCAGTGAGAATTCCGCCAAGCTTATACCCATCCATAACAAGATCATTAAGCCATTTAATCTGAACTGAAATGCCATACTGCCGCAACGCGACTGCAATCCCCCAAACACTACTGAGGGTTAACTGTCCGGCATGAGGAGTAGGCAGGTTTGGAGTCAACGCCAGCGATAAATACAGCCCACCCGGAGGGGAATTCCATTGGCGTCCCCATTGTCCGCGTCCGGCTTGTTGAGAGAGAGCGATCGCCACTGTTCCTGCTCCTGCCCCCTGTTCCAGCATTTGCCAAACGACCGTGTTTGTTGAAGCAACTGTCTCAAACAAATGAATCTCAAATGTTGCAGGAAATTCCGGCAACTCAGGCTTCTGAACGAGTGGATGGGTAGATTGTTCAGGCTGCATTGATGTGAGGAGGGCAAAAAGTCTCTCCTCCTGCCTAAAGAGGGCGGTTTCGAGGTATTGGCGATCGAATTCCACAGCAAAATTCTCTCCACTATAGCGGGTTTCAATGGCGTCCAATCCATCAACCTTGTAGGACACGGCAGGCTGTGCTCCTTTGCGTATCGCATTTAACTGAAAACTGCTGCCAGTGATAGACCTAACCAATTCTCGCGTAAGCTAGCATCATTCAGATAAGGCATAAGGCAAGTCGCACCATCATGTACACTTGGCATTGGCATATTTGGCAAGGATTGCCCTACCTCACTTGCAGTCTACTCAAGGATTGGCAACATGGCTTTTTCACGCAGCAGTTTTGGTCACGTCCTCCAGAAACATTAGTGGAGGTGTTGCATCCAACGGCAAAGGTCTATCGGGTGAAGCAAGTTCATGGCAATACGGTACTCAATGCGACGGAAATTGGGCAAGGCGTAGCTTCGGAACGATCGGATCTGGAAGATGAGAGCGAGCTTACTAGCCTTCCCAATGCCGATGGGCTGCTGACTGAGCAAGACAATCAGGCGGTTTGGGTTTGTACGGCAGATTGTACACCTGTGCTAATTGCCGATGCAGAAACCGGACAAGTAGCGGCTGTTCATGCGGGATGGCGTGGAACGTTGTTGGCGATCGTGCCTAATGCCGTGAAACGGATGCAGGCACAGGGGAGTCAGTTGGAGAATTTGCGGATTGCGATGGGTCCGGCGATCGCGGGTGAAGTGTACCAAGTCTCGACAACTGTAGCGGCGCAAGTCGGAGCGACGGTGCTTAATTCGCCGATCGCCTCAACGGTCAATCCTTCAACCAACCTGGAGTCACCTGATACTGTGGCTGATCCGGAGCCAATCCTGGATGCTTTACGGCAATTGCCCAATTCACCTCTGCTGGATGATCCTCAGCCCGGACGGGCGCGATTGGATGTACGCCGCGTGAATGCGTTGCAGCTAAAGCAAATGGGAATTGGCTCCGAACAGATGGCGATCGCCCCTTACTGCACCTATCAAAACCCCGATCTGTTTTTCTCCTATCGACGAGAACGGCAGAAGAAAGTCCAGTGGTCAGGGATTGTTAGTCGAGAGTCTAGCTGAATCTAGCGCTAAGATCCAGGTACCCGTTCTCTGGGAGCCGTCGTTATGGTACAGTACGACCCACTGCAATTTCTCCCCACAGAAGAAGACCTGCCTAACTCAGACAATACCCCAGTGGACAATGAACTCCAGATCTGGATTCCTGCACTGTTACGAGCTATCCTGGCGCTGCAATGGTCAACCCGTACTGATTGGTTCTTAGCCATCAACATGGGGCTTTACTATGATCCACAACAGCCTGCGGTTGTGCCGGATGGGTTTCTTAGCCTTGGTGTTCCTCGATACAAGAGTGAACGTGGACGATTGAGTTATCTGATCTGGCGAGAAGATGGCATTGTGCCCCAATGGGTATTTGAGGCAGTGTCCCAAACCGCAGGTGGAGAATATACTGAAAAGATGGCGCTCTACGCCAAACTTGGCATACTCTACTACACCATTTATAATCCTCATCACTGGCGACGGGATAAGCATGATCCATTTGAGGTCTATAAGCTGGTAAATGGACTATACATCCGGCAGTTCGGAGATCCGGTTTGGATGCCAGAAGTGGGCTTAGGCGTTGGACGGGAACGGGGTCAACATACGGGCTGGTACCGGGAATGGCTATATTGGTATGACGCTCAGGGAAACCGCTTACCTGCACCAGAAAATGTGCTTGAGCAAGAGCGGCAACGGGCTGAACAGGAGCGGCAACGGGCTGAACAAGTAGAGCAAGAGCTTGAGCAAGAGCGGCAACGGCTGACAAGTAGAGCAAGTAGCTGAGCA
>JAAUSF010000078.1 GCA_012033255.1 Cyanobacteria bacterium RU_5_0
GTACCGTTGCATCCGGGCTTCTATGGGGGCAGGGTAGGGTTGCATCAATTCACTCGTGACTTACCTATCTCTCTAGCTTACAGATAGGGATGCTAAAATTACACCTTATTTAATCCTCGATCCTTAGTAGAGAAAGTCTAGGGCAACCCAATACCCCGTATTGGCACCGGAGGTGATGAGTACCCAGGTATAACCGCCTGCAAAGGTTGCGCTGGAAGGATCATAGAAGACGATCGCCCCATCAGCAAACCCACTACCCGCGATGGAACCATTGGGCGAACTGCGAGTGTAAAGTCCTGATGAAGCCGAAACGATTCCACTGGCTTCTTGCCCGATCGGCGGTCCGAAACCGTCTCCAATGAAGTCTAATGCTACCCAATAGCCCGAATTGCGACCAGAGGTGATGAGTACCCAGGTGTAGCCACCCGCAAAAGTTGCGCTGCTAGGGTCATAAAAGACAGTTTCGCCATCGACAAATCCATCTCCAGCAATGGAACCATTGGGCGAACTGCGAGTGTAAAGTCCTGATGAAGCCGAAACAATTCCACTGGCTTCTTGCCCGATCGGCGGTCCGGGGAAATCTTCGATGAGAAAGTCTTCAGCCACCCAGTAGCCCGAATTGCGACCAGAGGTGATGAGTACCCAGGTGTAGCCACCCGCAGAAGTGCGGCTATTGAGATCGTAGTAAACGAGTTCACCATCCCCGAAACCATTCCCCGCGATGCCGCCATCCGGTGAACTGCGAGTTAAGATTCCCGCTCCACTGTAGGTGCTGACCACGCCAGTCACCTCTTGAGTAATGGGAGGAGGCACAGTACCGCCAGTACAGGAATTGCCAAACAGGAAGGGGCTGTTAGGGTTTTCGGCATCCCCCAGCCCAAGCGCATCGGCAGTTTGAGGACCAACGATACCATCTTGGGACAGTCCTCTCGCTCGCTGAAACGCAACGACGGCATCCTCGGTGCCTCCGCCAAAAATGTCATCTACCGAACCGCCTCCATAGAAGCCGCTACTTTGCAGAGCCGATTGAACCTGTCCAACGGCTGGACAAATATCTCCACGGCGGACAACGGCAGAGGCTTCAGGAGCGTTCGTCAGGACAGTGGCGGCGGCAACACTGCCTACAAGTCCGGCAACTGCTGCACCTGAAATTTTGGCAAATTCTTCTGGAGTACGCAGTTGGGGTTCTGGTCCCAGGTCTTCATGAGCCTGAGAATTATAGAGAAATGCTAAATTTTCCATGTGATTCTCACAACAGAAACGCTGTATGGTCGGCAGATTTAGATCGATCGATTCGACTGACTGAGGAGAGGTCAACAAGAGCCTGACCGTAACCGCATCAAAATAGTACGGAGAGATAACTCTATAAACCCTTCGCAGACACCTAAAAATTGGGCTTTATAAGTACTTTTAACACTAAATACAGAATATGAAAATTAATCAAAAATGAAGAAATTTGTGCGAAAAACTGCAAAACTTCACGATTACTAGCGATCGTTCTGCAATCAAAGAAATAAATTCTCTGGGCTTTGACTTAAAGATCAAATTGCTTTTGATGTTTGATCGGCGCTACCGTCATCGACTGGTGCTTCATCGTCTTCACCGTCTTCCTCGTCATCGTCTTCTGTATCATCACTGTCATCATCAGACGCATCATCTTCGTCGTCATCACTATCTTCACCCACGTCATCTACGATCGAGTCTTCTATTTCTTCGTCGTCATCTTCATCTTCATCTTCGTCGTCGTCACTGTCTTCATCATCATCTTCGTCTTCATCGTCTTCATCGACTTCATCTACGATCGAGTCTTCTATTTCATCTTCATCTTCGTCGTCACTGTCTTCATCATCATCGTCTTCCTCGTCGTCTTCATCTACGATCGAGTCTTCTATTTCTTCGTCTTCATCATCGTCTTCGTCACTGTCTTCATCATCATCGTCTTCGTCTTCCTCGTCGTCTTCATCGACTTCATCTACGATCGAGCCTTCTGTTTCATCTTCATCATCTTCGTCACTGTTTCATCATCTTCGTCTTCCTCGTCGTCTTCATCGACTTCATCTACGATCGAGTCTCCTGTTTCATCATCATCATCTTCGTCGTCACTGTCTTCATCATCTTCGTCAGTATCATCATCTTCATCGTCATCATCGACTTCATCTACGATCAAGTCTTCTGTTTCATCATCGTCTTCATCCTCCTCATCCTCACCTTCCTCACCTTCCTCAGAATCATCTGGCTCGATCGCCTCTAGCTTTTCGGTATCCTCAGTTGACGCCACTAAACTAGTGGGTGCTGACTCTTCGGGGAGTTCTGGTTCTTCAGTGGTAGATTCTTCCTCGGCAACACCGGATTCAGCACTAGATTGCGTGGCGGGTTGAGGTTCCTTCGCAGGTTGAGAGGATGGCTTTAACGTAACATCGCGAGAACGAGGCGCAGCAGAGGATTGATCCTGGGTTTCGACAAACTCAGGAATCGCAGGAATCTCTTTCTGAAGGATTAATTGTCGAATTACACCCTGATCGAGATTGGTTTTGCCAAGCTTTTGCGAAAGTTCAACAATCTTCTGCCCCAACTCTTCTCCAAACCTAGTAGCGGCTTCCAGACTGCTGAAAGGCTGATTAGCAACTTTCCGAATCAAATGATGAAGCTCTTTGTTGCCGCTCCGAGTGGAAAGATTGATGCCACTCTCAGCAATCACTTTTTTCGTACCCTTTTCGATGAATTTCTCAATCTGCTTGCTGTTGATTGAAGTCTGGCTCGTCTGGGGCATCTGCGCCACTTCCTCTGCGGTAGAAGGTTAACTTTAGCCTACAGCACTTTGCTGCAATCCGGGTGCTGTCTCAAATACATTAGTTAAGAATCACCCGATCGCCCATCGATTTGAATCGAGATGGAGACGGTCATGAAGGTAAAGATCATCTGTTCTATATTTATTTTGCAATTTTGCACTGCTACCTGCCTGTTGGATGCCGTCGGCTATTGCGATCGTAGTTTCTCCCTTTAGATCAACACAAATAACCCTGCCGTCTTCTTCAGCCAGTCGTTCAGCAATTGCTTTACCAATGCCCGATCCTGCTCCTGTCACCACCACATATGCCTTTCCCTAAATTCTCCTGAATTAGCCTTTTAGAGATTATTAAATCTTTGTTCCTAAACTATCGTAAATCACCCCATTGGGGGACTCCATTTTGATGAAGACATAGAGCATTCGATCGACTACGCTGAGGATCTGTCCTGATTTTCCAACGCACTGTGCAAACGCTGATTCAATCTGTCACACAGGGGCTAGAGCAAATAACATCTGCAATGTTGATTGCGCTTGGGTTGCGCTTAGCAATCGTCAAAACCTATCAATAGAACTCAATTAAGGGTTTGAGGAGCAAGTATGAGCAACCTCATATAACGATACGCAACGTTGCAATAGATTAGCCATAGTGCTGCAACATCCGATTCACACCCGTACATCATTGATAAGTTAACAGTTTGTTCCAATATGAGCAAACTTGTCTTGCCAATGATGAGAATGCACGTGAGAATGACTGAATTACATCCATAAGCCATTCAGTTACTCACCTGTAGATAAATTTTATAGCACGATCGATCGCTAAAACCGAAACGTTATAGACCATCATAGGGGCGTTGAGATGATCAGAAAATTGAGACTAGGCACTAAATTCACATTACTGCTAACGCTGGTTTTCTTAGGTGGAATTGTGCTAAGTGGTGTTACATTATCAAACGCAATGCAGCGCAAAGCAGAGGATGAAATTGCGAATACAGCACAAATCCTCATCCAAACGATGAATTCTGTCAGAGAATACACCAGTAAGAATGTTGGACCGCTTATACAAGACAAAATTGAAGCCGAGCCAGAATTTATCCGCGAATCGGTACCAGCGTTCTCAGCCGCAACCGTATTTGGATACTTTCGTAATCGTCCTGAATATCGCAATTTTCTTTATAAAGAAGCAACGCTAAATCCAACTAATCTCAAAAATGAAGCAGATGAGTTTGAAACGGATCTAGTTGGGCAATTTCGGGAACATCCTGAACTGGATCAGCTTTCGGGCTATCGATCGATCGCAGGCGTGAATCTGTTTTACATTGCCCGACCATTAGCGATGCGAGACATAAGCTGTCTTCAGTGTCACAGTTCGCCTTCGTTGGCTCCCAGGAGCATGCTGGCGACTTATGGCGATCAGCATGGGTTTAACTGGAAAATGAACGAGGTCGTGACTGCCCAAACCATCTATGTTCCGGCAGATAACGTCTTTGCAAGGGGAAATCAATATCTCATACTAACGATGAGCATTTTCATCACGATCTTTGCAACCACGGTGCTGCTGATCAATCGTCTGCTGAAACAGACTGTGATTCGTCCGCTTAGAAAACTAACCGCGATCGCTCGTCGTGTTGGCATTGGCACCTTGACCTCAGAACAAGCGGCAGAATTTGATTCTCCTGAAATCATCGAAGTTGCTCACCGAGCAGACGAACCAGGACAATTAGCTCGTGCCTTCCAATATATGGCGCATGAAGTGACGGCGCGTGAGCAAAACTTGAATCAAGCGGTAGAACAGCGCACGGCTCAACTCGCAGACAGCATGAAAGACGCTCAGCGCGCAAAATTTGATGCAGAAAAGGCGAACAGCGCGAAGAGCCAATTTCTCGCCAATATGAGCCATGAGTTACGGACACCACTCAATGCCATCATCGGTTACAGCGAAATGTTAACTGAGGAAATTGGCGATCGGGGTGGCTCGGAGTTGATTCCAGATGTGCAAAAAATTCACGGAGCAGGCAAACATCTTTTGGGCTTAATCAATAGCATTCTTGATTTGTCAAAAGTCGAAGCAGGCAAAATGGAACTTTTCCTGGAGACGTTTGAGATTGTACCCATGATCGACGATGTCGCTGCTACAATTCGTCCTCTCGTTGAAAAGAACCATAACACATTGGTTATTAACTATCCAGCTAACGTCGGTTTAATGTACTCCGATATCACTAAAATTCGTCAAAGCTTATTCAATTTACTAAGCAATGCCTCTAAATTTACCGAAAATGGCACAATCACACTAACAATCTGGAAAAATGAATGCGGCAAGATGAAAAATGAAACCAAATTCATCCCTTATCCCTCATCCCTCGTCTTTTTTCAAGTCTCCGATACGGGTATTGGTATGACTCCTGAGCAACAGGAAAAACTATTCCAGCCATTCACTCAAGCCGATATTTCCACGACTCGCAAATATGGCGGAACAGGATTAGGATTAGTGCTGACTCAAAAATTCTGTCACATGATGGGTGGCGAGATTTGGGTTGAAAGTGAAATGGGCCAGGGCACCGCCTTCACCATTCAATTGCCAGAACAGACACGGCAACAACTTCCTGAAGTTGCTAATTCGGAAACACAAAAGAATCGAGATCCAAAGAGTAGTTCAGCCCTGCTGCGTGCATCTTCGGATCTTCCCCTTTCGGTTTCTCCATCCAACACCATTTTAGTGATTGACGATGATCTATCTACACAAGAAATCATGCATCGATTCCTGAGCCGAGAAGGATTTCAGGTAATCACAGCAACAAGTGGACGAGAGGGATTGTGCTTAGCTAGAGAACAATCTCCGGATGTGATTCTGCTTGACGTGATCCTGCCTGGGATGAACGGATGGGAAGTGTTGAGTGCGTTAAAAGCCGATCCAGATCTGGTAAATATTCCCGTGGTTATGATGACGATCGTAGATGACAAAAATCTAGGTTGGGCACTCGGCGCGACTGATTATTTACTAAAACCGATCGACCACAATCGCTTACTGACCCTGCTGCAAAAATATCAATCGGATACAGCATCCAATACTGTCATGGTGGTTGAAGATCATGCCGAGAACCGCGAAATGTTGCGCCGTCAATTAATCAAAGCAGGTTGGCAGGTGGTTGAAGCAGAGAATGGCTATAGAGCATTGGAAGTAATGAAAGCCATGTCAACAAATCAACCGCAAGTAATTTTGCTTGATCTGATGATGCCAGAAATGGATGGATTTGAATTCCTCAGCCAACTCCGTCAGCATTCTGAGTGGCGATCGCTCCCTGTTATTGTGATCACAGCAAAAGATCTCACTCCACACGATCAACAACGACTTGAAGGACAAATCGAACAAATTTATCAAAAGGGTGCATTCAGTTATCAAGCACTGCTTGATGAAATTCATAGTTTGGTCATAACTCATATCCGTCCCAAAATAATGAGATGAAATGATCACTTACTCCATCACTCCATCACTCCATCACTCCATCATCCCGTCACTCTATCCCTCCAGGAGACATGTATGCCCAAATTACTTCTGATTGCCAGTAACAACATCAATCGAGATATGCTAGCGCGTCGTCTGCAACGACGAGGATATCAAATCATTCCTGTTGCTAGTGAACCTGAAAGTGTGACTGAAATCCTCACTGCTCAGCCTGATTTAGCGATCGTTGATCTGCAACACACGATGAAAGAGGAGTTGGATATTGTCCGACAACTCAAAGCTGATCCTACAACACAAGCTATTCCAGTATTAGCGCTGGTCGCTGATGGTGTGAAACATAACCAGCAGACGATCGCGACAGAATTCGATGAGTATGATACGAAGCCGATCGTTTTATCGCGTTTGCTGAACAAGCTTGAACAACTCCTGGAGAAAGCAAAATCTCAACAGCTAGAATCTACTTCTCTTCCCAAAGATGAACGAATTCAACGAGCCTTACTAATTTATTTGCGACATGAGCTTTGTACGCCAATTAACGCCATTATTGGCTTTAGCGAAATGCTACTTGATGAACTAAAAGCAGACAAAAATTCCAATTTTTTGAACGATATTGAGAAAATTCGGATCTGCGGTATACAACTGTTACAACTGACAAACGCCATTCTGGATGCAACTCAACAAAATGTCAATCAACATGATTGGGATCTAAAGGGCTTTAGCACTAAAATTCGATGGGAATTGATCACGCCATTAAGTACAGTGATTGGCTACTGCGAAATGTTATTAGAAGAAGCTCCTGCTAAAGTCATTCCAGATTTAGATAAAATCCAAACGGCTGCACAACAATTGCTGAGCATGGTCAGTGACATCATTCACCTGGCACAGCAGCAATTATATATTCTGGAATCGGGTGGTGGTTATTTTCCAGAATTGATACCGCAAAGTCTGATGACAACAGCACTTGCACAATCGGTCGCTAGCACGATCCAATCATTGCAGGCAGATACTTCTGAAAGTCTTGCGACAGAGAGCGGTACGATTCTAATTGTTGATGATAACGAAACAAACTGTGAGTTGTTGTCTCGTCAACTAGAGCGACAGGGGCATCGTGTGGCGATCGCCACAAACGGACTACAAGCCTTACGCCTTCTCAAAGCGATCCCTTATGATCTGATTTTGTTAGATGTGGTGATGCCCGGAATGAGTGGGTTTGAAGTGTTAATGCAGCTTAAGCGGAATGAGCAATGGCGACACATTCCCGTGATTATGGTTTCGGCATTAGAAGAACTAGATAGCGCGGTGAAGTGCATTCAGTTGGGGGCAGAAGATTATCTGCATAAGCCCTTTGAGCCAACATTACTGAAAGCGAGAATTGAGGCGTGTCTAGAAAAGAAACGATTACGCGATCAAGAAATTCTCTATTTGCAGCAGGTCGAGCGTTTAACTGAAGCCGCAGTGGAGTTAGAATCGAAAACGTTTGATCCGGATAGCCTGACAGATTTGACTCAACGAACAGACGAGCTAGGACAATTGGGGCGAGTGTTCCAGCGAATGGCGTGTGAGATTAATTCTCGTGAACAGCGATTGGAACAACAGGTACAGATGCTTCAGGTGGCGATCGACGAAGCACATAAAAGACGAATCGTCGCGGAAATTTCTGAAACCGATCATTTTCGTCAACTTCAAAAACGCGCAAAGCATCGAAGTACTCAAATTCAACGATTCGATACCGCCATCCAGCCATACAACGGTACTCAAGATTATCGTTCTTCCCCACCACTGTTACTCCCTTCAGTTCCTGCATTTTCCAATGCTTCTCAGAATATGCCTCAAATCGTATCGATTCATTCTTTCCGAGGGGGAACAGGTAAATCAAATTTAACCAGTAATATCGCTGCGAGTATTGCCAGTCAAGGGAAGCGCGTCGGAATTGTAGATACTGATCTGCAATCACCCGGAATTCATGTGCTGTTTGGGTTGGATGAAGAGACGATCGATCGCACTCTCAATGATTATCTTTGGGGAAATTGTTCGATGCGTGAATCCGCCTATGATGTCAGTCATGTGTTATTGGAACGACAACAGCATCCTAAAAATGGCAGCAGCATTTATCTGGTTCCAGCTAGCGTGAAAACAAATAATATCACTCGAATTCTACGAGAAGGATATGACGAAGAAACACTAATTGAAGGCTTATGTGAACTAATTCGCGAATTGAATTTAGACTATTTGTTGATTGATACACATCCCGGCATTAACGAAGAAACACTCCATGCAATCACGGTTTCAAGCGTCCTAGTTTTAGTGCTACGTCCAGACTATCAAGATTACCAAGGAACAGCAGTAACCGTAGATTTAGCACGAATTTTAACCGTGTCAGAGATGCTGTTAGTCGTGAATAAAGCCATGCCCATGAGTGACTTGGAAGCATTCCGGCAGCAAGTTGAAGCCGCTTATGATGTACCTGTTGCCGAGATCTTGCCATTCAGCGAACAGATAGCACATTTGGCTAGCAGTGATATCTTTTGTCTGCGCTACCCTAATCATCCTTGGGCACAAGCGATCGACTCCATCAGTCAACAGATTCTTAGCCAAAGGAGGAGCCGATGTCTTTGCTAATTCAACCTCCTGAACCGATGCGATCGCCAAAACTACTCCCGTCACAACTGCTTCCCAATATTTTTGCCGGACTGACCGCAGGCTTGGTCACACTGACGTACAATACCTCGTTTGCCGCCCTAATTTTTTCAGGAAGCCTATCACCTTTTTTTCCGCAGGGAATTGGCAGTGCCTTGATTGGTTCTGTGATTGCGGGTGTCGTTGTGGCGTTACGTAGCTCTTTCCCTTACGCGATCGCGGGGCCTGACTCTAATTCTGTGGCTATTTTGGCACTGATGACAAGTGCGATTGCCCATGAGATTCAGGGTTCAGGTCGAGCCGGACACGCTCTTCCCATACTGTCCCCCACATTGTTTCCAACGTTATGGATGGCGATCGCGATTAGCACATTGCTCACAGGTTTGTTCCTGTTTGTCATGGGACGGCTGCATCTGGGACGATGGGTACGATTCATTCCCTACCCCGTGATGGGCGGATTTCTGGCAGGTACAGGCTGGGAAATTACTCGGAGTTCTTTCAAAGTGATGGCGGGAATTCCGTTGGAATGGACAACGCTGCCTCATTTAATGCAAACTCATGTGTTCTTGCACTGGCTACCTGGATTCATTTTGGCGATCGTATTGATTACAGCAACACAGCATTTTCAAAATGCGATCGTATTACCTATATTGTTGTTAGGAGCAGTTATCAGCTTTGATCTAATCTGGAAATTGATTAGCCTATTCATTCCACTAACGCCGGATGGATGGTTTCTTGCTTCGTTCTCTAATGATCAACTTTGGTATCCTATCAGCAGTTCTATGCTAAGTCAGGTCAATTGGACAGTTCTGTTCAATCAAAGTGGATTGATGATTGCCCTGATGATGGTCGTTGTAATCACTATTTTGCTGAATGCAACGAGTACTGAATTGGCAACTCAACGAGACAGCAACCTGGACAAAGAATTGCAAACCAACGGAATTGCCAACTTAGCGATCGGGGTATCGGGGGGCATGGTTGGGTATCTTTCCTTCAACCGCACCTCTTTAAACCACAGAGCCGGTGCCAGTAGTCCGCTTGCAGGTCTAACCGCATCAGCATTGTGTGCAACTGTGTTTCTAGTTGGTTCTGCATTCTTGGCATGTATTCCTCGTGCTGTTTTAGGCGGAATCTTGTTGATGATCGGGTTGAAATTAATGGTTGAGTGGTTAATTCACTCCTGGCTAAAATTTCCTCGACATGAATATGCACTGATTCTTGTAATTCTGGTGACGATCGCCGTTTGGGGATTCATTCAAGGCATTGGGGTCGGAATTATCGTCGCTTGCGCCATGTTTGCAGTTAGCTACAGCCGTCATCAAGTCATCCGACATGGCTTCACCGGAGCCACCCGTCCGAGTAATGTGCAGCGATCGTTTCCTGAGCAACGCATCCTGCGACAACGAGGCGATCAAATTTACATTGTGCTGTTACAGGGATACATTTTCTTCGGAACGGCAAACGCTCTGCTAGAGCAGATCCGTGAACGATTGGTTGATCCCGATTTACCGATCATTCATTTCTTGATTCTAGATTTTCGCCTGGTGAGTGGGCTGGATTCCTCAGTTGTCCTTAGCTTCATCAAAATGCGACAACTGGCTGAGAAACATGCGATCTCTCTTGTGTTCACTCATCTTCAACCTACTATCTTGCTTCAACTGTATCAGGGGGGATGCATTCAGCCCAATGATAATTGCATTCAACTTTTCCCTGAACTCGATCGCGGCATTGAATGGTGTGAAGATCGGATTCTGGAAACCTTGTCCTTACGACGACGACGATCGCTGCCGCTTGCCCTCCAACTCAACGAATTCTTCGACGACCTAACTTTAGTGCCTCACTTCATGAGCTACCTCGAACACATCCAGGTGCCCGTGAATCACATCTTGTTTCAGCAAGGGGGGTGCTGTGATGCACTCTATTTCATTGAATCAGGGCAAGTGACTGTCTTCCTTCAACTCGACAATGGACAAACCCGCCGACTGCAAACCCTGGGGGCTGGCGCGATCGTCGGTGAAACTACGCTTTATTTGGGCACTCCTCATAAAATGTCAGCCATCATCGATCAACCGAGCAAACTCTATCGATTAACAACCCTACACCTCAAACAAATGCGGCAAGAAAGTCCCCAAGTTGCAGCAGCATTTCAGGATTTCATCATTCGTCTACTCTCCGATCGACTAATTTACGCCTACGAAGAAATCGAAGAACTCCTCTAAAAAACCTTCCAGACACTCCCCCACACCCCACATCCCACACCCTTCATCCCTACTTCCTCATCCTTCATCCCTACTCCCTGGAGGCACCCATGACTAAACTACTGCTAGTTGAAGATAACGACGTAAATCGAGATATGCTGACACGGCGGCTACAACGACGGGGCTATGACGTGGTTAGTGCAAGCAATGGAGCCGAAGCCATCTCCAAAACGCTTTCACTACAACCCAATTTAGTGCTTATGGATTTGCATCTTCCGGTGATGGATGAGTGGGAAGCCATTCGACAACTCAAAGCCAATCCTAAAACGCAGCAAATTCCCGTGATTGCGTTGACGGCTGATGCAATGGTGAGCGATCGTCAACACGCCCTTGCTATAGGTTGCGATGATTATGATATAAAGCCGATCGATTTGCCGCGTCTACTAGACAAAATGGAACGACTTCTGGTGAAAAGTCAATCTCAGCCGCAGGATACAGCGAGCTTAATCCAAGATAAGCGAATTCAATATGCACTGCTGACGCATCTTCGGTATAAGCTTTGCACTCCAATTTATACGATCATCGGTTTCAGCGATATGTTAATTGATGAATTGAAGTCGCGATCGAATATGGCTCTACTTGGTGATCTGCAAAAGATTTCTGCTTGCGGAACTCAACTATGGAAACTAGCGACAGTCATTCTGGATACCGCTCAACTCGAAATGAATCAGCCCCAGTGGGATATTCAACGAATAGGTGCAACAGTTCGGCTAGAATTGCTGACTCCCCTAAGTACAGTCGTAGGATTTTGTGAGATCTTGCTCGAAGATGCATCCGATGATTTGACTCCAGACTTAACCCGAATCTATACGGCAGCGCAACAGCTACTTAGTTTAGTAAACGACATTGTTAACCTAATTCACTGGCAATTGAAGGCTCTTGAAGCGACTGATTTTAATATGATCGAACAATCGTCAGAATCCGTTGATGCGATCGATTTGATAAACAATATTACAATTTCAACCCATGCTCCTGAACACATTGGCTCAATTTTAATCATTGATGATAATGAAACAAACTGCGAACTGCTTTTGCGACAATTAGAACGACAAGGACACACCGTAACGATCGCCTCTGATCTGCCACAGGCTATTCAACAAATGCAAATGTCACCTTGCCATCTGATTTTGCTAAACGGAGTCATGTCTAATCAACATGGGTTTGAAATCTTATCGCAATTAAAGCAAGATCACCAGTGGCAACAGATTCCTGTAATTATGATTGCAGATATGGATGCGATCGATCATGCCGCCAAATGTATTGAACTGGGTGCAGAAGATTATCTCCTGTTTCCCTTCAAACCCATCTTACTTCGGACTAAAATTGCGGCTTGTTTAGAGAGAAAACAACTGGCTAAGACACACGATCATTCCACCGTTGAGAATGCTCCAGTCGGTATTTATCAATCCACATCGGAGGGTCAATTACTCCGTGTGAATTCGGCAATGGTGAAAATGCTTGGCTATTCATCTGCGGCTGAGATGATGCAACATGTGACCAATATAGCTCAGCAGATATTTGTAGAGCCAGACGATCGCGATCGATTGAAACAGCAGCTGGAGGAACACGGTGAGATCACCCAATTTGAATACCAGGCATACTGCCAGGATGGCGATATCATTTGGGTTTCAGAAAGTGCGCGTATTGTACGAGATGCCAATGAAAACCTCCTCTACTATGAAGGAATTGTGCAAGATGTTACGGCACGTAAGCTAATAGAAGCGACACTTCAACGCCAAATTGAGGAATTGCAAGGAAATGTCGAACAAACAAAATTGGCTCATCAAATGACAGAAATTGTTCAGACAGATTACTTTCAACACTTAAAAACCGATACCGAAAATTTGCAATTCCAAAATGGAAATGGCGATCGCAAGAAAACAACATCAAAAATCCTCTTGATTGAAGATAATGAACTGAATCGGGATATGTTATCTCGTCGTTTACAACGATTGGGATACGAAATCATCATTGCAATCGATGGTGCCGAAGGGATTACCAAAACCATGACCGAACATCCAGATTTGATCTTGATGGATATGAGCCTTCCAGAAGTAGACGGATGGGAAGCCACACGACAACTTAAATCGAATCCCCAGTCTCACACCATTCCAATCATTGCTTTAACGGCTCACGCAATGGCGGGCGATCGGGAGCAAGCCCTTGCCGCTGGATGCGATGAATATGATACAAAGCCGATCGAATTTCCCCGGTTGTTGAGCAAGGTTGAAAGGCTTTTAGAACAAAGGAAAATGAGTTAGATCCCATTAGCCTCCCCGAAGAGCAATACATGATTTCAGATAAACCTGAGATTGCGATGCGTCATAAGCTAGTAGATTGTCATTTTTGTTTTGCGGGTGCAGGGGTTTCACCCCTGCGTGGGGGCGTAGCCCCCACACCCCCCTTACCCATCAGTTTTGCGGGTGCAGGGGTGAAACCCCTGCGTGGGGGCTACGCCCCCACACCCCCCTTACCCATCAAAACAAACGTGACAGAGTTACTAGCCGCGTTACTCAAAAGGAGAGTTTGGAGTGTCGTTATCTCATCGTTACAAATTCCTCGGCAGTGGATGGATGCACTGCCATTGTTGCATCAAAGTCTCGCTTGGTTGCACCCAGATTGAGTGCGATCGCCACAGACTGAATAATCTCAGCCGCATCTTTACCAACAATATGTGCGCCTAAAACACGATCGCTTTGACGGTCAACGAGCAATTTCATCAGGGTTCTCTCCTCAGCACCCGTCAAGTTATGGAATAAGGGACGAAACGTGGAGCGATAAATTTTGATGTTTTCGTCTCCAAATTGCTGCTTGGCTTCCGTTTCCGTTAACCCTACTGTGCCGACTTCCGGTTGGCTAAACACAGCCGTTGGAATATTTTTGTAGCTCACCATTTGCGGATTATTGCCAAATTCTGTTTCTGCAAAGGCTCTCCCTTCTGTGATCGCCACCGGGGTGAGCATTACGCGATTGGTGCAATCTCCAACTGCAAAGATATTCGGCTGACTGGTTTGAGAGAATTCGTTGACGACGACTCCCCCTCGCTCTACAGCGACTCTCGCATTCTCTAGCCCAATGCCGTCGAGATTTGGAATCCGACCGATCGCAAACAAAATAGCACTATCAACAGTGAGTTCAGGAACCTTACCACCCGACAGGCTTAGCTGTAAGCCTTCATTGGTCTTTTCAATTTTCTCTATAGCGGTCTGGGTTAAATATTGAATGCCATGTTGGATCAGACTCGATTGCAAATGGGTGCGAATATCGTGATCAAATCCGCGCAAAATCAGGTCGCCTCGAAGGATTTGCGTTACGCTAGAACCTAGCCCATTCATGATACAAGCAAATTCTGTGCTGATGTAACCCCCTCCAATGATCGCAATATGTTGGGGCTGCTCTGGGAGTTTGAACATCTGACGAGAGGTAACCGCATACTCGGCACCAGAAATCTTCGGGAAAACGGCTTCACTGCCAACTGCAATGAGAATCTTCTCAGCCGTAAATTGCTGGTTTCCCACCGCGACTGTGTGCGGATCTACCAGGAGTGCTCGACCTTGCATCAGAGTAACACCCGCTTTTTCTAACAAACTGATGTGCAGCATACTCAAGCGGCGCACCTCTCGATCGATCGCAGTAATTAGCTTTTGCCAATCAAAATGAGGCTCAACCTTATCCCAGCCATACCCGATCGCATCGTCATAGAGATGAGAAAATTGCGACGCATACACCATCAATTTCTTAGGAATGCAACCTCGAATCACGCAGGTGCCACCCACCAAATCTTCTTCAGCGATCGCCACTTTCGCCCCATAGTTGGCAGCCCGTTTTGATGCAGCTAGCCCTCCCGATCCCGCACCTATTACAAATAGATCGTAGTCAAAGTTCATTGATCTAAAATTTGGATTTAAATTTGTTCTAATGCATTGGATAGTTTCAAAAATTGGTTCAGTTCGGCAATTTGTTGCCCTTCTGGAGTTAACACCTTTCCAGTCCCGTTACAGTGTTTACAAGTGAACACGGCACCTCCATAAGGCTCACAAATTGACTCCCACGCAGTATACCAGGTGGTTTCACTCCAATCCTCACGCTGTTTACATAAATCATCAGGCAGATTGGGATTTGGCAAAAAGCCTGCCCCGTTGCAACTCGGACAACATTTCAACAATTGCGGAAGCATAGATCAATTTTGAGTTAGGTTCATCACACTCTTTACACCCTACACCGTCACAGGCTGTCTTGAAAATGAGGTATACAACATCACTCTATCCTAGGTTAGAAAAAACTCCCGATCGCAAGATTAGTGAATCATTAATCTATAGCCGTAGTCAGTTAGGTTAGGAGATTTCCAGCAAAGAATCTACCAATTCGTAGGATGGGCAAAGGGTCTTACCCGTGCCCATCGTCAGCCAGAATCATGGATGGGCACGGATGCCTTTGCCCATCCTACGCATCAGTATGCCGATCGCGTTGCGGAAGACCTGCAAAGCGGAACACAAAGTGGCGTCGATCGAATACCTGCCATCTTTATTAATGAGGTGCGGTACCAGGATACTTGGGACATAGAGCAGTGACTTGAAAACTGCTGTTTATCAAAAACTTAAGATCCCTGGAAAAATTCACCGGATATTCACAAAGGAGGATGTAGATAGGATAGTACTTCATTCAGCACATTGAACAAGCCACTATGACGACCTACCTGATTGGTGCCATCGTTACATTTGGAATCCTGCTCAATGCATTTTTCAAAGACAGTTCTACTCCAAAAACGCAAGTTCTATCTTGGCTTGTTATCTTGATTGCATCACTCCTATGGTTCGCAACTCTGCCCTTTGTAATCCGTAAAAAGCTGATGACCCGAACCCTACCGGCTGAAATCATCAATCGACTCGTCACTTCTAATTATTATTAATGCCCTGTGAACATCAAACGACAAGTAACTTCGCTGAGGTGCGATTGTCGTTAAGCGGTTTGTGAATAAAGGAACTATGAGGAAGCACTCGTCGCACTTCTTCAACCGTAGTCGCTCCTGTTGTTACCTTTTCGATCGCGGCTACTCGAAACGAATCAAATTGAATTTCATTTAAATAGCGTCGCAATTGTGTCACTGTGCCTTCGTAGATGATGTGTCGAATCGTGTCATCCACATTCAATAATTCAATCACAGCTTCCCGTCCTAGATAACCGGAGTTGAAACAGCGTGGACATCCTCTGCCTTTGCGCCAAGCTTGCAGATTCGCTTCCTCCGGTTTGAGATTCAATAGTTTCAGTTCCGATGAAGAAGGTGTGTAAGGTTCAGCGCAATGAGAGCAAACTTTTCGCACAAGTCGCTGAGCAATGATGCCCAGTAAAGCATCGCTAACAAGACCTGGATCAGGTCCGATATCTTTGAGTCGAGGAATGGCACCGATCGCATCATTGGTGTGCAGTGTAGTTAATACTAAGTGCCCTGTGAGAGCCGCCCGAACAGCCGTTTCTGCCGTTTCGCTATCTCGAATTTCACCCACCATAATAATGTCGGGGTCTTGTCGGAGAATTGCCCGCAATCCAGATGCAAATGTCATTCCTGCCGCCTCATGCACTTGCGTTTGCGTGATACCCGGAAGCACATATTCAACGGGGTCTTCGACCGTGACAATGTTGACAGATTCAGTGGCGATCGCCTGCAAACTGGTGTACAGCGTACTGGTCTTCCCTGATCCAGTGGGTCCTGTGAAAATGATCATGCCTTGGGGTTCGCGTAACCAGCTTTCATAAAGTTTGCGCGTGTGATCGGAGAAACCCAGATCCGCGATCATATTGAATGAGTTTTGCTGTCGTAGTAGCCGCAACACCGCCTTTTCGGCAGGCTCTCCTTTCCTGACACCAATACAGGGTAACGTACTGACACGGATGTCCAAGCCTTGTTCTTCTTGATCGGTAAAAAAGCGTTCACCAATTCTGCCATCTTGAGGGCGGCGGCTCTCGGCAATGTCCATATCACACATCACTTTGAGCGCAACAGTCACCTTACGGCTAATCTCCGCAGGCAACGTCGTCACATGACGCAAAATGCCATCGATCCGATAGCGCACGGTTAACCCATCCGCAGAAGGAGCCAGATGAATGTCACTCGCCCGATTTCGCAACGCACTTGAGATCAAGGCTTTAATTCGTTCAATTTGGTTATCAACTTGTGAAAGATAGAGTTCAGCAATTTCGGTAATGTCTTCGCTTTCGGGTTCACCCGTCAACGGATTAACGGTTGTACTAGAGTGAATACGGCTAGTATCCAAATTCTGTAGACGATGCCAGCGACGATAACATTTCTCAGCGATCGAGATCAATTTGACTTCAGTATTAAGACGATCGCTCAGTTGTTGAATCATTTGATCTGACAACATCATCGGGCTGCCAACATAATAACAGTTGCGCCACAGCAATAATGGAATCAAAGGAGGAAGCGTATCGCGATCGGAAAACTTTCGCCAAAAGCGAGTATTAACTTCCCAATCTAGCAAATCGAGATTAACGATTCCCTGCGGATTAACCAATAACTCAAGGGCTTGTTCACAACTAATTTTTTGTTGCTTCAGTTGTTGCCAAACAGAGAGGGGAGGTTGCATGAGAGGAGATAGGGGATAGGGAATAAGGATGAATAGGGGCGAAAGGCTTTCGCCCGGTAGGATGTATTTCACCCAAACGAATTACCATAAATTCTGAAATTATGGATTGGTAGAAGAGGGGCAGGGTTGTCCGTTGTCATCTAGACCGAAGCAAGGCGGGGCATCGGCTCCTCTCCCGAAAATATCTAAGCCGCCTAAGTTACCGGAAGGTCTGGTATGGGCGGCATTGGAGGACGACTGTTGAGTGCGATCGGTACTGCCACAGATAGAGTTGAGATTTAGGGTTCTCCCGTCTGATGTGACCATGTAACAAACCAACGAATCATCTACAGCATTTGCTTCGATTGGGCTGGTCGTTTCAGGCGAATCACTCATTGATGCTTTCGGGAAGAACGCCATCAGTATAGCTGATAAAACAGTTGCTAGACTCAAAATCTTCCACATTATAAAACACTCACAACATCTACTAATGAACAAGCTGCTAACGAATAATTTGCAGAAACGATCGGGTTGAAATTCCAAATCCGATCAGAATCATACTCAAGGCGCTGAATGCAGGTAAGAATTTCATAAAACGAATCTGGGTTGGCAGGCGATGAAATAATCGCTTGGTGTAAACCAATAGTAATCCCAATCCTGTTAACACGCCTGCTAAGCCTAAGCTGAATGCTAAAACGAGCAGCAGTCCTAAACTCACGTTACTGAGTGCAATAGAGCTTAAGAGCAACACAAGCGCGGCTGGACAAGGAATTAATCCTCCTGAGATTCCTAACAGTAAAAGGCTCCGCCAGGTCACGGGCAAACCATCTGCATCTGGAGGTAAGTGAGAATGGGTATGATGATCATGATCATAGCTGTGTGAATGATTGGGACTATGATCAGGATGATGCTCGTGATCAGGATGATGGTCATGAGAGTGATATATTTGACGATCGCTCATCCCCTTATGCACATGAGCATATAAATGTTCATGAGAATGTTCACAAGAATGCTCATGAGAATGATTGCAGATATCTTGATGAAGATGCTCATGAGAATGATTTTGAGAATGCTGATGGGAATGCCGATGAGAGGGCTTATGAGACGAATGATGATGATTAGATCTAAATCGATTTAACAAAAGATTGCAGCCGATCGCGACGACCATTAATCCAGACAGCAGACTCATCCAGGGATATAGTTGATCGGGCAAAATAAACCGAGCCGCGAATAAGGTTATTAATCCCAGGGCAAATACACCGATCGTATGCGTGATAGTTGTTGTAGCGGCTAAAAATAGGGCATGTTGTGGGGTAGCCCGTGTCCCAACCAGATAAGCTCCGACAACCGTTTTGCCATGTCCGGGTGAAAGGGAATGAGCCGCGCCCCAGAGAAAAGAGCCTGCGATCGCCAGTAGCAATCCGCCGGAGGCTAATCCAGGCAAGCCAGGAGTAAGCGCTAAAATCTGACTCTTAGGTGTAAATACAAAGGTTTTTAGCTGATGATCATGCAGAACAGTGGCTAAACAACTCGCTGTTGATACGTCAGGTACAAATAGATTGTAGTGAATCTTCAAGCCTTGAATTGGCGCTGCCCAAGCATAGTTCAGCAGCAGCGTACTGTGCGTGTTGGGAGCGACTAATACAGTCGGAGAGAGAGTCATTCTTTCGATCGGCTGAACTGTGAGCGCAGGACTGGTATTACTGCTATCTGTGAGGTGAATATGTTCATTGAGAAACGTTTGCAATTCTGCGACATGAGCATGAACTTCATCCGGTGATAATTGCCCACTTTGATTATCATCTGCAAATGGCGTTAATCCGGTTGGGAACGTGAGCGTCATCTGCACTTCGGTTGAATTGACCACAATCTCAGCCGCCGCTAGATCAGCCCAGTGAGCCTGACTGGGTGTTGCTGTAATTAGTAGAAACAGGAACGCTCCCAGGAACGAGAGGAGGCTCAAACTTGCGTATCGACGGAAAATTCGCTTCATCATCAATCCTGCAAATTCAAAAGTTAAACCAGTTAAACCGCATGGGTTTTCGGGTAGGCTTTCTTAATCCTTAAACTTCATAGAAGGGGGGCTAGGCTACCGTGTACACACACGGTAGGGGGGGCTAGGGAGGATCAGAGACTTCTCAAACATCTTCTAAGATCCGAGTCCGGCTCCCAGTCCAGTTGATTGGAGGGCACGATCGCCAAAGGTTGGATCAATTTGCTGTGCCTCTTGGAAATGCAGGTTGGCTTGAGCGGAGTTGCCCAGAGCCTGTTCAATCGTGCCTGCTCGATGAAACAGAGCCGCATCACGGGTACCGAGATCGATCGCTTCTTGAATCACGTGTTGCGCTTCTTGCCAATCTCCAGCTTGAGAAAGTGCCCAAGCGTAGGTGTCAAGTGTATCGGCATCTCGACGTAATTTGACTTCGGCTTGCATCAAAGCAACGGCTTCAGGGATATCTTGCGATCGTCCTCGTTCTAGCAGCAGTCGAGCTAAGTCACGTCGATGCCCAAAACCTGCATTAGTATCAGTAGAGGTTTGGCGTAGCAGCATTTCAGCGTCATCCCAAAATGGGTTGGCGGCTTCAGGATTTCCTTGTAACACCTTGATTCGTGCCCTACCTCTCAAAATCAAAGCATCGTAGACAGTGGGGTTGCTGCCCAATTTTTCAACCAGTTGAGCATAGTGCCGATCGGCTGACGAATAGCGCCCTTGCCGGATGTCCAGTTGTGCCAGGTTAAGCAAGGCTTGAGGATACTCCGGTGAAATGTGGAGGGCTTCGCGATAGAGATCGCCTGCCAGTTCTAGTTGTCCGCGTTCGTAATAGTAGCGACCCAATAGAGTGCGAGTGCGGGCAGAATTTGTAAACTCGATCGGCTCTTCAACCTCCAGCGCATACTGAAAGTTTTGCAGTGCCTCCTGATCGTTGCCCTGCGTGGCATTGACGAGAGCTTTCAGAGTAAAAGCGTTCATGCTTAGGGTCAAGTCTATCAGTCGATCGGCAGCCTGATTCGCTTCATTGAGTTTGCCCATTGCCAGATAACTGGTAAGTTGAATGGCAACAGCATCCCGCTCATTCGTCACCTGTTCCGCTAACCGCAATGCTCCCGGAAAATCATGTCTGGCTTCTGCAACCCGCGCCAACACCGCAATCGCATCAGAATTGTCGATCGGCAAACTAACAAGTGACTGCTGAGCCGCTTGCTCTGCCAATAGATACCAGTTGCTCTGCCCGGTCACTCGCGCCATTCTTAAATAAGCCGATGCCAAGGCCGATCGATCGAAGGCTCCTTCTGGGTTCTCACGGACGCGCTCCTGATAAAACGCGATCTCCTGCTCCAATCCAGACACCAAACTGCGATTTCCGGACAGCGACTCATCAAACGGATACCGATACGCTTCATCCAGTGAACTAAAGTGCCATCGAATCGAATCGATTTGCGTGGATAAGTTAACTTCAGCAAGAATGAGAACACCAGTGACGATCGGGATTCCAATCAACGCCACACCTAGCCATTTCCAAGGCTTCAATTTAGCCTCGTGAATATGCATATCTTTCATAGCTATCCCTTTGGTGGAAGTTGGGGAATGGGGAATGGGGAAAATCTTTTGTTTGGCAAGGAATTGGATGCTTCTATGTAGATGAACCTAATTAATTGTGGGGTGGGTTCCCTCACCCGCCCGGACGGGCAAGATGCCCATCCCACAAGATGTGTCATTAACTCTGTCTAACTACTTATGCCCCATTCCCCATCACCCATTACCGCTCTCTAATTTGCTGGTGCCAGATAAGGGAACTCAGCCGCTAGCGGATCATGCCCTTGCCCTGGATTGCCAGATACACCTTCGTAAGAAACATTGTCTGTCGTGATCGCACCATTCGTGAGTACGGTCAAGGCAACATCTACTACGTCATCCAATAGCAACCGTCCTCGAATCGGTGACCCTTTCGTATTAAGGGCGTTGGCAAATCCACTGGTACCTGTTGTGTCGATTCGCATTACGTCTGGCAGGAAGGCATTGAGTAGGGCTTCGGCTCTCGCGTCGTTGTTACCAAGGGCAAGGAGCGTGTTTTTGGCTTCCGCTCGAACTGCCCGTGATTCCTGCGTATTCATTCGACTGGGTTGAAGGCGATTGTATGCCGCCAAATTTCGCTGACTCACCAGCAGAGCTTCGTTAATCCCTGGACGTGCCATTTGTTCGGTCTGAATAAACTCTCTAGTCCGTGGATCTCTGATTCGCAGCGATAGCCAGACATCAAACGCAGTCGCATTCGTGTTCCCTTGCAACAGCCGACGCGGGACGCGAACAACGATCGTGTTTACGTTGTAACCAGTCGCAAAATCGATCGCCGTATCCGGATCGCGAAATCCAACGGCGGGACCCTTCCCTAGCACCCCTGCCCGCACCCGAAAAAACTGTTCCACATCAAAATAGAAGGGATCTTCTCGCAAACCCGCAAAGATAGTCAAGTTTGAGCCACGCAACCTCACCTGATTGAGAACGGGGTTGTCAGCGATCGGCAATGTGGTTGTGAGAATCGATTTGTTATCAGTGGTTCTCTCAGCCGTCACTGTGCCTCGGCTATCTACCAAGGTTACAGTCATTTTTTGTTGGCGCTGTCGTCCTGTTGGGTTGCTGAATGTAAACCGCAGAATCAAGTCTGGATTGCCTGTCGGCGTAGAATTAACATCGTTGGTTCGCGCAATCCTGAATTCATATTGTGCCTCCGCGCTAAAGAAATATTGCTGTCTCGCCAGCGATCGCGGATTCGTGTTCATTACCAAAATCAGATCATCTTGCTGAGCATTGGCATTTTGATCGATTTCTCTAAACACATACAAATCGGTCAAACTCAATGAGCGGCTTCTTACATCAATGTCGCCATCATCATGATCAGACGCTTGAAGACTTACCGGACTGACGATCGCAGTTAAACCCAGTGCCACTAGAGCTAGGCTAAAGGCAAAGGCAGTGAACCTGAGCGATCGTTTCATCAGTACATTGTTCGGAGTGATTTTCCATGACAGCCGTTGTCGCAATGCAGATTGGATACAAGTCCTCGGCTGAGGCTTCGCCATCGTTGTGTCTCCTCAGTAATAGAAAACTCTGGTTCACTCGTCCGTTAGCTAGTATTCTGTCACGTTTGTTTTGATGGGTAAGGGGGGTGTGGGGCTGCGCCCCCACGCAGGGTGAAACCCCTGCACCCCGCAAAACAAAAATGACAATCTACAGCAGCTTGAGGAACCTTTCTGAAGAGATGTACGTCGATGCCCCCCAGATGGATTCCTGTCACCCGGAATTTTTAAGTAAATTTTCGTAAAGGAATGTGAGTTTGGCAGACCTCTCCCTCCCCCCTCACAAACCAGCCATCAGGCTAAAGGCTCAAGGTTCCAAAATTGATGCTAAAAGCGACGTTGAGATTTTCCAACGATTCAACCAGCCAAATCACGCCATCTCTAGCGCAGGCTTCATAGTGTTTGAATAGAATCGCAAACTGCTTTTCCAGGTAGGGCTTTACATTGCGGCAAATCAGCAAAATTTTGAGCAATAAGCCGATCGTCATCGTAATCCCCAAATTACCAGCCAGATCGACAAAAATAGCATGATTCGGTTTTTGTGCGCTCTCAACAACAAGAAAATTGAGCAGTTTCCGGCAGGTTCCAACCAATAGCACGTCGTTGAGTCGTTGAGAATCTTGATCGGGAAGCGTATCCTGAAGATACGTGTAGAGTCGGTTGTTAAATTGGTTCCTGCCATACTTAGGGTCGATCGACTCTGTTAAATATTCGTAGAGATCTTTCTTGAAGAGACGGTAGCAAGTGGAATGTCGGCTGTAGGTCAAAAAGCGACGGGCGAGGTCGCGGTAGGTGTTAGAGCCATCAAGTTTGCCGCCAAACTGACGAAGGGCATGATCGAGTTTACGATCGCTCAGCAGGGTTGGGTTGCGGGGCGATCGAGTGGAGCCAGATCCCGCATCTGATGAGGCGGCATTCATCAGCCTATAAGCTGCATACTGAGCCAAATCTCGCTCAAATTGACGCTGAACTTGGCGACGAATATGCCTGACTCTGCGGCGCTGTTCATCCGTGCTGTCTTCGGTAAGCAGGCTGTGTTCGTAGAGGCAGGGATAGCGACGAATCAAAGTTCCTAGCGATTTATTGTCACTCGCCCAATCTTGAGGCTGATTGACCACTTGAGATAATCGCTTCAAGGCGGTGAATTGCTCCGTATCTCTGAAGTCTTGCACGAGATCCCGTAGTCGCTTGGTGGTGCGAGAGCGACCGGGACCAGTAGGTTCCATTTCGAGCAAGGAAACCAGCGCCGGGATTGCCCCATGCAGGCGAGGTTGCATGAGCCAATGATTAATCAAAATGTGACAAGAGCGGTTGAGGATGAACTTGAAATCTTTTTCAATGAAGGAAGAATTAACAATCCGCTCGATCGCTAGCCAAACCTCGTGTTCAGAATAGCCGATCGCATTCACGAACAGGGCACGAAACCGAACTAATAACTCTTCCGGTACCTCCACCCGAACACATTCCAGCAAATGGTCATAGAGACATTGCTCTTCTAAAAGAGTAGTTTGGTGATTCGTCGTTTGACGGCGATAGTAATCTGACCAAGAATCCATCATGGCACCCCACACCCTGGAATAAGTCGCTTCGGATCGGCATGGATCAACCTACTACAGCCAATGTTGGTCAGCAAATTTACGGTCAATTTAAAAGCAGGCATAGCAAATACCGAAGCATTGATATAAGAGGTATTTTAAGTTACTTCCCCGTTTTGTGAAAGTTCACTGGGAAAGATTGAATAATTTTATACCCCTTCATAACTCGTAGTCTTTGCTACGATCGCACTTTTCAGAAGGAAGATAAAGACCATTTGTACTCTATTGCAACCGTAGTTACGCAGAATCTTGATTCAGTAAAAAGCACATTTTAGGTGGTTTCTAGATTTTGACTTCATCTGCAAAGCTAGCTCGCCGCACGAAATGAAAGGGTCCTGCCACCGAACCCCAGACAAATTCATCGGTTTCTGGATCAAGCCCTCGATCGAGACTGATGAACTCGTGGTCATCAATTTCAAATTCGCTGTCAAGGTAAGTGTTTTTACCCTTCCGTACCACAATGCAGCTTTTACCAGGTTCCACATGCCCTCTAAAACTGTGACCTGTCCACTCCACAATCATGTTACAACCTGGCAGTTTCTCAAGCTGGTCAACGTTAAGCGTATGAAGCCGCTTCAGATCCCGCGATGCTCCATAAAAAGACTGTTCCCCCTTAAGAATGTAGTTTTCAATTTCAATGCGATCGCATTTGCAATTAGCTTCAGCACCCGTACCCGATACGGGTCACCTAACATATAATCATATGCCTGCTCAACAAAAAAACTGACTCCTGAAAGCAATTGCATCGGCAAAGGACGCATACAAACGCGAATATGAGCAAAAAATGGCGGATTCTCAAATGCCTGCGCCTGATTACTAAAGTCGGCTGCCATCCAGCGTGCCAAAGTTGTCACATCAGTGGAATGGGTCATGGGTGGTCATATGCAATAAACATGATTCTTCAATTCATTTTATAAGGGAGTGGGAGTGAGGGAGTGAGGGAGTGAGGAGTGAGGGAGTGAGGGAGTTGGGGAGTAGATGAGTAGATGAGTAGATGAGTAGATGAGTGGATGAGCCAGAATTTCACCCATCCCTCCATCCCCCTACCGTGTACACACAAGGGGTTGAATCTAACCCAACTCCTGCCCAACCGCCCCCTAACCCCCAATTCTGGGGGAACCGAACCCGGAACCGAACCTGCTCAAAGTCCCCCAGAATTGGGGGATTTAGGGGGCTAGACACCGTTCAATCTCAACCCGATCGACTGGTGTGTACACGGTAGTCTTTCAAGGGGGTCGCGTAAAGGCTGAAACCCCGATTCTTTGGTTGACCCCCTTGGGTTGCTTGCTGGGCAAGGGTTTCAGGTGTTTTCGGGATAGCCTTATTGAGAATCGATCGAGCTTGTTGACAGTGAGGATTGACCCCCTTGAAAACAGGGGTGTACAATGCAGGCTGAGAGTCCCTTTCAAAGGATGGCTCTCAAAACTTCTTCGGAAGTTGAATTAATGGAAACTGTCGGGTTGTGCTGGAACGACTTCTACATTCACAAACTCTCAAAACATTTCTTCGGAAGTTGAATTAATGGAAACAAGTTCTTGCACCGCCACAATTGGTTCTTCCATTAGCCTCAAAACTTC